>NZ_RXHX01000012.1:0-156053 GCF_005930655.1 Pseudomonas sp. FSL W5-0299
AAAAATGTGGGAGCGAGCCTGCTCGCGAAAGCGTCCTGTCAGTCAACATCTATCTCAACTGACACACCGCCTTCGCGAGCAGGCTCACTCCCACAGGGTATTGTCGGCGACACATAATTTGCGTCTCATGAAGATCAAAAATGTGGGAGCGAGCCTGCTCGCGAAAGCGTCCTGTCAGTCAACATCTATCTCAACTGACACACCGCCTTCGCGAGCAGGCTCACTCCCACAGGGTATTGTCGGCGACACATAATTTGCGTCTCATGAAGATCAAAAATGTGGGAGCGAGCCTGCTCGCGAAAGCGTCCTGTCAGTCAACATCTATCTCAACTGACACACCGCCATCGCGAGCAGGCTCGCTCCCACAGGGTATTGTCGGCGACACAGAGTTTGCGTCTCATGAAGATCAAAAATGTAGGGGTGAGCCTGCTCGCGATAGCGTCCTCTCAGTCAACATCTATCTCAGCTGACACACCGCCTTCGCGAGCAGGCTCGCTCCCACAATGGGGTCTGTGGTGGCCTTTTAGTTCGTGGGGGCTGCGAGTTGTGGCGGTGGGGCGAAGTCGAAGGGGGCGAGGGCAAACCCTTGCTCATCCACTTGCAACGCCCAGCCCTGACGGTCCCAATCCCCCAGCACAATGCGCTTGGCCGCTTGCTCGCCAATCTGCAACTTGTGGATGGCCGGGCGATGGGTGTGCCCATGGATCAAGGTTTTTACGCCAAATTCCTGCATGATCCGCGGCACTTCGTCCGGCGTGACATCGACGATGTCATTGGCCTTCATCCGCGTCTGGGCCCGGCTTTCACTGCGCAGTTTGCGCGCCAGTTTATGCCGCGTGCGCAACGGCAGGTGCCGCAGGATGAACAGGGTGATCGGATTGCGCAGGTAGCGACGCAGCTTCATATAAGCTTCGTCGCGGGTGCAGAGGCTGTCGCCGTGCATCAAAAGCACCGGCTCGCCGTTGAACTGCACGACACTCGGGTCCTTCAGCAACGTGCAGCCGGCCTGTTTGCAGAAGGCCTGGCCGAGCATGAAGTCGCGATTGCCGTGCATCAGAAATATGGCCGTGCCGCTGTCGCTAAGGGTGCGCAGGGCCTGGCAGATGGAACGCTGGAACGGCGTCATGGCATCGTCGCCAATCCACGCCTCGAAAAAGTCGCCCAGAATGTACAACGCACTCGCCGAGCGGGCGCGTCCGGCGAGCAAATCCAGAAACGCCCGGGTGATGTCCGGGCGCTCCTCTTCCAGATGCAAGTCTGAAATCAGCAGTATCACGCTTCGATGATCTCGGCTTTCTCGATGATCACGTCTTCTGCTGGCACGTCCTGGTGGCCGGATTTCATGGTGGTGGAAACACCTTTGATCTTGTCGACAACGTCGGTGCCTTCAACGACTTTGGCGAATACTGCGTAGCCCCAGCCCTGAGTGGTCTTGGCGCTGTGGTTCAGGAAGCTGTTGTCAGCCACGTTGATGAAGAACTGGGCGGATGCCGAATGCGGCTCCATGGTGCGGGCCATGGCGACGGTGTACTTGTCGTTCGGCAGGCCGTTGTCGGCTTCGTTCTGGATGCTTGGGCGCTTGTCTTTCTTTTCTTTCATGCCTGGCTCGAAACCGCCGCCCTGGATCATGAAGTTACCGATGACGCGGTGGAAAACGGTATTTTCGTAGTGACCGGCTTTGACGTACTCGATGAAGTTGGCAACGGTCAGCGGTGCCTTTTCAGCGTTCAGTTCCAGGACGATGTCGCCATGGTTGGTGGTCAGTTTGACTTTGGTCATGATTACTACTCATTCAATGAATTCGTGGGTTTCGGGGCATTTAAGCCCTCAACCGGTCCGGCCAATGTCGGCCAAGGTGCGCAGTTTAGCGTGCCGGGCGCGAATTTCGAGGCTGTTTTTCATTTGCATCCGATTAAATGCACCCGTTTTCGGGCCTGCTCTGTCAGCGACTTGACGGCATCGGCTATGATAAGCCCCTTTGTTTTAACAGCCGCTTTGATTTGGCCAACTGGCCGCGCACTTGTACGTTCAAGGATCCTATGAGCAAGCCCACTGTCGACCCTACCTCGAATTCCAAGACCGGCCCTGCCGTGCCGGTCAATTTCCTGCGCCCGATCATCCAGGCGGACCTGGACTCGGGTAAGCACACGCAGATCGTCACCCGTTTCCCGCCTGAGCCCAACGGCTACCTGCACATCGGTCACGCCAAGTCGATTTGCGTGAACTTCGGCCTGGCCCAGGAATTTGGCGGCGTCACGCACCTGCGTTTCGACGACACCAACCCGGCCAAGGAAGACCAGGAATACATCGACGCGATCGAAAGCGACGTCAAATGGCTGGGCTTTGAATGGTCCGGCGAAGTGCGCTATGCCTCGCAGTATTTCGACCAGTTGCACGACTGGGCTGTCGAGCTGATCAAGGCCGGCAAGGCCTACGTCGATGACCTGAGCCCTGAACAGGCCAAGGAATACCGCGGCACCCTGACCGAACCGGGCAAGAACAGCCCGTTCCGTGATCGCTCCGTGGAAGAAAACCTCGACTGGTTCGCCCGCATGCGTGCCGGCGAATTCCCGGACGGCGCACGCGTGCTGCGGGCCAAGATCGACATGGCCTCGCCGAACATGAACCTGCGCGACCCGATCATGTACCGCATCCGTCACGCCCATCACCACCAGACCGGCGACAAGTGGTGCATCTACCCGAACTATGACTTCACCCATGGTCAGTCGGACGCCATCGAAGGCATCACTCACTCGATCTGCACCCTGGAGTTCGAAAGCCACCGTCCGCTGTACGAGTGGTTCCTCGAGAACCTGCCGGTCCCGGCAAAACCGCGCCAGTACGAGTTCAGCCGTCTGAACCTGAACTACACCATCACCAGCAAGCGCAAGCTCAAGCAACTGGTCGATGAAAAGCACGTCTTCGGTTGGGACGATCCGCGCATGTCCACGCTGTCGGGCTTCCGTCGTCGTGGCTACACGCCGAAATCGATCCGCAACTTCTGCGAAATGGTCGGCACCAACCGTTCCGACGGCGTGGTCGACTTCGGCATGCTCGAATTCAGCATCCGTGACGACCTCGACCACAGCGCCCCGCGCGCCATGTGCGTGTTGCGTCCGCTGAAAGTCGTGATCACCAACTACCCGGAAGGCCAGGTCGAGAACCTCGAACTGCCGTGCCACCCGAAAGAAGACATGGGCATGCGCGTCCTGCCGTTCGCCCGTGAGATCTACATCGACCGTGAAGACTTCATGGAAGAGCCGCCGAAAGGCTACAAGCGCCTGGAGCCGAACGGCGAAGTGCGTCTGCGCGGCAGCTACGTGATCCGCGCCGACGAAGCGATCAAGGACGCCGAGGGCAACATCGTCGAACTGCGTTGCTCCTACGACCCGGAAACATTGGGCAAGAACCCTGAAGGCCGCAAGGTCAAAGGCGTGGTGCACTGGGTGCCGGCCGCGGCCAGCGTCGAGTGCGAAGTGCGTCTGTACGATCGCCTGTTCCGCTCTGCGAACCCTGAGAAGGCCGAAGACAGCGCCAGTTTCCTGGACAACATCAACCCTGACTCGCTGCAAGTCCTCACCGGTTGTCGTGCTGAACCCTCGCTGGGCAATGCACAGCCGGAAGACCGTTTCCAGTTCGAGCGCGAAGGTTACTTCTGCGCGGATATCAAGGACTCGAAACCAGGTGCTCCGGTATTCAACCGTACCGTGACCTTGCGTGATTCGTGGGGCCAGTGATTCAAGGAAACTAAAGTGCTTACGATCTACAACACGCTCACCAAGAGCAAAGAAGTCTTCAAGCCGCTGGATGGCAACAATGTGCGCATGTACGTCTGCGGGATGACCGTGTACGACTACTGCCACATTGGCCATGGCCGCAGCATGGTCGCGTTCGACCTGGTGACCCGCTGGTTGCGGTTCAGCGGTTATAACCTGACGTATGTGCGCAACATCACCGACATTGAAGACAAGATCATCAATCGGGCCAAGGAGAACGGCGAACCGTTCGACGTGCTGACCGAACGCATGATCACCGCGATGCATGAGGACGAGGCGCGCCTCAATATCCTCAAGCCGGACATGGAGCCGCGGGCCACCGATCACATCGCTGGCATGCAGACCATGATCCAGACCCTGATCGACAAGGGTTACGCCTACGCTCCGGGCAATGGCGACGTGTATTACCGCGTTGCCAAGTTCATGGGCTACGGCAAGCTGTCGCGCAAAAAAATCGAAGACTTGCGCATCGGCGCGCGGATCGAAGTCGACGAGTCCAAGCAGGACCCGCTGGACTTCGTGCTGTGGAAAGGCGCCAAGCCGGGCGAGCCGAGCTGGCCTTCGCCGTGGGGCGACGGGCGTCCGGGCTGGCACATTGAGTGCTCGGTGATGTCGACCTGCTGCCTCGGCGAGACCTTCGACATTCATGGCGGCGGCAGCGACCTCGAATTCCCGCACCACGAAAACGAAATCGCCCAGAGCGAAGCGGCCACCGGCAAGACCTACGCCAACGCGTGGATGCATTGCGGCATGATTCGCATCAATGGCGAGAAGATGTCCAAGTCCTTGAACAACTTCTTCACCATTCGCGACGTGCTGGAAAAGTACCACCCGGAAGTCGTGCGTTACCTGCTGGTGTCGAGCCACTACCGCAGCGCGATCAACTATTCGGAAGACAACCTCAAGGACGCCAAAGGCGCACTCGAGCGTTTCTACCATGCGTTGAAAGGCCTGCCGAGCGTGGCGCCAGCTGGCGGTGAAGCCTTCGTCGAGCGTTTCACCCAGGTGATGAACGACGACTTCGGCACGCCGGAAGCCTGCGCGGTGCTGTTCGAGATGGTTCGCGAGATCAACCGTCTGCGCGAGAGCGATCTCAATGCGGCGGCAGGTTTGGCGGCGCGCTTGAAGGAACTGGCCAGCGTGCTGGGCGTGCTGCAGCTTGAGGCCGATGACTTCTTGCAGGCCGGCGCTGAAGGGCGCGTGGATGCGGCTGAGGTTGATGCGCTGATTCAGGCGCGTTTGACTGCCCGTGCCAACAAGGACTGGGCTGAGTCCGACCGTATCCGCGACCAGTTGACCGCGATGGGCGTGGTGCTGGAAGACGGGAAGGGCGGCACGACCTGGCGGTTGGCTGACTGACTGCTTCGAATGCCGCAAAACAAAACCCGCCTTGTGCGGGTTTTTGTTTTTGGGCAGTCCGCGAGGTTATGTGGTGTTTGATCTGGCGCCTTCGCGGGCAAGCCTCGCTCCTACAAGGTCGCGTCGTACACAATATTGGCGAACGACGCGCCCCTGTAGGAGCGAGGCTTGCCCGCGAAGGGTCTCCAGCCGGCCCCAGCCACGACTGCTCACTCGTCAATCAGCCTGGCGCAACCGCTTGTAAAGAGTATTGCGGCTAACGCCAAGACGCCGGGCGAGGTGCGAGATATTCCCCCCAGCCGCCTGCAACAACCGGTTCAAATCCTCGGCATCATTCAAATCCACCGCCAGCGGTTCCGGCGAATCCACCGGCTCCATCTCCAGATCGACAAAAAAATCATCCGGCAAATGCTCCGGCCGCACCGGTTGTTCTTCGGCCATGGCCAGCGCCACCTGCATCACGCTGCTGACCTGCCTTAAATTCCCCGGCCACGGATGACGGCCGAACAACTCCATCACCTCACGGCTCAACCCGGCCCACTGCGATGGCTCGCGATGCTGTTCCCACAAGCGCTTGAACAGCGCCTGTTTGTCGGTGCGTTCCCGTAACGGCGGCAATTCCAGGGTCAAACCGCCGATTCGGTAATAAAGGTCCTCGCGAAACCGCCCGAGCTGCACTTGCTCGCGCAACGAACGGTTGGTCGCGGAAATGATGCGGATGTCCACCGGGAACAACTCGCTGCTGCCTACCGGTTGCACGCACCGTTCCTGCAAAACCCTTAGAAGGCGAGCTTGTGTCGGCAATGGCATGTCACCGATTTCATCAAGGAACAGTGTGCCTTTGTCAGCCTTGCGGATCAGTCCGATACTGCCTTTCTGATTGGCGCCGGTGAACGCGCCTTTCTCGTAGCCAAACAGCTCGGACTCCACCAGTTCGGCGGGGATCGCTGCACAGTTGACGGCAATGAACGGTTGTTTGCTTCGCGAACTGGCCTGATGCAGCGCTTTGACGAAGACCTCCTTGCCGACCCCGGTTTCACCGTGGATCAATAGCGGAATATCTTTTTCCAGCAAACGCTCGGCCTGACGCACGGCTTTTTCCACGCGACTGTCGCCGAAATGCAAGGTGCTGAGGCTGATTGCGGCGGGCACGGTCGCGGCCGGTTCCGCGCTCTTGGCCTCAGAAAACAGTCGAGCCTGAATCGACACCTGTTTCGGCCGCTTCAACAGGCATTGAAAACGGTTGCGCCCGGAGGCTTGCAACGCAAAAGGCAGGCCTTCCGGCTGGTTCAGCAACTCCAGCAACGACACCTTGAACAGGCTTTCGACACTGACCCGGGACAGGCTGATCCCCAGCAGATTGTCAGCCCGGCGGTTAGCCGACAGCACCTGGCCGGTTTCATCGAAGATCAGCAAACCGGCCCATTGGCTGTCGAGGTTGTTCAGCCCGGTGTTGAAGGTCAGTTGAAAATGCTGGCCGTGAAAGAGGTTGAGGATCAGCCGGTTTTCCACGGTCTGGCTCATCATCTTGACCATGCCGAGGGTGTGGGACGGCGGCAGGTAGCTGTCGCTGGACACGTCCAGCACCGCGATCACCTTGCGCTCGGCATCGAAAATCGGCGCGGCGGAACCGGTCATGAAGCGGTTGGCTTTCAGGAAATGCTCATCGTGTTCGATGTGCACCGCCTGCTCGCAGGCCAGCGCAGTGCCGATCGCGTTGGTGCCGCTGCAACGCTCCATCCAACTGGCCCCGGCGCTAAAGCCGCGGGTCAGGCTCGGCTCGATGAAGCGCTGGGTGCCCCAGGACGTCAGCACCTGGCCCTGATTGTCGGCGAGCATGATCAGGCAATTGGAATTGCTCAGGATGTTTTCGTAATACGGCAGGACTTCCTGGTGCGTGGTCTGCACCAGCGAATGCTGGCTTTCCAGCAACTGGGCGATGCCATCGGCAGGCAACTGATCGAACGCCGGTGCGCTTTGATGATTGAGGCCGAACGCGCGGCAACGGGACCAGGAGTCCTGGATGATGGTGTCGTGGGACAAAACGGGGGCAGGTGCGGCCATGACAGTCAGCCTCTGAATAACGCTTTTATTGTTGTTATAGGTATTCCCTTGTGGTAGCGAGCCTGCTCGCGATAGCGGTGGGTCAGTCAATACTGATGTCGACTGATCCACCGCTATCGCGAGCAGGCTCGCTCCCACAGGTTTTTGCTCGCGGGAAGGCAAAAAGCATCCGTAGAGTGTTGTTCACTATTGTTCATTGTCAACGGCTGGATTGTTCAATTGTTCAGTCGCCGTTGTTCATTTCTGTTCAGCAACGAACGTTGATTTGTCATCACTTCAAACATTTTCAAAGCAGATCAATAGCTTGCAATTTCTGGCATGAAACTCGCTCTACAGCCTGGGTCGCTTGACTCCAAATAATAAAAAGGCCGAGCCATGTCATTAACCCTGGAGCACGTCAGCCGTACCGTCGAGGGCCAGACCTGGATCGACGATGCGTGCCTGAGTTTCGAACCCGGATCCTTCAACGTTTTGCTCGGGCGCACGCTGTCCGGCAAGACCAGTCTGATGCGCCTGATGGCGGGCCTGGACAAGCCCGACAGCGGCCGAATCCTGATGAACGGTGTCGATGTCACACAACGCACGGTGCGTTTGCGCAACGTGTCGATGGTCTATCAGCAGTTCATCAACTACCCGACCATGACCGTCTTCGACAACATCGCTTCGCCATTGCGCCAGGGCGGTGTCTCCAACGAGTTGATCCAGAGCAAAGTGCTGGAAACCGCGAAGATGCTGCGCATCGAGAAATTCCTCAAGCGCTATCCGCTGGAGCTTTCTGGCGGCCAACAGCAGCGCACCGCGATGGCCCGGGCGTTGGTCAAGGATGCCGAGCTGATTCTGTTCGACGAGCCGCTGGTGAACCTCGACTACAAGTTGCGCGAAGAACTGCGCCAGGAAATGCGCGAGCTGTTCAAGGCCCGGCACACCATCGCCATCTACGCCACCACCGAACCCAACGAAGCACTGGCCCTTGGCGGCACCACCACCATTCTTCACGAAGGCCGGGTGGTCCAGAGCGGTAAATCCTCCGAGGTCTATCACCAGCCAAAAACCGTGCTGGCTGCCGAATTGTTCTCCGAGCCGCCGATCAACCTGATGCCGGGACGGATTGCCGGTAACGAAGTGAGCTTCGCCAATTTTGTGCACTTCCCGTTGAACGTCGATTTGCGCCCGGTGGGCGAGGGCGAGTTCCGCTTTGGCGTGCGCCCAAGTCATATCTCACTGGTGCCGAGCAACGACGATGACCTCGAACTCGCGGTGACCGTCGAGGTCGCCGAGATCAGCGGTTCGGAAACCTTCCTGCACGTGCGCAACGAGCATTTCCTGCTGGTGCTGCACTTGCCCGGCGTCCACGAATACGACGTCGATGCGCCGATCCGCATCTATATCCCGACCCATAAACTGTTTGTGTTCGATGCGCAGGGGCGGCTGGTCCAGGCGCCCGGTCGCCGTATCGCGAGGGTTGCCTGATGGCCGAAATCCGTTTGCAGAACCTCGCCCACAGCTACACCAGCACGCCGACCGGCCCCGAGGATTACGCGATCCGCGAGATGGACCACGTCTGGGAACAGGGCGGTGCTTATGCCTTGCTCGGGCCTTCGGGCTGCGGCAAATCGACGCTGCTCAACATCATTTCCGGGTTGCTCAGCCCGTCTCAGGGCCAAGTGCTGTTCGACAGCAAAGTGGTCAACGACCTGACTCCCGAGAAGCGCAACATCGCTCAGGTTTTCCAGTTTCCGGTGGTCTACGACACCATGACGGTGTTCGACAACCTGGCCTTCCCCCTGCGCAATCAGGGCATGGCCGAGGCGAAAATTCACAGCAAGGTGCAGGAAATTGCCGAGGTCCTTGACCTCCAGGCGCTGCTGAGCAAAAAGGCGCGCAACCTCACCGCCGACGAAAAACAGAAAGTCTCGATGGGCCGTGGACTGGTCCGCGACGACGTTTCGGCCATCCTCTTTGATGAACCGCTGACGGTAATCGACCCGCACCTGAAGTGGAAACTGCGGCGCAAGCTCAAGCAGATCCACGAGCAGTTCAACATCACCATGGTCTACGTCACCCACGATCAACTCGAAGCCTCGACCTTCGCCGACAAGATCGCGGTGATGTACGGCGGCCAGATCGTGCAGTTCGGCACCCCGCGCGAATTGTTCGAGCGGCCGACTCACACCTTTGTCGGCTATTTCATTGGCAGCCCGGGGATGAACCTGATCGAGGTGCAGCCACAACCGGGCGGCGTCGGTTTTGCTTCGACGCATCTGCCTTTATCCGACGCACAACAGAAACGTATCGCCGAGTCCGAGTGGAAAACCCTGAAGGTCGGCATCCGTCCGGAGTTCGTGCACGTGTGGGACGAGCCGTTCGATGACGCGATGCAGGCACAAGTCGTACACGTCGAAGACCTCGGCACCTACAAGATCATGACCCTGAACCTCGACGGCGCGCCGTTGAAAGTGCGTCTGGCCGAAGACAAACCGGTACCGGAGGGCACGGCCTGGATCAGCTTCCCGGCGCAGTGGTTGATGGTCTATGCGGACGATTACCTTCTGGAGGTGCAGCCATGAACAAGGTGCAGAACAACAAGGCCTGGTGGCTGGTCCTGCCGGTGTTTCTGCTGGTGGCGTTCAGTGCGGTGATCCCGATGATGACCGTGGTCAACTACTCGGTGCAGGACATCTTCGACCAGTCCAGTCGCTATTTCGTCGGTGCCGACTGGTACAAACAGGTGCTGCTTGATCCGCGCCTGCACGACTCGCTGCTGCGGCAATTCATCTATTCCGGCTGCGTGCTGCTGATCGAAATCCCGTTGGGCATCGCCATCGCCCTGACCATGCCGACCAAGGGTCGCTGGTCATCGCTGGTGCTGATCATTCTGGCGATTCCGCTCCTGATCCCGTGGAACGTGGTCGGCACCATCTGGCAGATTTTCGGCCGTGCGGACATCGGTCTGCTCGGTGCCAGCCTCAAGGCCATGGGCATCAACTACAACTATGCGGCGAACACCATGGACGCCTGGGTCACGGTGCTGGTGATGGACGTCTGGCACTGGACGTCGCTGGTGGCGCTGTTGTGCTTTTCCGGTTTGCGGGCCATTCCGGACGTCTACTACCAGGCGGCGCGGATTGATCGGGCCTCGGCCTGGGCAGTTTTCCGACACATCCAGTTGCCCAAGCTCAAGAGCGTGCTGTTGATCGCCGTGATGCTGCGGTTCATGGACAGTTTCATGATCTACACCGAGCCCTTCGTCCTCACGGGCGGTGGTCCGGGGAATGCCACGACCTTCCTGAGTCAGACGTTGACCCAGATGGCCGTAGGGCAATTCGACCTCGGCCCGGCGGCGGCTTTCTCGCTGGTGTATTTCCTGATCATTCTGTTGGTGTCCTGGCTGTTCTACACCGCCATGACTCACTCTGACGCCAACCGCTGAGGTCCGCCATGAGCAAGAGAAAGCTTATTCCGTTGCTGATCTACATCCTGTTCCTGCTGGTGCCGATCTACTGGCTGCTGAACATGTCCTTCAAGAGCAACACTGAAATCCTCGGCGGTCTGACGCTGTTTCCGCAGGATTTCACCTTCGCCAACTACAAGGTGATCTTCACCGATCCGAGCTGGTACAACGGCTACCTCAACTCGCTGTACTACGTGAGCCTGAACACGATCATTTCCCTGAGCGTGGCGTTGCCAGCGGCTTACGCGTTCTCGCGCTACCGCTTTCTCGGTGACAAGCACCTGTTTTTCTGGCTGCTGACCAACCGCATGGCGCCGCCGGCGGTGTTCCTGTTGCCGTTCTTCCAGCTGTATTCCTCGATTGGTCTGTTCGACACGCACATCGCCGTGGCGCTGGCTCATTGCCTGTTCAACGTGCCGTTGGCGGTCTGGATTCTGGAAGGCTTCATGTCCGGCGTTCCGAAAGAAATCGACGAGACCGCCTACATTGACGGCTACAGTTTCCCCAAGTTCTTCGTGAAGATTTTCGTCCCGCTGATTGGTTCCGGGATCGGCGTCACGGCGTTCTTCTGCTTTATGTTTTCCTGGGTCGAACTGCTGCTGGCGCGAACGCTGACATCGGTGAATGCCAAGCCGATCGCGGCGGTGATGACCCGCACGGTCTCGGCGTCGGGCATCGACTGGGGCGTGCTGGCAGCGGCGGGGGTGTTGACCATCCTGCCGGGCATGCTGGTGATCTGGTTTGTTCGCAACCACGTGGCCAAGGGCTTTGCCCTGGGCCGGGTCTGAGGAGCTGATGATGGAATGGATGAGCTGGACGGTCCCCACTGCGGCGTTCTTCATTGTCATTGGCCTGATTCTGACGGGCATGACGACCTGGGAATTACGTTCGCCGAGTGTCCCTCGGCGTGGTTTCTTGCCGATTGCCACCACCCGTGGCGATCGGCTGTTTATCGGTCTTCTCGGCAGCGCCTACCTGCATTTGCTGGTAATCGGCGTCACCGACTGGAGCATCTGGGTTGCGTTCGCGTTGTCCCTGGTGTGGCTGTTGGCTGTGATGCGTTGGGGCTAGTCGAAATCGATCGGCAATGTTGCTCCGAAAACCAAACAGGAGGTCTCTATGTTCGACAAAAACAATAAGCTGCGACATAGCATTTCATTGGCAGCCATGCTGGCACTCAGCGGTCTGAGCGCTTCGGCCTGGGCCGATGCCTACGAAGACGCCGCGAAGAAATGGATTGGCAGCGAGTTCAAGCCGTCCACCCTTACTCCAGAGCAGCAGCTCGAAGAGCTGAAGTGGTTCATCAAGGCCGCCGAGCCGTTTCGCGGGATGAGCATCAAGGTGGTTTCGGAAACCATCGCGACCCACGAATATGAATCCAAAACCCTGGCCAAGGCCTTCACCGAAATCACCGGGATCAAGCTGACCCACGACTTGCTGCAAGAAGGCGACGTGGTGGAAAAGCTGCAAACCCAGATGCAGTCGGACAAAAACATCTATGACGGTTGGGTCAACGACTCGGACCTGATCGGTACGCACTTTCGCTACGGCAAGACCGAATCGATCACCGACCTGATGGCCAACGAAGGCAAGAACTTCACCTCGCCGACCCTGGACCTCAAGGACTTTATCGGCATTTCGTTCACCACTGCACCGGACGGCAAGATCTATCAATTGCCTGACCAACAGTTCGCCAACCTGTACTGGTTTCGCGCCGACTGGTTCGAGCGGGCGGATTTGAAAGCGAAATTCAAAGAAAAATACGGTTATGAACTGGGCGTTCCGGTGAACTGGTCGGCCTATGAAGACATCGCCAAGTTCTTCAGTGAAGACGTCAAGGAAATCGACGGCAAGCGCGTCTACGGGCACATGGACTACGGCAAGAAAGACCCGTCCCTCGGCTGGCGCTTCACCGATGCCTGGTTCTCCATGGCCGGTGCCGGCGACAAAGGCATTCCCAATGGCTTGCCGGTGGACGAGTGGGGCATCCGCGTCGAGGATTGCCACCCGGTCGGTTCCAGCGTGACCCGTGGTGGCGACACCAACGGCCCGGCGGCGGTCTACGCGACGCAGAAATACGTCGACTGGCTCAAGGCCTACGCGCCACCGGAAGCGGCGGGCATGACCTTCTCCGAATCCGGCCCGGTGCCGTCCCAAGGCAACATCGCCCAACAGATCTTCTGGTACACCGCGTTCACCGCCGACATGACCAAACCGGGCCTGCCGGTGATGAACGCCGATGGCACGCCGAAATGGCGCATGGCGCCATCGCCACGCGGGCCGTACTGGGAAGAGGGCATGAAGCTCGGTTATCAGGACGTGGGTTCGTGGACGTTCATGAAGTCCACGCCTGAGAAGCAGAAACTGGCGGCCTGGCTTTATGCGCAATTCGTCACGTCGAAAACCGTGTCGCTGAAGAAAACCATTATCGGCCTGACGCCGATTCGCGAGTCGGACATCAACTCGCAAGCCATGACCGACCTGGCACCGAAACTCGGCGGTCTGGTCGAGTTCTATCGCAGCCCGGCCCGCGTGCAATGGACCCCGACCGGGACCAACGTGCCGGACTATCCACGTCTGGCTCAACTGTGGTGGAGCCACATCGCGGAAGCGGCCAGCGGCGAGAAGACTCCGCAACAGGCGCTGGATGGCCTGGCCAAGGATCAGGACGCGATCATGGCGCGTCTGGAACGCTCGAAGGCTCAAGCCACCTGCGCACCGAAAATGAACCCTGAGCGCGATGCTCAGTACTGGTTCGATCAGCCGGGTGCACCGAAGCCGAAACTGGCGAACGAGAAGCCCAAGGGTGAAACCGTGAGTTATGCCGAACTGCTGAAATCGTGGGAGGCGGCGCGTAAATAAATAGCTCGATCGTGTGAAGCAGAACGGCACCGAGAGGTGCCGTTTTCTTTAGCGTCTGATCCATTGCCATCGCGAGCAGGCTCATGCCCACAATGAGATGCGGTGTTCACAGCCTGTGTGACCGGCTCAGCGCTCCACCCCGTCAACCGCGGGAAATCCCAACCGAAACACCGTCATCGCACCCGGCAAGCTCTTCACCTCGGCCACACCCTGATGAAGGCTCATGATCGACCGCACTATCGCCAACCCCAGCCCGGTGCTGCCTTGTGAACGCGAGCGGCTGCTATCGACTCGGTAGAACCGATCAAACAGGTGCGGCAGATGCTGTGCCTCAATCCCCACGCCCGGGTTGCTGACCAGCAACGAAACCTGGGTCGCGCCGCGCTCAATCAGCAGCGTCACGGTTTTCCCGACCGGGCAGTGGCGTAGCGCGTTGGACAGCAAGTTCGAGATCGCGCGTTGAATCATCAACCGGTCACCCATCACCCGCGCACGGCCGACCACGTTCAAATGGATCTGCTTGTCCTGCGCCGACAGGAAGAACATCTCGGCGACTTTCCAGGCTTCTTCTTCCAGGGCAACCGACTCGAACGGCACGAGTTCCGACGGGTGACTGACCTGTGCCAGAAACAGCATGTCCGAGACGATCCGCGCCACGCGCTCCAGTTCTTCAGTGCAGCACACCAGCACATCCTTGTACTCATCCACGCTGCGTTCGCGAGACAACGTCACCTGCGCCTTGCCCATCAAATTGTTGATCGGCGTGCGCAGCTCATGCGCCAGATCATCGGAGAACTGTGACAGCTGCTGCACACCGGTATCGAGGCGATGCAGCATGAAGTTGATGCCCTGCGCCAACTCACTCAGCTCCTGGGGCATATTCACCACCGACAGCCGATGATCCAGATCCTGAGTCGAGACCATCGCCGCCACTTTGCGAAACTCGCGCATCGGCGCCAGACCACGCTGCACCGCACCCCAGGCACTCAGTCCGATAAAGATCAGCAGCAACGGCAAGGCAATCAGGGTCGAGCGCAGGTAGGCGCTGAGCAAGGCCTCATTGTGGGCGTTGTCCATCGACAACAGCACCGGGACACGGGTGCCGTCCTTGAGGCTGATCAGCCTGGACGCCGTGAGGAATTTCGCCCCCTCGGCGTCAGTGCTGGTGGCGTAGGCCAACTCGTCGCTGACGGCCCGCACCACCTTCAATTCAAGTCGTGGATCGGCCAAGCCGGTGCCGGATTTGAGCAGTTGCGTGCGCAGGTTGCTGCGGTCGTAAATCGTTAGCGTGAGGTTGTCATGGCCCATGACCTGATCGAGCAGAATGTGCGGTTTCGCACTGATTTCGCCGGTGTCGGTGTACAGCGACAGGCTGTGTTCGACCTGCTCCATCTTCTTCTCCAGACTGTCCCTGGATAACGCGTTCAGCTCATGGGTCAGTGCGAAATACGCCAGGATCGCCAGGGACACCACCAGCAGCGCGCCGAGAATACTGACCGTCAGCCCCAGCCGCATCGACAGGCTGGCCGGCTTCATTCCCGCGACTCCAGCACGTAACCGACACCGCGCAGGGTGTGGATCAACTTGTTGTCGAACGGGTCATCGATCTTTGCCCGCAAACGCCTGATCGACACTTCGACCACGTTGGTGTCGCAGTCGAAGTTCATGTCCCACACCAGCGAAATGATCTGCGTGCGTGTCAGCACCTCGCCGGACTGGCGCATCAACAGATGCAGCAGGGCGAACTCCTTGGTGGTCAGGTCGATGCGTTGCTTGCCACGAAACGCACGATGACGACAGGGGTCGAGTTCCAGATCGGCGACTTTCAGTACCTGTGGCAGCGGGATGTTCTCGCTGCGGCGCATCAGGGTGCGCACCCGTGCGAGAAGTTCGGGAAACTCGAACGGCTTGACCAGATAATCATCCGCGCCCAGATCGAGGCCACGAATCTTGTCCGCCAGACGCCCGCGCGCCGTGAGCATCATCACCCGGGTGGAGTGAGTGCGGCGCAGTTGTTCCAGTACGTCCCAGCCGTCCAGTTCCGGCAGATTCACGTCGAGAATAATCAGGTCATAGGCCTGCTGTTGCGCCAGATGCAATCCATCCGCGCCGGTGGCCGCGTGGTCAACGATATAACCACTTTCGGTCAAACCCTGATGCAAGTATTCGGCAGTTTTAAGCTCGTCCTCGACGACAAGGATTCGCATGATCTATCACCACTTTTATTTAAGGGATATTTAATTAAGTTGAGCGGGAAGTTGTTGTTTTGGTAAAGGGTCCGAATGAGTTTCGATCACTGAATGGCGGATACGGTAAAGGCTGTAGTGGCTACAGGGTCAACGTCCGAGGCCTTTAAATCGGCGGTCTACGACAGCCTGTCGCAGCAAGAATGCGTCAATAGCCATGTATTGCATCCAGCAAGTGCTGTTCGGCAGATAAGTGCTGAGTATTTGTTTCCATACATTGCGACAAAGCCCTGGTGCACTTCGCATCCTAGAACAAAACAACTTCAGCCAACCGTGGATAACGGATTTGTAATGCTCCTGTCACCTTGTCGATAAGTTCAAAACCCTACCGTGGCGGCATCAAAGATTCTTGAATAAAGGAAGACTTCCAATTGCCCGGTTTAACACACCTGACGGCGCGGTCACGCCTGAAAAAAACAGCCAGCGGCATTCTGTTGTTGGCCAGTACAAGCCTTGCGGGGGCATCGACCCTGACCCTGGATCAGGCCCTGCAAACAGCCTTTGCCGGCAACCCGGATCTGGCCGCGGCCCAATGGGAAATTGGCATCGCCGAGGGTGAGCGCAAACAGGCCGGACTGATCCCCAATCCCGAATTGTCGTGGGAAGCCGAGGACACCCGCCGCGATTCGCGCACCACCACCGTGATGCTCAGCCAGCCGATTGAGCTGGGTGGCAAGCGCGGTGCGCGGATCGATGTCGCCAGCCGCGCCCAGGACGCCGCCGGGATCGAACTGGAGCGCAAACGCAATGCCTTGCGCGCCGATGTGATTCAGGCGTTCAACCGTGCGCAAACCGCGCAGCAAAGACTGCAACTGTCCCGCCAGTCGCTGCAACTGGCCGAGGATGGCTTGCGCGTGGCCAATGGGCGAATCGAGGCGGGCAAGTCGTCGCCGGTCGAAGGCACGCGGGCGCATGTGCAACGCTCGGAAGTACGCCTGGAACTGAGCCGCGCCGAGCGCGATCAGACCAACGCTTATCAACAACTGGCGCAGGTCATGGGCGCACCGTTGCCGACCTCGGCCACCGTACAGACCGCCACGCAAAACCTGCCGACAGTGCCGCCGCCGACCCGTTTGCTTGAGCGTCTCGACGAGACCGCCGAGCTGCGCCTGGCCAAGCTCCAGATCAGCCAGCGCGAAGCGTCGCTGGGGCTGGAAAAGTCCCTGCGCATCCCCGACCTGACCGTGAGCATCGGCAGCCAATACAGCGAAACCGAGCGTGAGCGGGTCAACGTCGTCGGCCTGTCGATGCCGATTCCCCTGTTCAACCGCAATCAGGGCAACGTGCTGGCGGCGGCACGCCGCACCGATCAGGCGCGGGATCTGCGCAACGCCACCGAACTGCGCTTGCGCACCGAAATCCAGACCACCCTTGAGCAGTGGCAGACCGCCAACGGCGAAGTCCAGGCGTTCAACCAGACCATTCTGCCCGCCGCACAAAATGCGGTTGAGAGCGCCACGCGCGGCTTCGAAATGGGCAAGTTCGGTTTTCTCGACGTGCTCGATGCCCAGCGCACTCTGATCAGCGCCCGCAGCCAATACATCCAGGCCGTCAGCGAGGCGACAGACGCTCGCGTGCGCATCGAACGGATCTTCGGCGACCTCGTCGTCAACCCTTGAATTTCACCCTTTTGATCACTGCGCGACGGTACGGCGCAGAGGAGTTTCCATGGATAAAAAACTGATGGGTGTCGTGGTGGCGACGTTGGTGCTGGGCATGGGTATCGGTTCGATGTGGGCGGGCAAGGCACCGCTTGAGGCCCACGCCGATGAAGCGGCCGAACACGCGGATCACGCTGAAGAAAACGCGGCAGCCGAGGGCGAGCATGGCGAAGAAGGGCGCATCAAGTTGAGTGCCGAACAGATTGCGGCGGCGGGTATTGAACTGGCCGAGGCGCGGGCGCAGAGCATCAGTTCCGGCCTGTCGTTCCCGGGCGAAGTGCGCTTTGACGAGGATCGCACCGCCCACGTTGTGCCGCGAGTTCCCGGGGTGGTCGAGTCGGTGGCGGTCAACCTCGGGCAGCCGGTGAAAAAGGGCCAGTTGCTGGCGGTGATCGCCAGTCAGCAGATTTCCGATCAGCGTAGCGAACAGGCGGCCGCGCAACGTCGTTTGGCCTTGGCCCGCACCACTTATGAGCGCGAGAAAAAGCTGTGGGAAGACAAGATATCCGCCGAGCAGGACGTGTTGCAGGCAAAACAGGCGTTGGAAGAAGCCGAAATCGCCGTGAACAACGCCCGACAGAAAATCAGCGTGCTCAGCGGGAGCGTGGTCGCCACCGGCGGCAATCGCTATGAACTGCGCGCGCCGTTCGACGGCAGGGTGGTGGAAAAACACCTGGCACCGGGTGAGGTAGTCGATGAAACCACGGCGGCCTTCACGCTCTCGGATCTGTCGCGGGTCTGGGTGACGTTCGGCGTTTCGCCCAAGGATCTGAACAAGGTGCAAGTGGGCAAAGCCGTCACTGTCAGCGCGCCGGAACTCAACGCCGAGGTCACCGGCACGGTGGCCTATGTCGGCAGCCTGCTCGGCGAACAGACCCGCACGGCCACCGTTCGCGTGACCCTGGAGAATCCGCAGGGCTCGTGGCGTCCGGGGTTGTTCGTCACGGCGCGTGTGGCGACCGACAGCCGTCAGGCCAGGGTCACCGTGCCGGAAGCCGCTATCCAGACCGTCGAGGACAAACCCACGGTGTTCTTGCGCACCGACGATGGCTTCAAGGCGCAGGCGGTGGAGTTGGGCAGCCGCGCGGCCGGTTTGGTGGAAGTCACTCATGGGCTGGACGCCGGTGTGCAAGTCGCCAGCGCCGGCAGCTTCGTTCTCAAATCGGAACTGGGCAAAGCCTCGGCCGAGCACAGTCATTAAAAAGCGCGCTGAAGACGCCCATTAATCCGTGGAAGGTTCTCATGTTCGAACGCCTGATCCAGTTTGCCATCGAGCAGCGCATTATCGTGCTGCTCGCCGTTCTGCTCATGGCCGGCCTCGGGATCGCCAGTTATCAAAAACTGCCGATCGACGCCGTGCCCGACATCACCAATGTCCAGGTGCAAATCAACACCGGCGCCGCCGGGTTCTCGCCGCTGGAAACCGAGCAGCGCATCACCTTCCCGATTGAAACCGCCATGGCCGGTCTGCCGGCGCTGGAACAGACCCGTTCGCTGTCGCGTTCGGGGCTGTCGCAAGTCACGGTGATTTTCAAGGACGGCACCGACCTGTTCTTCGCCCGGCAATTGGTCAACGAGCGGTTGCAGATCGCCAAGGAGCAATTGCCCGAGGGCACCGAAGCGGTGATGGGGCCGATTTCCACCGGCCTCGGCGAAATTTTCCTGTGGACCGTGGAAGCCAGAGACGGCGCGCTCAAGGACGACGGTAGCGCCTATACACCGACCGATCTTCGGGTGATTCAGGACTGGATCATCAAGCCGCAACTGCGCAATGTCCCTGGCGTGGCCGAGATCAACACCATCGGCGGCTTTGCCAAGGAATACCAGATCGCTCCCGATCTGAAACGGCTGGCGGCGTACAAGCTGACCCTCACCGACCTGATCACGGCGCTTGAGCGCAATAACGCCAACGTCGGCGCCGGGTACATCGAGCGCAGCGGTGAGCAGTTGCTGATTCGTGCGCCGGGACAAGTGGCGAGCACCGAGGACATCGCCAATATCGTCATGGCCAACGTCGATGGCACGCCGATCCGGGTGAAGAACGTCGCCACCGTGGACATCGGCCGTGAACTGCGCAGTGGCGCGGCCACGGAGAACGGCCGTGAAGTGGTGCTTGGCACCGTGTTCATGCTGATCGGCGAAAACAGCCGCACCGTGTCCCAGGCCGTCGCCAGCAAGCTGGAACAGATCAACCGATCGCTGCCCAAAGGCGTGATCGCGGTGCCGGTGTACGACCGCACGCACCTCGTGGACAAAGCCATCGCTACCGTGAAAAAGAACCTGATTGAAGGTGCGATTCTGGTGATCGCAATTCTGTTCCTGTTCCTGGGCAACATCCGTGCGGCATTGATTACCGCGATGGTGATTCCGCTGTCGATGCTGTTCACTTTCACCGGCATGTTCAGCAACAAGGTCAGCGCCAACCTGATGAGCCTGGGGGCACTCGACTTCGGCATCATCGTCGACGGCGCGGTGGTGATTGTCGAAAACACCCTGCGACGGCTGGCCCATGCACAGCAGCATCACGGGCGTTTGCTGACCCGTTCCGAGCGCTTCCATGAAGTGTTTGCGGCGGCCAAAGAGGCGCGGAGACCGCTGATATTCGGCCAGTTGATCATCATGGTCGTGTACCTGCCGATCTTCGCCTTGAGCGGCGTCGAAGGGAAAATGTTCCACCCGATGGCGTTCACGGTGGTGATCGCGTTGCTCGGCGCCATGCTGCTGTCGGTGACCTTTGTGCCGGCGGCGATTGCGTTGTTTGTCACGGGCAAGGTCAAGGAAGAAGAGGGCATCGTGATGCGCGGTGCGCGCCGGGTGTATGCGCCGGCGCTGGCGTGGGTGATGAACCATCGCGCCGTGGCGGTGGGCGCAGCGCTGGGTGTGATCGTGCTCAGCGGCGTGCTGACCAGCCGCATGGGCAGCGAGTTTGTGCCGAGCCTCAGTGAAGGTGATTTCGCCCTGCAAGCCTTGCGTGTGCCGGGCACCAGCCTCACGCAATCGGTGGACATGCAGCAGCGTCTGGAGACGTTGATCCTCAACAAAGTGCCGGAAGTCGAGCGGGTGTTCGCCCGCACCGGCACCGCGGAAATCGCCTCCGACCCGATGCCGCCGAACATCTCCGACAGCTACGTGATGCTCAAGCCAAAAGAGCAATGGCCGGACCCGGGCAAGTCTCGCGAAACCCTGATGGCGGAACTGCAACAGGCCGCCGCGACGTTGCCGGGCAGCAACTATGAACTGTCGCAGCCGATCCAGTTGCGCTTCAACGAACTGATCTCCGGTGTGCGCAGCGACGTCGCGGTCAAAGTGTTCGGCGATGACATGGACGTGCTCAACGCCACGGCAGCGAAGATTGCCGCCGCGATGCAGAAGGTCAACGGTGCGTCCGAGGTCAAGGTCGAACAAACCACCGGGCTGCCGGTGCTGACCATCAACATCGACCGCGACAAGGCGGCGCGTTACGGGCTCAACATCGGCGATGTGCAGGACACCATTGCCGTCGCGGTGGGTGGGCGTCAGGCCGGCACATTGTATGAGGGCGACCGACGGTTCGACATGGTGGTGCGATTGTCCGATGCCATGCGCAAGGACATCGACGGTTTGTCGGCGCTGTTGATTCCGGTGCCGGCACCGCTCAATGGTGCGGCCGATCAGATTGGTTTTATTGCCTTGAAGGAAGTCGCCAGCCTTGATCTGGTGCTGGGACCCAATCAGGTCAGCCGTGAGAACGGCAAGCGCCTGGTGATCGTCAGCGCCAACGTGCGCGGGCGCGATATCGGTTCGTTCGTCGCAGAGGCGGGCGAGGTGATCGAGCGAGAGGTGCAGGTGCCCGCGGGTTACTGGACAAGTTGGGGCGGGCAGTTCGAGCAACTGCAATCGGCGGCCAAGCGCCTGCGGATCGTGGTGCCGGTGGCGTTGCTGCTGGTGTTCGGGTTGCTGTTCATGATGTTCAACAACCTCAAGGATGGCTTGCTGGTGTTCACCGGGATTCCGTTTGCGTTGACCGGCGGGGTCATGGCGCTGTGGTTGCGGGATATTCCGTTGTCGATCTCGGCGGGGGTGGGCTTCATCGCGCTGTCGGGGGTCGCGGTGCTCAACGGGCTGGTGATGATCGCGTTCATCCGCAACCTGCGGGAGGAGGGGCGTTCACTGTCTGATGCGATCAACGTTGGAGCGCTGACACGTTTGCGCCCGGTGTTGATGACGGCGCTGGTGGCGTCCCTGGGCTTTATTCCAATGGCCCTGGCGACCGGTACTGGCGCGGAAGTGCAGCGACCGCTCGCAACCGTAGTGATCGGTGGAATCCTGTCCTCCACGATCCTGACACTGCTGATCTTGCCGGCGTTGTATCAGCTCGCCCATCGCCGCGATGAGGACACGATCCCCACCCAACCGTGAACACAAACCCTGTGTCGAGGGAGCTTGCTCCCGCTGGACTGCGCAGCAGGCCCCGCTTTTCAGATGAAGAGCGGGGGCCGCTTCGCGCCCCAGCGGGAGCAAGCTCCCTCGCCACAGTTCTTTCTCAGGCCTGACCTGCCTACCCCACATAACGGATATGTAATTTGTGCGCCACCGTCACGAAAGGTTCGGATTGTTACCTTGATTCCGTCAGCTACCAAACGAGGAATCAAACATGAAATTTGCACACATCAGTACCTTTGCAGCAGCGTTGGCGATGTCTTCTCTGGCCTTGGCCGAAGGCGGCGGTGACCGAACTTTCCAACGAATGATGACTGCCAATGACCGCTCCGTAGAGCTGTTCGTCGCCAAGGAAAAAGCGCGCGACCCGGTCGTCGTCAATGAAAAGAAAGACGACAACACCAACGACTTGTAAGCGCATCGCACTTGAACAGGCCTGTCATCGAGTCCCGATGCCGGGCTTTTTTATGAGCCAGGATTGGAAGGGAATGGATATGAAAGTACTTCAGTTGATGACGTTCGCCGGCATGCTGGCGATGTCCCTGAATGTGTTTGCCGAGGGGGGTGGTGACCGGACGTTCGAGCGGGCGCTGAGTGCTAACACCAAAGCCATGGAGCAGTACGCGGCCAACCAGGGCAAACCGGCGCCGCAGGTCAAGGACTACGAATACGGAATGAAGCTGGACGTGGCAAAAGTGGTCAGCGTTGTGCGTCCGCAAGTGGCTTGCGCTGTGGTGCCTGCCGCCATGACCTATGAAGACTCGAAAGGCCAACTCAACACCATCAGATACACCGTGGCGGGGGATTGCCGCAATCGCGGCAGCTGACACCGCCCTGATGGCCAGGGCCGGATTCCCTGCAGGCGCTGCCGAACCTTCGGCAACGCCTGCAGGTTTTACTCAGGCATAAAAAAGGCGCCCCGAAGGACGCCAAAGATTCACCTCTTACCAAAGGAGCAAGGAGCTTCTAAAGGTGAATGTGTATCAGCCGCTTGATCAGAGAATCGCCAACGGGTACTCGACAATCACCCGCACTTCATTCAAATCCGATTCAAATGCCGTGGCGCGCGTCGTGGCCTGGCGCAAACGCAGCGACAGGTCTTTCATCGAACCACTCTGCACCACGTATTTGACTTCGACATCACGTTCCCAGCGCTTCTGGTCGGTCAGTGGATTGCCGTCAGCATCGCGGCGCATGTACACGGCGTTGGCGTTGGTGTAATCGGCGTCGGTGCCTCGGGCGTAACGAGTCATGAACGAGAGCCCCGGTACGCCGTAAGTGGTCATGTCGAGGTCGTAGCGCGCCATCCACGAACGTTCCTTGGGCGAGTTGAAGTCGTTGTACTGGATGGAGTTGTCGAGGAAAATCGAGTCGGATTGACGCAGGTAATCGAAGTCGTCGTTGCCGTTGTTGCGCTGGTGTGAAAGCGCAACGGAGTGCGCGCCGAGTTTCACGCCGACCCGGCCGCTCCAGATGTTGTTGTCGAACTTGCCGAGCAGTTGTTTACCTTCGTCGACCGCCTTGTAATAGTTCAGGCCGCCAAACAGCGACAGGTCATCCGATAGCGGATAGGTCCAGGCAGTGCCGGCGTAGTACTGATTCCAGGCATCCTTGAGGCGGCTGGAGTAGAGGCTGAAGCTGAGGTTCTTGTTCAGTGCATAGTCGCCGCCACCGTAAGCGATCCATGGCGAATTGACCGGGCCGGCATAAAACGTGGCGAAGTTCTCGCGCATATCGCTGGACACGGGTTGGCTCATCGCATGCAGCCGACCGCCCTGAACCGACAGACCCTCGAGGCTGGTGTTGACCGCCGTCACACCGCGAAAGCTCTCCGGCAGCAATCGCGAGTCACCTGCCGCCACCACCGGGTTGGCCGGGAACACGTCACCGACCTTGACCACCGTATCGAAGGCTCGCACTTTGGCGGCTCCACCGACCTTGGTGTACTCGTCCCGCGCCTCGCCATCACTGTTGACGGGCAGCACATCAAACGAACTACGGCCACCGTTGCGGCCGTCACCGGTGTCGAGCTTCAAGCCGATCATCGCAAACGCATCGACACCGACGCCGACAGTGCCTTGGGTAAACCCGGATTCGAACTTGCTGATCACCGCATGGGCCCAGGTTTCTGAATAACCATTGCCGGTGGGGCTGGACTGGCCATTGCGGTGATCACGGTTGAAGTAGAAATTACGGTTGAGCACCGTCAGGCTGCTGCCCTCGATAAACCCTTCGGCTTTATCATCCGCCATTACCATGGACGGTCCGGAGCCGACCACCACCGCTAAAGCGGCCATCGACATTTTTGTATTGTTAACCATCAATCACTCCTTGGGTTCGGCAGACGGGAACGTGCTTCGGCGTGGGTTTTATTGTTCGGCGGAGAAGGCCCGCCGGCATGGTCGCCGGGTGACATCGTTGCAAGCTGCGGATAACGCCAAGGTGATGGGGGAATTACAATTTCGTTATGTGGCTGGAGTAACAGCCCCGAGCATTCAGGTCAGGGCTGCGAGCTGTTCGATCGTCTGCGGAAAGCGTTCAACCAGACGTATCAGGGTCGTGGCTTGGGCATTGGGTATTGCCCGTCCCTGTTCCCAGTTCTCAAGGGTTCGGGTGTTGGTGCGCAGATACATGGCGAACACTGGCCGGGAGAGGTTGAGCTGTTGGCGTATGGCAACCACTTCCTCAGCCGTGATGGGCATCAGTTTTGGCAGCTGGACCTTGTGGGTGCGCAGAGTGATCTTGCCTTGGCGCTCTTCGGCCAGCGCTTCGAGGCCATCCATCAGTTCGGAAAAAATGTCACGTTTCATAGTGGGATCTCGTGTTGATTTCTCTATCTAGCGCTTGTCTGAAAATGTTTTTCTGGGAGGGCGACAGGTCGTCTTGCTCGTTTTTGCTGTACACGGTGAACAGCCAGAATTGATCGAAGCCTGACCACCAGTAATAAATCACCCGCAATCCGCCGCGCTTGCCCTTGCCTCGTCGTTGATCGCAGAAGCGGATTTTGCGCAGCCCACCGGTGCCCTCAATGAGATCGCCCGCTTCTGGATTCTTCAGCAACTCCAGTTGAAAGCTGCGAAACAGATCGTCATCCAGGTACTCGTCTCGATGTTTCTGGAACATACGTAATTCGATGAAAAGAGCATCCATGTTCTGTACGCTACCTACGTATAGTTTTGTCTCGATAATCGAATCGGTCAAGGCATCGAAGCCATCCTTTTCGTTCCCGTTTTCAACGGTAGACCCCGGTTTTAAAAACACCTGTAGGACGAATCGACCCGTGCAGTGAGAGCGTTCGATAAAAGAGAGGGGATACTTCGCAGTGGGACTGACCTCTGAGGCGGTGCATAAAACGATGCCTGAACATCACGATCCCACAAACGCAAAAACGGCACCCGAAGGTGCCGTTTCTGTTTTCTACCGAGTATCGCTATGCGATCAGCCCGCCAGACCCGCCTGCTGAACCAGGGTCAGCAATGGCTGCGGGTAGACGCCGAGGAAGAATGCCACCAGAGCGATGGCCAGCAGCATCACGCCGCCTGCACGTTGTTCCCAGTGCAGTTGCGCATCGTGGCGACGCAGGTTCGGTTCGATCAGGTACAAGGTGACCATGACGCGCAGGTAGTAGAAGACGCCGATGGCGCTGCCCAGTACCAGGGAACCGACCAGCCACCATTGGTGCGACTCGACACCGGTGGCGATGATGTAGAACTTGCCGATGAAGCCCGCGGTCAGCGGAATGCCGGCCAGGGACAGCATCATCACGGTCATGACGGCGGTCAGGTACGGACGGCGCCAGAACAGGCCGCGGTACTCGTACAGGGCATCGGCGTCACGGCCGTTGTAAGGCGAGGACATCAGCGTGATCACGCCGAACGCGCCGAGGCTGGTGATGACGTAGGTGACCAGGTACACGCCGATGGCTTCCACGGCCAGACCCTTGCTTGCCACCAGGGCAATCAGCAGGTAACCGAAGTGAGCGATGGACGAGTAACCCAGCAGACGCTTGAGGTTGCTCTGGGTCAGTGCCAGCAGGTTACCGAACAGGATCGACGCAATGGCGATGATGGTCAGCACGTCGCTCAGCACACCGCTGCTTGCCGCCGGGGAGATCTGGAACAGACGCACCATCACCGCGAACACGGCCACTTTGGACGCGGTCGCCAGGAACGCCGCCACCGGTGCCGGAGCACCTTCGTAGACGTCCGGGGTCCAGAGGTGGAACGGTACCAGCGACAGTTTGAACGCCAGACCGATCAGCATCATGCCCAGGCCCAGTTGTGCCAGCGAGCTTGGCAGGCCGGTGGCCGCGAGGGCCTGGCCGATACCGACGAAGCTCAGGCTGCCGGAGTCGGCGTAGAGCAGGGCCATACCGAACAACAGGAACGCGGAACCGGCGGCCGACAGCACCATGTACTTGATACCGGCTTCCAGCGAGCGCTTGTTGAAGAAGGCATAAGCCACCAGACCGTAGACCGGCACCGAAAGCAGTTCCAGACCGATGAACAACCCGGCCAGGTGCTGCGCGCTGACCAGGACCAGGCCACCGGCGGCGGCCATCAGGATCAGCAGGTAAAGTTCTTCACGGTTGCCCGGGTAACCCGAGCCGCCATCGCCGAGGTAGGCGTGGGCGAGGGTCACACAGGCGAGGGTGGCGACCAGGATCAGCGCCATGTACAGGCAAGCGAAGGTGTCGATCTGCAGCAACGGAGTCACGGCCAGGGGCGCGACTTTCAGGGCTGGCAGGATCGACAGCAACGCCAGGTTCAGACCCGCCACGGAGATCAGGAAGGTCTGTGAGTGGTTGCGGCGCCAGGCGATTGCCAGCATCACCACGATGATCGTGGCGCTGGTGATCAACAACGGCGCAAGCGCAATAAAGTGTTGAGTCGTGAATTCCATAGCGCTCTTACCGGGCCGAAGCGAGTTGAGTGAAGGCGGTGCCGAGCCATTGCTGCACGCCATGCATCGTCGCAGCAGAGGTATCGAGGAACGGTTGCGGGTACACGCCGATGTAAATCAGCAGTGCCGCCAGACCGACCACCATGATCAGTTCGCGACCATCCATGCCATGCAGCACCGCGTCCGATTTGGACGGGCCGAAGTAGGCACGGTGGATCATGATCAGCGAGTAGACCGAACCGAACACCAGACCGGACGTCGCGATGATCGTGATCCATGGGGCGGCCGGGAACGTGCCGATCAGGATCAGGAACTCACCCACAAAGTTACCGGTACCCGGCAAGCCCAGGGACGCGGCGGCAAAGAACAGGCTGATGGCCGGCAGGTAAGCGATCTTCGACCACAGGCCACCCATTTCACGCATGTCGCGGGTGTGGGTGCGTTCGTACAACTGACCGCTGAGGATAAAGAGTGCCGCGGCCGACAGACCGTGCGCCAGCATCTGCATCACCGCGCCCTGCAGCGCCAGTTGGCTGCCGGAGTAGATGCCGATCAACACGAAGCCCATGTGGGAAACGGAGGAGTAGGCGATCAGACGCTTGATGTCGGTTTGGGCGAAGGCCAGGAACGCACCGTAGAAGATCCCGATCAGGCCCAGGGTCATGGCAATCGGCGCGAACTCGGCCGAGGCATTCGGGAACAGCGGCAGGGCGAAACGCAGCAGACCGTAAGCCGCCGTCTTCAACAAGATACCGGCCAGGTCGACCGAACCTGCGGTTGGTGCCTGGGCATGAGCGTCAGGCAGCCAGGAGTGGAACGGCACCACCGGCAGCTTCACCGCAAACGCGATGAAGAAGCCGAGCATCAGGATGTACTCGGTGGTGAGCGACATCTTGGTTTTCAGCAGGTCGGCGTAGTTGAACGTGATCACGCCAGTGCTGTTGAAGTTGACCAACACCAGACCCAGGATCGCCACCAACATGATCAGGCCGGACGCCTGAGTGAAGATGAAGAACTTGGTCGCCGCGTAGATCCGGGTTTTCTTGCCGTCCGAAGAACTGTGACCCCAGAGCGCGATGAGGAAGTACATCGGCACCAGCATCATTTCCCAGAAGAAGAAGAACATGAACAGGTCGAGGGCGAGGAACACGCCGACGACACCGCCCAGGATCCACATCAGGTTCAAGTGGAAGAAGCCGACGTGACGCTGGATCTCTTTCCACGAGCAGAGTACCGAGAGGATACCCAGCAGACCGGTCAGCAGGATCATCAGCAGCGACAGGCCATCGAGCGCCAGGTGCACGCTGATGCCGAAGCGCTCGATCCAGATGTGCTTGAACTCAAGCGCCCAGGTCGGATCGGCGCCAGGCGCCGGAGCAAATGAATAATTACCGTGGGCCCACAGCCAGAGGCCGAGCGCGAGTTCCAGGGTCATGGTCAACAGCGCAATCCAGCGGGGGAGGGTAGCGCCGAAGCGCTCACCCATCCAGCACAGCAGGCCGCCGATGAAGGGGATCAGGATTAGCCAAGGCAGAATCATGACGGGCTCAATTCCTTTCGCAAGTTCGCAAGGTTCATATTCAGACCGCTACCAGCACGATGGCGCCGATGACCAGCACGGAGCCGGCTGCCATCGATGCCGCGTACCAACGCAGTTGACCGGTTTCGGTACGGCTCAGGGCGGTGTGACCGCCTTTGGCCATACGCGGGATCAGACCGATGGTCTGGTCGAGCGGGTCTTTGCGCAGTGCGTGGCTGATCGCAAGGTATGGCTTGACGAACAGTTTGTCGTAGATCCAGTCGAAGCCCCAGGCAGCGAACCACCAGGCCGAAAGGAAGCGGCCGATGCCGCTGTTGGCGATTGCAGTGACGAAACGACGCTTGCCGAGGAACAGCAGCGCGGCCAGCAGGATACCGGCCAGGGCGATGGCGCCCGAGGCGATTTCCAGGCTGTGCTTGGCTTCGCCGCCGGCATGGCCGACGCTTTCCGGCAGCACGCCGTGCAGTGGCGGAACGATCATGGCGCCGACGAAGGTCGACAGGACGATCAGCACCGACAGCGGCAGCCAGTGAGCGATGCCGTGACCGGCGTGCGCTTCAGTCTTCGCTTCACCGTGGAACGCGATGAAGATCAGGCGGAAGGTGTACAGCGAAGTCATGAACGCGCCGACCAGACCTGCGTAGAGCAGACCGTGGTTGCCGCTGGCAAACGCTTCCCAGAGGATTTCGTCCTTGGAGTAGAAGCCTGCGGTCACCAGTGGCAGGGCGGACAGTGCCGCGCCGCCGACGATGAAGCTGGCGTAGGCCAGCGGCAGTTTCTTCCACAGGCCGCCCATCTTGAAGATGTTCTGCTCATGGTGGCAGGCAACGATCACCGCACCGGACGCAAGGAACAACAGTGCCTTGAAGAAGGCGTGGGTCATCAGGTGGAAAATCGCGCCATCCCATGCGCCAACGCCCAGCGCCAGGAACATGTAGCCGATCTGGCTCATGGTCGAGTAGGCGAGGATACGTTTGATGTCGGTCTGGACCAGTGCGGCAAAACCGGCGAGTACCAGGGTCACGCCGCCGACGATGCCAACGAGCTGCAGGATGTCCGGCGCCAACGCAAACAGGCCGTGGGTACGGGCAATCAGGTAGACGCCCGCGGTCACCATCGTTGCGGCGTGGATCAGTGCCGAAACAGGGGTAGGACCGGCCATTGCGTCCGCCAGCCAGGTTTGCAGTGGCAGTTGCGCGGATTTACCGACAGCGCCGCCCAGCAGCATCAGGGTGGCCATGACCATCCAGAAGTCGCCGGCCTGGAATTTCTGCGGTGCCAGCACCAGCAGTTCCTGGATGTTCAGCGTGCCCAACTGTTGGAACAGGATGAACAGGCCGATCGCCATGAACACGTCGCCGATACGGGTCACGATGAAGGCTTTGAGTGCCGCGTTGCCGTTGTTGCGGTTGCTGTAGTAGAAACCGATCAACAGGTACGAGCACAGGCCCACGCCTTCCCAACCGAAGTACAGGAACAACAGGTTATCGCCCAGGACCAGGAACAGCATGCTGGCGATAAACAGGTTGGTGTAGGCGAAGAAGCGCGAGTAACCGGCTTCACCGCGCATGTACCAGGACGCGAACAGGTGGATCAGGAAGCCGACACCGACGACCACGCCGAGCATGGTCACGGACAGGCCATCCAGGTACAGCGCGAAGTTCGGCGTGAAGCCTTCCACCGCCATCCACTGCCACAACACTTGCGTGTAGTGACCGCCTTCAGGCGGGGCGACGTTGAATTGCCAGATCACGTAGGCCGTGACAATGGCAGACAAGCCGATGGAACCGACGCCAATCAGCGCCGACAGGTTTTCCGAGAAGCGGCCGCGTGAGAACGACAGCAGCAGGAAACCTATGAGAGGGAATACGAAAGTCAGATAGAGAAGATTCATCCGCGCATCTCGCTGGCAGCGTCGATATCGAGAGTGTGGAAGCGGCGATACAGCTGCAACAGAATCGCCAGGCCAATACTGGCCTCGGCGGCTGCCAGGCTGATCACCAGGATGAACATGATCTGTCCATCCGGCTGACCCCAGCGGCTACCGGCGACGATGAAGGCCAAGGCGGAGGCATTCATCATGATCTCCAGGCTCATCAGCACGAAGAGAATGTTGCGCCGGACCATCAGGCCGACCAGACCGAGGCAGAACAAGATGCCGGCGACCGCCAGACCATGCTCCAAAGGGATAGCAGGCATCGTCATTGCTCCTTGGCTTCGTTGCGGCCCAAGTGGAACGCCGTGACGGCTGCGGCAAGCAGCAGCATCGAGGCGAGTTCTACCACCAGCAGATAAGGACCGAACAGGCTGATGCCCACGGCCTTGGCGTCTACGGTGGTGTGGCCGATGGCCTGGCCGCTGGCGTCGCTGAACAGTACGTACAACAGTTCAACCAGCAGCAGGGTGCCGAGGGCGACCGGTCCGAGCCAGATGCCGGGCTTGAGCCAGACGCGCTCTTGCTGAACCGAGGCAGGGCCCAGGTTCAGCATCATCACCACGAACACGAACAGCACCATGATGGCGCCAGCGTAGGCGATCACTTCCAGCACACCGGCAAACGGTGCGCCGAGGGCGAAGAACGTCATGGCCACGGCGATCAGCGAAATGATCAGGTAGAGCAGGGCGTGCACAGGGTTAGTGTTGGTGATCACGCGAAGCGTGGACACCACAGCGATACCCGATGCGAAATAGAAAGCGAATTCCATCTTTCTTCCTTAAGGCAGCAAGCTCTTCACGTTGATCGGCTGGGCTTCATTCTGCGCGGAGCCTTTAGGCTTCCCGGCAATCGCCATACCTGCAACACGATAGAAGTTGTAATCAGGGTTTTTACCGGGGCCGGAGATCAGCAGATCTTCTTTCTCGTAAACCAGGTCCTGACGTTTGAACTCGGCCATCTCGAAATCCGGTGTCAGCTGGATCGCGGTGGTCGGGCAGGCTTCCTCGCAGAGGCCGCAGAAAATGCAGCGCGAGAAGTTGATGCGGAAGAAGTCCGGGTACCAGCGACCGTCTTCGGTTTCAGCTTTCTGCAGCGAGATGCAGCCAACCGGGCACGCCACGGCGCACAGGTTGCAGGCGACACAACGCTCTTCGCCATCAGGGTCGCGGGTCAGGACGATACGGCCACGAAAGCGCGGCGGCAGGTACACGGCTTCTTCCGGGTACTGCAGCGTGTCGCGCTTGCGGAAGGCATGGCCGAAGATCATCACCAGGCTGCGAAGCTGGGTGAAGAAGCCATGCACGATGTCAAATATGTACTTCATGATTCTCTATCCTCACTGAGCCGCGACGGCGGGCGTGTTGAGCAACACGATCGCAGCGGTCACCAGCATGTTGACGAGGGTCAGCGGCAGGCAGAACTTCCAGCTGAAATCCATCACTTGGTCATACCGTGGGCGCGGGATCGAGGCGCGCAGCAGGATGAAGAACATGATGAAGAACGCGGTTTTGAGCGCGAACCAGATGAACGGGATCTGCGGCAGAATGCCGAACGGACCGTGCCAGCCACCGAAGAACAAGGTCACCAGCAGCGCCGAAATCAACACGATGCCGATGTACTCGCCGACGAAGAACATGCCCCATTTCATGCCGGCATATTCAATGTGGTAACCGTCGGCCAGTTCCTGCTCCGCTTCCGGCTGGTCGAACGGGTGACGGTGAGTCACGGCGACGCCGGCGATGAAGAAAGTCAGGAAACCGAAGATCTGCGGAATCACGAACCACAGGTTCTGCGCCTGGTATTCAACGATGTCGCGCATGTTGAACGAGCCGACCTGGATCACGATGCCCATCAGCGACAGGCCCATGAACACTTCGTACGACACGGTCTGTGCCGAGGCCCGCAAGCTGCCCAGCAGGGCGAACTTGTTGTTGCTGGACCAACCGGCGAACAGCACCGCGTAGACCGACAGACCGGCCATGGCGAAGAAGAACAGGATGCCGATGTTGATGTCCGCCACACCCCAGGTCGGGGTGATCGGGATGATCGCGAAGGCAATCAGCAAGGCGCTCATGGCCACGACCGGCGCCAGGGTGAAGATCACCTTGTCGGCGAACGGCGGCGTCCAGTCTTCCTTGAAAAACATCTTGATCATGTCGGCTGCAATCTGGAACGCGCCGAACGGGCCGACGCGGTTCGGACCGTAACGGTCCTGCCAGAGGGCGAGCAGACGACGCTCGACCCAGCTCAGCAGCGCGCCGCACACCACCACGGCGAGCAGAATCACGATGGCCTTGAGGACCGCGATGATCACGTCAATCACTTCAGGCGTGAACCAGGTCATTGAGCTGCCTCCTGCAGACCGTCAACGGTTTTGCCAAAGATCGCTGGCGGAATGCCGGCGATACCGGCCGGCAGTGCGACCAGACCGGCACCCAGCTCTTCGTTGATGCGCAGCGGCAGACGCAAGGTCTGGCCGGCCACGTTCAAGCTGAGCAGGGCGCCGTCATTGACACCCAGGCGATCGGCTTCGGATTTGGCCAGCGACACGTAAGCGGCCGGGATGCGTTCCTGAACCGGCGCGGCTTTGGAAGAGGTCTCTTCGCTGCCGAACAGGTGGAAGAACGGCACAACCTGCCAGGTGCCCGGCGCCGGGTTGAATGCACGTGGAACAGCCGCGAACCAGTTCAGCGAATCACCGGTGCTTTCGATCAGGCGGGTGCCCGGGTCGCCAGCGCGGATGTGACCACCGACTTCGTCCTGGAACTTGTTCCAGGCTTGCGGCGAGTTCCAGCCCGGAGACCAGGCGAATGGCACTTGCTGACGCGGTTCGACCGAGCCCGAGTAACCTTCCATGGAGAAGGAGAACGCGGTGTCGATGTCCTGGGAAGTACGCGGTTCGTGCACGCTGATGTCGGCGCGCATGGCGGTACGGCCGGAGTAACGCAGCGGTTCGCGAGCCAGTTTCAGGCCTTTGATACGGAACGCGGCGGACGGCGCAGCGTCGACGATGCCCGCCAGTTGCGGTGTGCTGGCGGCGACGGCGGCGGTGACGTGGTCCAGTTGGGTCCAGTCGATCGGCTGGTTCAACAGGGTGGCGCGCAGGGCATGCAGCCAGCGCCAGCCTTCGTGAACCAGGATGCTCGCGTCGAGGTAAGTCGGGTCGAACACCTGGAAGAAGCGCTGGGCGCGACCTTCCTGGCTGACCAACGTACCGTCGCCTTCAGCGAAGCTGGCAGCCGGCAGAACCAGATGCGCGCGATCGCTGGTGGCGGTTTTCTGATGGTCTGCAACGATCACCACTTTCGCGGCGGTCAGGGCAGCATCAACCTTGGCTTTGTCGGTGCGGGTGTACAGATCGTTTTCCAGCACGACGACGGCGTCGGCCTTGCCGTCGATCACCGCTTGCAGCGCTGCATCGACCGAGTCACCACCGAGCATGGCCAGGCCGAGGCTGTTGGCCTCTGGCACGATCAGGCTGATGGAACCGTTCTTCTCGCGCAGCTTCAAGGCTTTGGCGATGTTGGCGGCGGCTTCGATCAGGGCTTTGGAGCCCAGGGAAGAGCCAGCAATGATCAGCGGGCGCTTGGCCGCGAGCAGGGCGTCGGCGATGCGCTTGGCCAGTTCGAGGGCTTCAGCATCGAGGCCTTCAACCGCCGGGGCGCTGGCGTCGAGGGCGTGAGCCACGGCGAAACCGATGCGCGCCAGGTCGTCTGGAGCGGCGTGAACGCATTCTTCAGCGATGTCGTCGAGCTTGGTTTCAGCCAGGCTGGCGATGAACAGCGGGTTCAGCGCGTGCTGACCGATGTTCTTCACTGCCGCGTCGAGCCAAGGCTGAACGCGCATGGCATCGGCCATGTCCTCGGCTTTGCCTTTGACCGATTGACGCAGGGACAGGGCCATACGTGCAGCGGTCTGGGTCAGGTCTTCGCCGAGGACGAAAATCGCATCGTGATCTTCGATGTCGCGCATGTTCGGGATCGGCAGCGGGCTGTCTTTCAACACCTGCATGACCAGGCGAATGCGTTCCAGCTCGGCGGCTTCGATACCGGAGTAGAAGTGCTCGGCGCCGACCAGTTCGCGCAACGCGTAGTTGCTTTCGAGGCTGGCACGTGGCGAACCGATACCGACAATGTTGCGACCACGCAGCAGGTCGGCGGCTTTATCCAGCGCTTCGTCCAGGCCCAGCTTGGCGCCGTTGGCCAGCAATGGCTGACGCGGGCGGTCTTCGCGGTTGACGTAGCCATAGCCGAAACGGCCACGGTCGCACAGGAAGTACTGGTTGACCGAACCGTTGAAGCGGTTTTCGATACGACGCAGTTCACCGTAGCGCTCGCCCGGGGAGATGTTGCAACCGCTGGAGCAGCCATGGCAGATGCTCGGCGAGAACTGCATGTCCCACTTGCGGTTGTAGCGCTCGGAGTGAGTCTTGTCGGTGAACACACCGGTCGGGCAGACCTCGGTGAGGTTGCCGGAGAACTCGCTTTCCAGGGTGCCGTCTTCAACGCGACCGAAGTACACGTTGTCGTGGGCGCCGAACACACCGAGGTCGGTACCGCCGGCATAGTCCTTATAGAAGCGCACGCAGCGGTAGCAGGCGATGCAGCGGTTCATTTCGTGAGAAATGAACGGGCCCAGTTGCTGGTTCTGGTGAGTGCGCTTGGTGAAGCGATAACGGCGCTCGTTGTGGCCGGTCATCACGGTCATGTCTTGCAGGTGGCAGTGACCGCCTTCTTCACAGACCGGGCAGTCGTGAGGGTGGTTGGTCATCAGCCATTCGACGACGCTGGCGCGAAACACTTTCGCTTCGTCGTCGTCGATGGAGATCCAGCTGCCGTCGGTGGCGGGGGTCATGCAGGACATGACGATCCGACCACGCTTGTCGTTCTCGTCGGTGTACTGCTTGACCGCGCACTGGCGGCAAGCGCCAACGCTGCCTAGGGCTGGGTGCCAGCAGAAATAAGGGATATCGAGGCCTAGCGACAGACATGCCTGTAACAGGTTGTCTGCCCCATCGACTTCGAGCTCTTTGCCGTCTACGTGGATAGTGGCCATGGTTCAAAGTTCTTCGTTGGCCCGGTGTCAGCGGGCGTGGCTAATGGAATCTTGTTATTCGCGTGAATCAACACAGCCGTTTACGGCGTCATCACACGACAAAGCGAAGGGCACGGACCCTTCGCTTTTTTAAGCGTTTACGCGCCGACTACGATCGGCCTTGCCAGAGGCGGGACGACGGCGCTGGTGGGCGCGATGCCGGCTTCGAACTCGTGGCGGAAGTATTTGATTGCGCTGCCCAACGGCTCCACGGCGCCCGGTGCGTGAGCACAGAAGGTCTTGCCTGGGCCGAGGAAACCGACCAGACCCAGCAGGGTCTCGATATCGCCGGCTTGCCCTTCACCGTTTTCGATGGCGCGCAGAAGCTTGACGCTCCACGGCAAACCGTCACGGCACGGGGTGCAGAAGCCGCACGACTCACGGGAGAAGAATTCTTCCATGTTGCGCAGCAGGGACACCATGTTGACGCTGTCGTCCACCGCCATGGCCAGGCCGGTACCCATACGGGTGCCCACTTTGGCGATGCCGCCGGCGTACATTTGTGCGTCCAGGTGTTCCGGCAACAGGAAACCGGTACCGGCGCCGCCTGGCTGCCAGCACTTGAGCTTGAAGCCATCGCGCATGCCGCCGGCGTAGTCTTCGAACAACTCGCGACCGGTGACGCCGAACGGCAATTCCCACAGGCCCGGGTTCTTGACCTTGCCGGAGAAGCCCATGAGCTTGGTGCCCATGTCTTCGCTGCCTTCGCGGGCCAACGATTTGTACCAGTCCACGCCGTCGGCAATGATCGCCGGCACGTTGCACAGGGTTTCAACGTTGTTCACGCAAGTTGGCTTGCCCCACACGCCAACGGCGGCAGGGAAGGGCGGCTTGGAGCGCGGGTTGGCGCGACGGCCTTCCAGGGAGTTGATCAGTGCGGTTTCTTCACCGCAGATGTAACGCCCGGCGCCGGTGTGGACGAACAGCTCGAAATCGAAGCCGCTGCCCAGGATGTTCTTGCCCAGCAGACCGGCTGCCTTGGCTTCTTCCACGGCACGGTTGAGGTGCTTGGCGGCGGTGGTGTATTCGCCACGCAGGAAGATGTAGCCACGGTAGGTTTTCAGCGCGCGAGCACTGATCAGCATGCCTTCGATCAGCAGATGGGGCAGTTGCTCCATCAGCATGCGGTCTTTCCAGGTGTTCGGTTCCATCTCGTCCGCGTTGCACAGCAGGTAGCGGATGTTGATGGATTCGTCTTTGGGCATCAGGCCCCACTTCACGCCCGTGGGGAAGCCTGCACCGCCGCGACCTTTAAGGCCGGCGTCTTTCACGGTCTGGACGATGTCGTCCTGAGCCATGTCAGCGAACGCTTTGCGCGCTGCCGCGTAACCGTTCTTGGCCTGGTACTCGTCGAGCCAGACAGCTTCGCCGTCGTCGCGCAGACGCCAGGTCAGCGGGTGAGTCTCGGCCGAACGCTTGATGCGGTTGGCTGGACCGAAGGAAGTCAGGGTCATACGTAGCCCTCGAGCAATTTGGCAACGCCGGCAGGCTGCACATCGCCGAAAGTGTCGTCGTCGATCATCAACGCCGGCGCCTTGTCACAGTTGCCGAGGCAGCAGACCGGCAGCAGGGTGAAACGACCGTCGGCGGTGGTCTGACCCAGGCCGATACCCAGATTGCTCTGGATTTCGCTGACCACCGATTCATGGCCGCCGATGTAGCAGACCATGCTGTCGCAGACGCGAATGATGTGACGGCCCACTGGCTGACGGAAGATCTGGCTATAGAACGTTGCCACGCCTTCAACGTCGCTCGCCGGGATGCCGAGGATCTCGCCGATGGCGTAGAGCGCGCCGTCAGGCACCCAGCCACGTTCCTTCTGGACGATCTTCAGGGCTTCGATCGACGCCGCGCGCGGGTCTTCGTAGTGATGCAGCTCGTGCTCGATGGCCGAGCGCTCGGTTTCACTCAAGGTGAAACGGTCTGTCTGGATAAGCGTGCTGTTCATGCTTAGCGGTCCACGTCGGCCATAACGAAATCGATACTACCCAGGTACGCGATCAAGTCCGCGACCATGCTGCCTTTGATCACCGAAGGGATCTGCTGCAGGTGCGGGAAGCTTGGGGTGCGAATCCGGGTGCGGTAGCTCATGGTGCCGCCATCGCTCGTCAGGTAATAACTGTTGATGCCCTTGGTCGCTTCGATCATCTGGAAGGATTCGTTGGCCGGCATGACCGGGCCCCACGAAACTTGCAGGAAGTGCGTGATCAGGGTCTCGATGTGCTGCAGCGTGCGTTCTTTCGGTGGCGGCGTGGTCAGCGGGTGATCCGCCTTGTACGGGCCTTCCGGCATGTTGCGCATGCACTGCTCGATGATCTTGATGCTCTGGCGCATTTCTTCGACGCGCACGATGCAACGATCGTAGGCATCGCCATTGACGGCCAGCGGCACTTCGAATTCGAAGTTCTCGTAACCGGAGTACGGGCGCGCTTTGCGCAGGTCGAAGTCGCAACCGGTCGAACGCAAGCCTGCACCAGTGACGCCCCATTCGAAGGCTTCTTTGGTGTTGTAGGCGGCGACACCGATGGTCCGGCCTTTGAGGATGCTGTTGTCCAGCGCGGCTTTCTGGTATTCGTCCAGGCGCTTTGGCATCCACTCGACGAAGTCTTTCACCAGTTTTTCCCAGCCGCGCGGCAGGTCGTGAGCGACGCCGCCGATGCGGTACCAGGCCGGGTGCAGACGGAAACCGGTAATGGCTTCGATCACCGTGTACGCCTTCTGACGGTCGGTGAACGTGAAGAACACCGGGGTCATGGCGCCGACGTCCTGGATGTAAGTCCCCAGGAACAGCAGGTGGCTGGTGATCCGGAAGAACTCGGCCATCATGATGCGGATGACGTCGACCTTCTCGGGCACCTTGATGCCGGCCAGCTTCTCGACCGAGAGCACGTACGGCAGGTTGTTCATCACGCCGCCGAGGTAGTCGATACGGTCGGTGTACGGAATGAAACTGTGCCAGGACTGACGCTCGGCCATCTTCTCGGCACCACGGTGGTGGTAACCGACGTCCGGCACGCAGTCGACGATCTCTTCACCGTCCAGCTGCAAGATGATGCGGAACGCACCGTGCGCAGAAGGGTGGTTAGGACCGAGGTTGAGGAACATGTAGTCCTCGTTCGCCCCGGAACGCTTCATGCCCCAGTCTTCAGGCTTGAAGCGCGCGGCTTCTTCCTCAAGCTGTTGCTTGGCCAGGGTCAGACTGAACGGATCGAACTCGGTGGCACGGGCCGGGAAGTCCTTGCGCAGCGGGTGACCTTCCCAGGTCGGCGGCATCATGATGCGGGTCAGGTGCGGGTGACCGGCAAAGTTGATGCCGTACATGTCCCACACTTCACGCTCGTACCAGTTGGCGTTCGGCCAGATACCGGTCACGGTCGGCACGCTAAGGTCGCTCTCGGACAAGGCGACCTTGATCATGACGTCACTATTACGTTCGATCGACATCAAGTGATAGAACACAGTGAAGTCGGCGCCGCTTGGCAGCCCTTGACGCTTGGTGCGCAGACGCTCGTCCACGCCGTGCAGGTCATAGAGCATGACGTACGGCTTGGGCAGGTTGCGCAGGAAGGTCAGGACTTCGACGAGTTTGGCACGGGCAACCCAAAGCACCGGCATGCCGGTGCGGGTAGGCTGGGCGGTGAACGCCTCGGGGCCAAAACGGTTGTTCAGTTCGACGACCACATCCTGGTCGTCTGCCTTATAAGGCGGGATGTACAGAGCACTGCCTGTAGTCATGGTTATTTATCGCTTTCGGTCAACGTAAAGAATGAAGCCAGGTTCTCGTTCTATTAAAGAAGCAGAGCTGGATCAGACTTCGTCGGGGCTGCGCAGGTTGGTGACTGCGATTCGCTGTTCGCGGCGCTGTTCCTTTTGCGAAGGCATCTCGGCGCGGTAAACGCCTTGATCACCGACGACCCAGGAAAGCGGACGACGCTCCTGTCCAATCGACTCTTGCAAGAGCATCAAGCCTTGCAAAAAAGCTTCAGGGCGGGGCGGGCAGCCAGGCACGTAGACGTCCACGGGCAGGAACTTGTCCACCCCTTGAACGACGGAGTAGATGTCGTACATGCCACCGGAGTTGGCGCACGAACCCATGGAGATAACCCATTTAGGTTCGAGCATTTGCTCGTAGAGACGCTGAATGATCGGCGCCATCTTGATGAAGCAGGTACCAGCGATAACCATGAAATCCGCCTGGCGCGGCGATGCCCGGATAACCTCGGCGCCAAAGCGCGCGATGTCGTGGGGCGCCGTGAAGGCGGTGGTCATTTCCACGTAGCAGCACGAAAGACCGAAGTTATACGGCCACAGGGAGTTCTTGCGCCCCCAGTTGACTGTGCCGTTAAGCACGTCTTCGAGCTTGCCCATGAAGATGTTTTTGTGGACTTGATCTTCTAACGGATCGGAAACGGTTTCCCGTTCGCCAATCGGATACTGCTCGTTAGGAGCATCGGGGTCGATCCTGGTGAGATTGTATTGCATTGCCAAAGCCTCATTGTTTCAGCTTCGCCTGCCGCTTGCGACGAGCTTCCGGAGCCCAGTCAAGGGCGCCCACTCGGAACAGGTAGACAAGACCTGCCAACAGAATTGCTATGAAAACGAGAGCTTCGACGAATCCGGTCCAGCCGCTTTCGCGGACGGACACAGACCAGGCAAAGAGAAAGAGGGCTTCGATATCGAAGATCACGAAGAGCATCGCGACCAGATAGAATTTGGCTGAGAGCCGCAAGCGGGCGCCACCTGTAGGTAGCATGCCTGACTCGAACGGTTCGTTTTTGCTGCGGCCCCAGGCTTTTGACCCGAGGAGGCTGGAGACGCCGAGCATGAAGGCGCAGAGGCCGACAACGCCCAGAAGGAAAATGGCAAAGCCCCAGTTGTGGGCCATGAGTCCTGTCGCTTCGGGCATGCTGGAAATCCTTAACAGAGAGCAAAGGTCTCTGAGCTTGAAAAAGAAACAACGCAGTGACGATATGTCGCAGCAATCAATCCCGCTGATTTTATGGCACAACACCGTGCAAGTAAAATTCCTATAGCGAAATTATTTACAGGAATAAGGACATAGCGCACCTCCAAAGCCACGCAGCCCATGCGTTGCGGGCATTAGCCGGGTTTTCATCAATATTGTTTTGTAGGGAATGTAACGAACATAGTTGCCGCCAAATGACAATCATTATTGTTTGCGATGGTTTTTAAACTGGTTATCCAGGTTGGGGCGGGGAAGTTGTCTTATATGCGCGTTACTACAAGTAGCGGGCGGGGTTGTTTTACCCTGCTTTCCTGATCTTGAAACTGCTCTGAATCAAGGTTTTTGGCTGCACGCGTTCCCCCGTAGGAGCGAGGCTTGCCCGCGAAGAATACGCCGCGGTGCTTCAGACTTACCGCGTCATCGTTCTTCGCGGGCAAGCCTCGCTCCTACGGGGGGGGGGCGGTGGTGTTTCAAAAAATGCAGGCAAAAAAACGCCCCGAACCAGTCGGGGCGTCAGATGTGCGACGTTGCGGTTAGCTTTCTATTCGGTCCGCAACGGCCGTTTGCTCAGGCGAATCGGATCAGTGGAACTGTTCTTCTTCGGTCGAACCGGTCAGGGCGGTTACCGAAGACGTGCCACCTTGAATCACGGTGGTCATGTCGTCGAAGTAGCCGGTGCCCACTTCCTGCTGGTGAGCCACGAAGGTGTAGCCCTTCGAAGCGTCAGCGAACTCTTGCTCTTGCAGTTTCACGTAGGCAGTCATGTCGTTGCGGGCGTAGTCGTGCGCCAGGTTGAACATGCTGTGCCACATGTTGTGAATGCCGGCCAGGGTGATGAACTGGTGCTTGTAACCCATGGCGGACAGTTCGCGCTGGAACTTGGCGATGGTCGCGTCGTCCAGGTTTTTCTTCCAGTTGAAGGAAGGCGAGCAGTTGTACGACAGCAGTTGGTCCGGGTATTCCTTTTTGATCGCTTCAGCGAAACGACGCGCTTCGTCCAGGTCCGGCTTGGCGGTTTCGCACCAGATCAGGTCGGCGTACGGAGCGTAAGCCAGGCCGCGAGCGATCGCCTGGTCCAGGCCGGCGCGTACTTTGTAGAAGCCTTCCTGAGTACGTTCGCCAGTCACGAACGGCTGGTCGTATGGGTCGCAATCGGAAGTCAGCAGGTCAGCCGCGTTAGCGTCGGTACGAGCCAAAATGATGGTCGGTGTGCCAGCAACGTCAGCTGCCAGACGAGCAGCGGTCAGCTTCTGTACAGCTTCCTGGGTCGGAACCAGTACTTTGCCGCCCATGTGGCCGCATTTTTTCACGGAAGCCAGTTGGTCTTCGAAGTGAACGCCGGCGGCGCCTGCTTCGATCATGCTCTTCATCAGCTCGTAAGCGTTCAGAACGCCGCCGAAACCGGCTTCAGCGTCAGCCACGATCGGTGCGAAGTAGTCGATGTAACCTTCGTCGCCCGGGCCTTTGCCGGCTTTCCACTGGATCTGGTCGGCACGACGGAACGAGTTGTTGATGCGCTTGACCACGGTTGGAACCGAGTCCACCGGGTACAGCGACTGGTCCGGGTACATCGATTCGGCGGAGTTGTTGTCCGCAGCAACCTGCCAGCCCGACAGGTAGATTGCCTGGATACCGGCTTTGACTTGTTGTACAGCCTGGCCGCCGGTCAGGGCGCCCATGCAGTTGACGAAATCTTTATCAGGACGGAAGGATGGCTTGGCGCCCTGGGTGACCAGGTTCCACAGCTTCTCGGCGCCCAGTTTTGCAAAGGTGTGCTCAGGTTGAACCGAGCCACGCAGGCGGACGACGTCAGCAGCGGAGTAAGCGCGTGTCACGCCTTTCCAGCGTGGGTTTTCAGCCCAATCTTTTTCGAGGGCTGCAATTTGCTGTTCGCGTGTCAGTGCCATGGAGATAAACCTCGTCGCATAGGTCTGTGTGGAAAATTCCTGCTCCTGCCAAGTACGCGATTCAATTGGGGGCGTAAGAGGCTGCTCGCTGACCAGAAGCTTAGGTGGTCAAGTCGGATTCGGCGGGATTGGCGACGGGATGAACGATGGGCTCGAGGGGAAGTGAGCAGGTAAGGGCGAACTGGCGAGCGCATTCGGGCGTCGTGGGCCTTGGTACGAACTTCAGTGTGGAGCCGGGTTACCTAATTACGCTTCCGTCCCTCGGGACAACTTCGTTCCAGTCGGCAACCTCGTCAAACACACCTTGTGGGCGGTACAGACACGAAGCGGCTCGCGGGGTAGATGCGAGCAGCGCCTCGAAGGCCCTTGCCAGGGCCCCTGATTAGCGGGAGCGAGGCCATCATGCCTTTGCTTTTTTGTATCGTCAAACGTTTTGTAGTGCTTTTTTTCGGGCACTACATCTTTGGTCTAATACGACTAATCAGTCAGTTTTCGGTGGTTTAGTCCAAAGTATCGACTTTCACCCGCAACGTCATGTCATCCCGGCCCTGAGTCGAGTAGCTGCGGGTCTGGCCCTGTTTATCGGCCTGGGTCTGACGGTTCACACCGGCCAGGGTGATCCACTCGCCCAAGCGTCCTGTGACAGTTGTGTCGGTACTTTGCACATTCACTACATCTGGACGTTCCTGGCTCATACGGTCACGGTTAGTACTGATCGCCAGGTGAACGATGTCGCCGGTGACGCTGGCGGTGACGTAGAAGCCCTGAGTGACGTTGCGGTACTCGGTCTGGCTGCGCAGATCACCGTAGGAATCGGTCTGAGTGCTGGTGAGCGGGACGCTTTGGCCGACCTGAATCAGCGCCGGTGTGCCTTCACTGGCCTGAATCTGCTGGATGCCGCCATCACGGCTATCGGTGCTGCGATTGATGATGCGCGTCTGGCTCGGTTTGGCGCCGTTGACCGAGTAGCCCTGGTCGCCCTGGAAGTTGTTTTCGTTGGTGTCGACCGTGATCAGCAGGCGCTTTGCAGCAACGTCGAGTTGTGCAACAAGGGCCTTAAGTTCGTCGATCTTGCGCTGTTCTGCGTTGACAATCAGTTGGTTGCCGTAAGCGCTGACCTGGCCGTCCTTGCCGATGAAGTCCTGTGCCATGGGTAGCATATCGGCGCTGGTGTGGTAATTCAGGGGCACGATCTCGGTGGCTGCCATGACTGAAAAACTGCACGTCAGCAGCAGCGTGGTGAGCAGGGTGCGTAGGGACATATCCGTTATCTCCGACATCTTGAAGTGTTGATATTGCCAGTTTGTCGGCCCGGCGTGGGGCAAGTTGAATCGTAGACAGCAAAACGCCCCGGCATCGGTCGATGGCGAGGCGTTTTGTGGTGTTCTGGCGGGCTTTTGTGGCGAGGGAGCTTGCTCCCGCTGGGCTGCACAGCAGCCCTAAAAATCTTGGGAACGCTTCGCGCCCCAGCGGGAGCAAGCTCCCTCGCCACAGTAATCACCCATCACAGGGAATTAAGCGGAGTGCCGCACCATGTCCACATGAGAAATCCCGGCTTCCAGGAATTCCTCACTGACCTGTCTGAAGCCCAGGCGCTCATAGAACGCCGTGGCCTGGACCTGTGCGCTCAGCATCTGCTGCTTCAGATCGCGCTTCTCGGCTTCACCGATCACCGCTTGCATCAGCGCATCGCCGACTTTCAAACCGCGCCAGTCTTTCAGCACCGAGACCCGGCCAATGTGCCCATCGGGCAGCAGGCGGGCGGTGCCAATCGGAAAGTCGCCTTCGAAGGCCAGGAAATGCACCGCCGTTGCGTCATCCGCATCCCATTCCAATTCTGGCGGAACGGATTGCTCGGCAATGAACACCGTCTCACGAATGCGCCGGATCTCGGCGTTGTCCTTTTGCCAGTCTGCGACACGAACGTGAATTTTATTCATCGGCAAACCCCAGGCTTCCTTGCTTGATCAGTTCGCACAACAAGCCGCGGCTGTCTTCGTCGGTCAGCCACTCGCCCAGATTGTCGGCGTGCAGGGAGTCGGCAGCGCAGATCATTTTCAGCAGCTCACGCAGCTTGCCTGGCAGATAACGGCTCTGGCCGCTGGCGAACAACAACAGGTCGTCATCGACTTCGGACCAGGCCAGGCGTGCGCTCGGGTTGCGGATCAGTATTGCGCCTTGCTCCAGGCTGGCAAGCAGGTCGTCTTCTTCGATCTCTTCCGGGCCTACCACGAGTTCCGGGTAGCGCGGCTCGGTCATGTACTGGCCAAACCAGGTCAGCAGCAGGCGCTCGTCGCTCATGTGCTCGGCCAGCAAGGCTTTCAGGCGATCAAGGGCGTCGTGCTGAATCTGGTGCGGATCGACCGCCGGCAGGGCGTCGGCATCGGTGTAGCGCTCTTCATCGGTCAGGAACTGGCTGAGGAAGTCAGTGAAGTGAGTCAGCACTTCAGAAGCGCTCGGGGCGCGGAAGCCGACCGAGTAGGTCATGCAGTCATCAATCGCAACACCGCAGTGGGCCAGGCGCGGCGGCAGGTAGAGCATGTCGCCAGGTTCCAGGACCCACTCATCGGTGGCTTCGAAATCAGCGAGGATGCGCAGGTCCGCGTGTTGCAGCAACTTGCTCTCGGAATCGCACATCTGGCCGATTTTCCAGTTGCGCTTGCCGTGACCCTGCAGCAGGAACACATCGTAGTTATCGAAGTGCGGACCGACGCTGCCACCCGGGGCGGCGAAGCTGATCATCACGTCGTCGACGCGCCAGCTCGGCAGGAAGCGGAAGTTTTCCAGCAGCTCAGAAACTTCCGGAACGAACTGGTCAACCGCTTGAACCAGCAGGGTCCAGTCACGTTCCGGCAGTTTGCTGAATTCGTCTTCGGCGAACGGACCGCGACGCAATTCCCAAGGGCGCTCGCCGTTTTCGATTACCAGGCGCGATTCAACTTCTTCTTCCAGCGCCAGGCCAGCCAGTTCGTCGGCGTCAATCGGGCTTTCGAATTCAGGAATCGCCTGACGGATCAGCAGGGGTTTTTTCTGCCAGTAGTCGCGCAGGAATTCGCGCGCCGTGATGCCGCCCAGAAGTTGAAGAGGAATGTCAGGATTCATGTGTAACCTATTGAAAAAATGCACTTTTCAGACGGGAATAAAAACGCCCGGCGCTGCCGGGCGTCTCAAACGGGTAAAACGGTCGATCAGATGCGTTTGGCTTGTGCCACGGCGTTACCGATGTAGTTCGCCGGGGTGAGCAATTTCAGCTCGGCCTTGGCAGCGGCTGGCATGTCCAGGCCGTCGATGAAAGTTTGCAGTGCTTCAGGGCTGATGCCCTTGCCACGCGTCAACTCTTTCAGCTTTTCATACGGGTTTTCGATGTTGTAGCGACGCATCACGGTCTGGATCGGCTCGGCCAGCACTTCCCAGCACGCGTCCAGGTCAGCTGCGATCTTCTGAGCGTTGAGCTCCAGTTTGCTGATGCCCTTGAGGCTGGCTTCGTACGCGATCACGCTGTGGGCGAAGCCGACACCGAGGTTGCGCAGCACGGTGGAGTCGGTCAGGTCACGCTGCCAGCGGGAGATCGGCAGCTTGCTCGCCAAATGCTGGAACAGCGCGTTGGCGATACCCAGGTTGCCTTCGGAGTTTTCGAAGTCGATCGGGTTGACCTTGTGCGGCATGGTCGACGAACCGATTTCGCCAGCGATGGTGCGCTGCTTGAAATAGCCCAGGGAAATGTAGCCCCAGATGTCGCGGTCGAAGTCGATCAGGATGGTGTTGAAGCGGGCGATCGCGTCGAACAGCTCGGCGATGTAGTCGTGCGGTTCGATCTGCGTGGTGTACGGGTTGAAGCCCAGGCCCAGCTCGTCTTCGATGAAGGCGCGGGCGTTCTCTTCCCAGTCGATCTCAGGGTAGGCCGACAGGTGAGCGTTGTAGTTGCCGACAGCGCCGTTGATCTTGCCCAGCAGCGGAACGGCAGCGACTTGAGCGATCTGACGCTCCAGACGGTAAACCACGTTTGCCAGCTCTTTGCCCAGGGTGGTCGGCGAGGCCGGTTGACCGTGGGTGCGCGACAGCATTGGCACGTCAGCGAAACGGATGGCCAGTTCGCGGATGGCTTGAGCGGTCTGGCGCATCAGCGGCAGCATCACATCATCACGACCTTCGCGCAGCATCAGGGCGTGGGACAGGTTGTTGATGTCCTCGCTGGTGCAGGCAAAGTGGATGAACTCGCTGACCTTGGCCAGTTCCGGCAGCTTGGCCGCCTGCTCCTTGAGCAGGTATTCGATGGCTTTGACGTCGTGGTTGGTGGTGCGCTCGATCTCTTTGACACGCTCGGCGTGCTCCAGAGCGAAGTTCTCCGCCAGGGTGTTCAGCACCGCGTTGGCTTCGGCGGAGAACGCCGGCACTTCGCTGATGCCTGGGTGAGCGGCCAGGCGCTGGAGCCAGCGCACTTCAACCAGAACGCGAGCACGGATCAGGCCGTACTCGCTGAAAATTGGGCGCAGGGCCTGGGTTTTGCCGGCGTAGCGGCCGTCAACAGGGGAAACCGCAGTGAGCGAAGAAAGCTGCATGGGGTGTTCTCGGACAGTCGGGCAACGAAATGGGGCGCGTATCATACATGAAAAAATCCGCCGGTCCGTTGCCAACTGACCGGCGTATTACGCGTTACAGATCTAAAGCGGTGTTGCGGGCGCGGTTCAGCTGCTGCGCATCAGCGGGTAAAGCTCTTTGAGCAACTTGCGACGGCTGATCACCAGCTGCCAGCGATGGCCGCCCAACTGCCGCCACAGGCGCGCCGAACGAATCCCGGCCAGCAACAGGGCGCGGATTTTCGAGGCGTTGCTCGGTTGCTGCAGGTTGCGCATGTCGCCGTGGACCTGAATCCGTTGGCGCAAGGTGCTCAGGGTGTCCTGGTACAGTGCACCGCAGGCCGCAATCACGTTTTCGTGGGCCGGGCCGAAGTGCTCGACCTGGGATTGAATCTGCGGCAAACGCTTGCCGATCACATCGAGCAAGTCGTCGCGCTTGGCCAGCTGACGCTCCAGGCCCAGCATGGCCAGGGCGTAACGCAGCGGTTCGCGCTGCAGGGTGCTCGGGTCGCGTTCCAGGGCGCCGATCAATGCGCGATAGCCTTCGCGCAGATTGAGGTCGTCGCCGCCGTACACTTCCAGGGTGTCCTTGGGGTCGCGGATCAGCAGGCTGCCGAGCATGCAGGTCAGGCCGGCTTCGGTGGTCTGGCCGGTCTTGGCAATCTTGTCGACGAGGACGGCGGCGAGAAACACGCCGCCCAGCGCCGTCAGTTGCTCCTGAGTGGGGTTCATGCCTTGCTGCTCCATGGCTCTGCGACTTCAATCACGCCGCCGCCGAGGCAGATTTCACCGTCGTAGAACACCACGGACTGGCCCGGGGTGACCGCGCGCTGTGGGTCATCGAAGGTGGCGCGATAGCCGGTGGCGGTTTTTTCCAGCGTGCAGGGCTGATCGCTTTGGCGATAACGAACCTTGGCGGTCAACTTGCGCGGCTCGGTCAGATCGATCGGGTTGACCCAATAGATGTCCGAGGCGAGCAGGGCGCGGGAGAACAGGTAAGGATGGTCATTGCCCTGGCCGACGATCAGCTCGTTGTGTTCCAGGTCCTTGATCAGCACGTACCATGGCTCGTCACCGGCGTCTTTCAAGCCGCCGATGCCCAGGCCCTGACGCTGGCCGATGGTGTGATACATCAAGCCGTGGTGACGGCCGATGACTTCACCTTCGGTGGTCTTGATCTCGCCCGGTTGGGCCGGCAGGTATTGCTTGAGGAAGTCGCTGAAGCGGCGTTCGCCGATAAAGCAGATCCCTGTGGAATCCTTTTTCTTCGCGGTGGCGAGTTCGTGTTTCTCGGCAATCGCGCGCACTTCGGGCTTTTCCAGTTCACCGACCGGGAACAGCGTCTTGGCGATCTGTTCGCCGCCGACGGCGTGCAGGAAATAACTCTGGTCCTTGTTCGGGTCCAGGCCCTTGAGCAGTTCGGTGCGCCCATCGATGTCGCGGCGGCGAACGTAGTGGCCGGTAGCGATCAGGTCGGCGCCGAGCACCATGGCGTAGTCGAGGAACGCCTTGAACTTGATCTCGCGGTTGCACAGGATGTCCGGGTTTGGCGTGCGACCGGCCTTGTACTCGGCCAGGAAGTGCTCGAACACGTTGTCCCAGTACTCGGCGGCGAAATTGGCGGTGTGCAGCTTGATGCCAATCTTGTCGCACACGGCCTGGGCATCCGCCAGGTCGTCCATGGCGGTGCAGTATTCCGTTCCATCGTCTTCTTCCCAGTTCTTCATGAACAGGCCTTCCACCTCATAACCCTGCTCGATCAGCAGGAGAGCGGAAACGGAAGAGTCCACGCCGCCGGACATGCCGACAATGACGCGCTTCTTTTGTGTGTCAGAAGGGGCTGGATCACGCATAGGGATTCAATGAGTGTCTTGAAAAAGGACGCGATTCTAACAGGCCGAAGCCCGCAAGGCTAAAGAGAAGGGCGGATCAGTTCGAGACTGTAGTGCTGGCCGTCCAGATAATCATCGATACAGCGGATGATCAGCTCACTGCGCCAGTTTGCGCGCTGCGCCAGCAATTCGTCACGCGTCAGCCATTTTGCGCCGACGATGCCGTCATCCAGTTGATAGTCGGGGTAATGTTTGAGCGGCTTTGCGGTGAAACAGACCCGCTGGTAGGTCACGCCGTTGCTGGGGGCGGTGTAGAGGTAAATGCCCACCACGCCGGTCGGTTCGACGTCCCAGCCGGTTTCTTCCAGGGTTTCGCGCACGGCGGCTTCGATCAGGGTTTCGTCCGGGTCGAGGTGACCGGCGGGCTGGTTGAGCACCGTTCGTCCGTGCTTGAGTTCTTCGACCATCAGAAAGCGACCATTGTCTTCGACGATGGTGGCGACGGTGATGTGGGGTAGCCAATCCATGAAGCTTCCTCGGTTTCTAATATTGGAATAAAGAACAGTGTGGGAGCGAGCCTGCTCGCGATGACGGTGGGTCAGTCGACATCAATGTTGAATGATATATCGCTATCGCGAGCAGGCTCGCTCCCACATTGGTGCGTATTTCATAGATGAAAAGTGTGGGGCACAAACAGAAACCCCGGCACTGGGCCGGGGCTTCTTTGCATCCTTACAACCTTAAACCAACGCAGCGATCGCGGCGTTGAAGGTGTTGCTTGGGCGCATGGCCTTGCTGATCAGCTCGGCATTAGCGTGGTAGTAACCGCCGATGTCCACTGGCTTGCCCTGAACGGCGTTGAGCTCGGCAACGATGGTTGCTTCGTTCTCGGCCAGGGTCTTGGCCAGTTCGCCGAACTGCGCTTGCAGTGCAGCGTCTTCGGTCTGGGCGGCCAGGGCCTGGGCCCAGTACAGCGCCAGGTAGAAGTGGCTGCCGCGGTTGTCGATATTGCCGACTTTGCGCGATGGCGACTTGTTGTTGTCCAGGAACTGGCCAGTGGCCTGATCCAGGGTCTTGGCCAGCACCAGCGCTTTCGGGTTGTTGTAAGTAACACCCAGATGCTCAAGGGAAGCGGCCAGGGCCAGGAACTCGCCCAGGGAATCCCAGCGCAGGAAGTTCTCTTCCAGCAGTTGTTGAACGTGCTTCGGTGCCGAACCGCCGGCGCCGGTTTCGAACAGACCGCCGCCATTCATCAGCGGAACGATCGACAGCATCTTGGCGCTGGTGCCCAGCTCCATGATCGGGAACAGGTCGGTCAGGTAGTCGCGCAGTACGTTGCCGGTCACCGAGATGGTGTCCTTGCCTTCGCGGGTGCGGCCCAGGGTGAAGGCCATCGCGTCGACTGGCGACATGATGCGGATGTCCAGGCCGGAGGTGTCGTGATCCTTCAGGTAGGCCTGAACTTTCTCGATCACTACACCGTCGTGGGCGCGCATCGGGTCCAGCCAGAAAATAGCCGGGGTTGCGCTTGCACGGGCACGGTTGACGGCCAGTTTGACCCAATCCTGGATCGGCGCGTCTTTGGTCTGGCACATGCGGAAGATGTCGCCGGCTTCAACCGACTGCTCCAGCAGGGTGCGGCCAGCGCTGTCGGAAACCCGAACCACGCCGTTGGCCTTGATCTGGAACGTCTTGTCGTGGGAGCCGTACTCTTCGGCTTTTTTCGCCATCAGGCCAACGTTTGGCACGCTGCCCATGGTGGTCGGATCGAAAGCGCCGTGCAGCTTGCAGTCTTCGATCACCGCCTGGTAGATGGTGGCGTAGCAGCGATCCGGGATCACCGCCTTGGTGTCGTGCAGCTGACCGTCAGTGCCCCACATTTTGCCGGAGTCACGGATCATCGCCGGCATCGAGGCGTCGACGATCACGTCGCTCGGCACGTGCAGGTTGGTGATGCCTTTGTCGGAGTTGACCATGGCCAACGACGGACGAACGGCGTAGACCGCCTGGATGTCCGCTTCGATCTGCGCTTGTTGCTCGGCCGGCAAGGCCTTGATGCGAGCATACAGGTCGCCGATGCCGTTGTTCAGGTTGAAACCGATCTGTGCCAGCACGTCAGCGTGCTTGGCCAGTGCGTCTTTATAGAACTCGGCAACGATCTGGCCGAACATGATCGGGTCGGAGACCTTCATCATGGTGGCTTTCAAGTGAACCGACAGCAGCACGCCTTTTTGCTTGGCGTCTTCGATCTCGGCAGCGATGAAGCTGCGCAGAGCGTTTTTGCTCATGACCGCGCAATCGAGGATCTCACCGGCTTGCACGGTGGTTTTTTCTTTCAGGACGGTGGTGGTGCCGTCTTGAGCGATCAGTTCGATTTTGACGGCATCAGCGGCGTCGATCAGGGCGGCTTTTTCGCTGCCGTAGAAATCACCGGTGCTCATGTGTGCGACATGGGACTTGGAGTCCGCAGCCCAGGCGCCCATTTTGTGCGGGTGCTTGCGTGCATAGTTCTTGACCGACAGCGGTGCACGACGATCAGAGTTGCCTTCGCGCAGAACCGGGTTCACGGCGCTGCCCTTGATCTTGTCGTAGCGCGACTTCGCGAGCTTGTCGGCGTCGGTGGTCACGGTTTCCGGGTAGTCCGGCAGGGCGAAGCCCTGGGCTTGCAGCTCTTTGATTGCGGCTTGCAGTTGCGGAACCGAGGCGCTGATGTTCGGCAGCTTGATGATGTTGGCTTCAGGCGTAACGGCCAGATCGCCCAGTTCGGCGAGGTGGTCGGCTACGGCTTTGTCACCCAATTGCTCGGGGAAGCTGGCCAGGATGCGCCCTGCAAGAGAGATATCGCGGGTTTCCACGGCGATATCAGCCGAAGCGGTGAACGCTTCTACGATAGGCAACAGTGAATAGGTGGCGAGGGCGGGAGCTTCGTCGGTGAAGGTATAGATGATCTTCGAGCGGGTGGGCATATTCGGATTAACTCTCTCTTCTTTGCTAAAGCGTGCGCAGAAACTCGAGGGGCGCCGGGTAAGCGCGTTCGTTCAAAGTCATCCATGAGCCGAATGTCGAGGTTTCTTTGCGGTGATGTTGGGTGCATCGGTCGAGCGTCAAGCGGGTGGGTTGCGGTAACAACCCTGCTTTTTCAGGCCCCAAGCCTCGTAGTAGAGAGGTCGGCCATCGTGACTCTGCGGTCAGCGGGCGGCATTATACATAGGTAGCTGGCAATCTGCCGATGGTTCATATGCAACGATTCTCGTCCATTGGTCTAAAGGTCGCAGGGGCGAGGGGGGCGTAGAGTCTTGCACCGTGCTTGAGTTTGGCGCTTTTCCCTTTGCTTTCAGGCTTGTACGTCGCGAACTGTGCAGCTTTGCGGCAGATGGATGGAACATAGGGTTTGCGTGCCGATTTAACTGGGGTACGCTCGAACGAAGCCAGATGTTCAATCCAAACAATGGAGTTCAGCATGGGATACAAGAAGATTCAGGTTCCAGCAGTCGGCGACAAAATCACCGTCAACGCGGACCATTCTCTCAATGTTCCTAACAACCCGATCATCCCCTTCATCGAAGGTGATGGTATTGGCGTTGATATCAGCCCGGTCATGATCAAGGTTGTCGATGCTGCTGTTAAGAAGGCTTACGGCGGCGAGCGCAAAATTTCCTGGATGGAAGTCTATGCCGGGGAGAAAGCGACTCAGGTTTACGATCAGGACACCTGGCTTCCCCAGGAAACCCTGGACGCAGTCAAGGATTACGTGGTTTCCATCAAGGGCCCTCTGACCACCCCGGTCGGTGGCGGTATCCGTTCCCTGAACGTGGCCCTGCGTCAGCAACTCGACCTTTATGTATGCCTGCGCCCGGTGCGCTGGTTCGAAGGCGTACCTAGCCCGGTCAAGAAGCCAGGCGATGTCGATATGACGATCTTCCGTGAGAACTCGGAAGACATCTACGCCGGTATCGAATGGAAAGCCGGTTCGCCGGAAGCGACCAAGGTCATCAAGTTCCTCAAAGATGAAATGGGCGTCACCAAGATCCGTTTCGACGAAAACTGCGGTATCGGCATCAAGCCGGTTTCCCTGCAAGGCACCAAGCGTCTGGCGCGCAAGGCGTTGCAGTATGTGGTCGACAACGACCGCGACTCGCTGACCATCGTGCACAAAGGCAACATCATGAAGTTCACCGAAGGTGCCTTCAAGGAATGGGCCTACGAAGTGGCCGCTGAAGAATTCGGTGCGACCCTGCTCGACGGCGGTCCGTGGATGCAGTTCAAGAACCCGAAAACCGGGAAGAACGTCATCGTCAAGGACGCCATCGCCGACGCCATGCTCCAGCAGATCCTGCTGCGCCCGGCCGAATACGATGTGATCGCGACCCTGAACCTGAACGGCGACTATCTCTCTGACGCCCTGGCGGCGGAAGTGGGCGGTATCGGTATTGCACCGGGCGCCAACCTGTCCGACACCATTGCCATGTTTGAAGCGACCCACGGTACTGCACCGAAATACGCCGGCAAGGACCAGGTCAACCCGGGTTCCCTGATCCTGTCCGCAGAGATGATGCTGCGCCACATGGGTTGGACCGAAGCGGCAGACCTGATCATCAAGGGCACCAACGGCGCGATTTCCGCCAAAACCGTGACCTATGATTTCCATCGTCTGATGGAAGGCGCGAAGCTGCTGTCTTCTTCTGCGTTTGGTGATGCGCTCATCTCGCACATGTAAGCCGATATGTAAGCGAATCGGCATAAAAAAACCGCCCTCGGGCGGTTTTTTTTATGACTGGATGACGGGTTGTGTCAGCTCGACACCTTTTCCTGCTGGTTGGCAGGTGCCGTCTTTTCATTCTCGACAGGTACATTCGTAATTTTTACGGCATGCAGCCCCTTGGGGCCCTGGACGATCTCGAAGCTTACGATTTGCCCGGCCTTCAGTGTCTTGTACCCGTCCATTTCGATGGCCGAATAGTGGGCAAAAAAATCGATAGCACAGCCATCTTCGTGGCGACCTACGTTGGCTTCGGTATTAATGAAACCGAACCCCTTGGCATTGTTGAACCATTTGACCTTGCCGCTGACCTTGACGCCTGACATACCCATATCCCTCTGCAACAGACTCCATCACTGGAGTATCATCCAGTACATCCGCAGTCGAATCTCGAAATAAGATTGACTCCGCGGACCTTTTTTACCCACTGTGGGCTCTATTGGTTGTAACACCGTTTTGCCGATAGTCAAGGTGACCGGGCGGTCGGAGTTGAAATCGTCCATAGCCGCCCCCACCACTGTATTTGAACAACTGACGAACCTTTCTTTCCATGCATGCAATCAGCCAGATTCGACTAACATTCAATCAGGATCGCCCGGCTCTCCAAAAAGATCACCCGGAGCCCCACGACGACGATTCCGCAGGCATTGCTGTTCAGGAGGCAAAGCCTGCATTACAGGCGCCGCCGATGTACAAGGTGGTTTTGTTCAACGATGACTACACACCGATGGATTTCGTCGTCGAAGTGCTCGAGGTGTTTTTTAACCTGAATCGGGAGCTGGCGACCAAGGTCATGCTGGCCGTCCACACAGAAGGACGGGCAGTATGTGGAGTGTTTACCCGCGACATCGCCGAGACTAAGGCCATGCAGGTCAACCAGTACGCCAGGGAAAGCCAGCATCCGCTACTCTGTGAAATCGAGAAGGACGGTTAATCGCCGACCACTTGGGTATGAGGTGAAGCTATGTTAAACCGCGAGCTCGAAGTCACCCTCAATCTTGCCTTCAAGGAGGCTAGATCGAAGCGTCATGAATTCATGACCGTCGAACACCTCCTGCTGGCCCTATTGGACAATGAGGCTGCCGCCACCGTTTTGCGTGCCTGCGGCGCAAACCTCGACAAACTCAAGCACGATCTGCAGGAGTTCATCGACTCCACCACGCCCTTGATCCCCGTCCATGACGAAGATCGCGAAACCCAGCCAACCCTGGGCTTCCAGCGTGTCCTGCAACGTGCTGTTTTCCACGTACAGAGCTCGGGCAAACGCGAAGTGACTGGCGCTAACGTGCTGGTCGCCATCTTCAGTGAGCAAGAGAGTCAGGCAGTGTTCCTGCTGAAACAGCAGAGCGTTGCGCGCATTGATGTCGTCAACTACATCGCCCATGGCATTTCCAAAGTGCCGGGGCATGGCGATCACTCTGAAGGTGAGCAAGATATGCAGGACGACGAGGGCGGTGAGTCTTCTTCTTCAGGCAATCCTCTGGATGCTTATGCCAGCAACCTCAACGAGCTCGCGCGCCAGGGTCGTATCGATCCGTTGGTAGGCCGTGAGCTGGAAGTCGAGCGTGTCGCGCAGATCCTGGCGCGTCGTCGCAAAAACAACCCGCTGCTAGTGGGCGAGGCGGGCGTGGGTAAAACCGCGATTGCCGAAGGCCTGGCTAAACGCATTGTCGACAACCAGGTGCCGGACTTGCTGGCCAACAGCGTGGTCTATTCCCTCGATCTGGGGGCCTTGCTGGCCGGGACCAAATACCGTGGCGATTTCGAGAAGCGCTTCAAGGCGCTGCTCAATGAGCTGAAAAAACGTCCGCAGGCGATCCTGTTCATCGACGAGATCCACACCATCATTGGTGCGGGTGCCGCGTCCGGTGGCGTCATGGATGCCTCGAACCTGCTCAAACCGCTGCTGTCGTCGGGCGATATCCGTTGCATCGGCTCAACCACGTTCCAGGAATTTCGCGGGATCTTCGAGAAGGACCGTGCCTTGGCCCGGCGCTTCCAGAAGGTTGATGTGTCGGAGCCTTCGGTTGAAGACACCATCGGTATCCTGCGCGGCCTGAAAGGGCGTTTTGAAGCGCACCACAACATCGAATACAGCGATGAGGCGTTGCGTGCCGCCGCTGAACTGGCGTCGCGCTACATCAATGACCGGCACATGCCGGACAAGGCCATCGACGTCATCGACGAGGCGGGCGCCTATCAGCGTCTGCAGCCGATCGAGAAACGCGTGAAACGCATCGAGGTGCCTCAGGTCGAGGACATCGTTGCGAAAATCGCGCGGATTCCGCCTAAGCACGTCACCAGCTCCGACAAAGAGCTGCTGCGCAACCTTGAGCGTGACCTGAAGCTGACGGTATTTGGCCAGGATGCCGCGATCGATTCGCTGTCGACCGCGATCAAACTGTCTCGTGCTGGCCTCAAGTCGCCTGACAAGCCAGTCGGTTCGTTCCTGTTCGCAGGGCCGACCGGCGTCGGTAAAACCGAAGCGGCGCGTCAGCTGGCCAAGGCGTTGGGCATCGAGCTGGTTCGTTTCGACATGTCCGAGTACATGGAGCGCCACACCGTATCGCGTCTGATCGGTGCGCCTCCAGGTTATGTCGGGTTCGATCAGGGCGGTCTGCTGACCGAAGCCATCACCAAGCAGCCTCACTGCGTGCTGTTGCTCGATGAGATCGAGAAGGCGCATCCGGAAGTCTTCAACCTGCTGTTGCAGGTCATGGACCACGGTACGTTGACCGATAACAACGGGCGCAAGGCGGATTTCCGTAACGTGATCGTCATCATGACGACCAACGCCGGTGCCGAAACAGCAGCGCGTGCTTCGATCGGTTTCACCCATCAGGACCACTCGTCCGATGCGATGGAAGTGATCAAGAAGAGCTTCACGCCGGAGTTCCGCAACCGTCTGGACACCATTATCCAGTTTGGTCGCCTCAGCCATGAGGTCATCAAAAGCGTGGTGGACAAGTTCCTTACCGAGCTTCAGGCGCAGCTGGAAGACAAGCGCGTGCAGCTGGAAGTGACCGACGCTGCGCGAAGCTGGCTGGCAGCAGGTGGCTACGACTCGGCAATGGGTGCTCGACCAATGGCGCGTTTGATCCAGGACAAGATCAAGCGTCCGCTGGCGGAAGAGATCCTCTTTGGCGAACTGGCCGACCATGGTGGCGTGGTGCACATCGACCTCAAGGACGGCGAGCTGACCTTCGAGTTCGAAACCACGGCCGAAATGGCCTGACGTTAACCGCGACAAAGCAAAAGGCGCCGAGAGGCGCCTTTTTGCTGTTCGCCGAATTTGAACGCCTGACACCTCGTCCTGTGGGAGCAGGCTCGCTCCCACTGGGGGATGGTGTTGATCCATCAAATCGCAGACAAACAAAAACGCCCGGCATAAACCGGGCGTTTTGTATTGACTTGATTAGCGAGCGCGGTAAGTGATACGCCCTTTGCTCAAGTCATAGGGCGTCAGCTCGACGCGCACTTTGTCACCGGTAAGAATACGAATGTAGTTCTTGCGCATCTTGCCGGAGATATGCGCGGTTACGACGTGCCCATTTTCCAACTCCACACGAAACATGGTGTTGGGCAGGGTGTCGACGACAGTGCCTTCCATTTCGAAGCTGTCTTCTTTCGACATGCAGTAAAGCCCTCGGTGTCCAATGAATGGCCCGGTGCAACTGCGCCAGGCAAAAGCGGCGTGCATTGTGCCCGAAAAATGGGGTTTAAGCCAAGGGGTTCTAGTTCAGGATGACCCAGCGCTGATTAATCAGCAGTTCGATAGGTCGATATTGCGTCTTGTAGCTCATCTTTTTGCAGTTTTTGATCCAGTAGCCGAGGTAGACCGCTTCCAGTCCAAGGCGCCGGGCCTCGCCGATTTGCCAGAGGATAGCGTAGCGACCCAGGCTGCGACGTTCTTCATCGGGCTCGTAGAAGGTGTAGACCGCCGACAGACCGTTCGGCAGCAAGTCGGTCACGGCCACTGCCAGGAGCCGGCCTTCGAGACGAAATTCGTAGAATCGGGAGAATGGCAGGTCGCGCACCAGGAACGTCGAAAACTGGTCACGACTCGGCGGGTACATGTCGCCATCGGCGTGACGCTGTTCGATGTAGCGCTGATAGAGATCGAAATACTCTTCGCTGAATTTCGGCCGGGCCGGACGCACTTGCAGGTCGGCGTTACGTTTGAAAATGCGTTTCTGCTGACGGTTGGGCGAAAATTGCGCCACAGGGATGCGCGCCGGGACGCAGGCATTGCAATTCTGGCAATGAGGCCGGTAGAGATGATCGCCGCTGCGACGAAAACCCATTTCAGACAGGTCTGCGTAGACATGCACATCCATGGGCTGGCTAGGGTCGAGAAACAGGGTCGTGGCCTGCTCCTCGGGCAGATAGCTGCAAGAGTGGGGCTGAGTGGCATAAAACTTCAAACGCGCCAACTCGGTCATGATCAACCCTCGGGAATAAGCTTTGGATTAAGTGTAAGCCACACGGGCAAAAGTCGCTCAGCAAACCCAGGTTGCACGGCTGGGTTGATCCAGATGTTGTGCGAGGAAGTTGGCGAAATCGCGCCGAGGAATCGCTCGGGCGCCGAGGCTGTGCAGATGGTCGGTCGGCATCTGGCAGTCGATCAGCACAAAACCTGAGTCTTTCAGATGTCGCACCAGCGTGGCAAAGCCATATTTCGAGGCGTTGTCGGCGCGGCTGAACATGGATTCGCCGAAAAACAGCTGACCCATCGCCAGGCCATAGAGCCCGCCGACCAGCACGCCATCATCCCAAACCTCCACGGAATGCGCGTAGCCACGTCGATGCAGCTCGAGGTAAGCCGTCTGCATCGCGTCAGTGATCCAGGTGCCGTCGGCGTAGTCCCGAGGCGCGGCGCAGGCGCTGATCACCGAGGCAAAGTCCTGATCGAAGGTCACTTGATAGCGTTGCTGGCGCAGCAATTTATTCAGGCTGCGCGAGACATGCAGTTCGTCGGGAAATAAGACGGTGCGCGGATCCGGCGACCACCAAAGGATCGGCTGGCCTTCCGAGAACCATGGAAAGCAGCCGTGGCGATAAGCCTGAATCAGACGATCGGCGGACAGATCTCCACCCGCGGCCAGCAACCCGTTGGGGTCGCGCATGGCTTTTTCCAGCGGCGGGAACGTCAGGGTGTTGCGTTGTAACCAAGTCAGCATGGCATCCGGGCTTGCAGAAGGGGAGGGCGGTGACGGGCTGGCGGCCCGCCGTGAAGTGTGCCGTCAAACGGTGGGAATGTCGTCGAGGTATTTCTCGGCGTCCAGCGCGGCCATGCAGCCGGCCCCGGCGGAGGTTACGGCCTGTCGGTAGACGTGATCGGCCACGTCGCCGGCGGCGAACACGCCCGGGATCTCGGTAGCTGTGGCATCGCCATCGCTGCCGCCCTTGACCAGCAGATAGCCGTCGCGCATTTTCAACTGGCCCTCGAACAGGTCAGTGTTGGGCTTGTGGCCGATCGCGATGAACACGCCGGCCAGTGGCAATTCACGGGTTTCGCCTGTGTGGCTGTCGCGCAGGCGGGCGCCGGTCACGCCACTGGCATCACCCAGCACTTCATCGAGATTCTGGTTCCAGTGCAGGCGGATATTGCCGTTGGCGGCTTTTTCGAAGAGTTTGTCCTGGAGAATCTTCTCCGAGCGCAACTTGTCGCGCCGGTGAATCAGGTGGACTTCCTTGGCGATGTTCGACAAGTACAGTGCTTCTTCAACCGCTGTGTTGCCGCCGCCGACCACCGCGACCACTTGGTTGCGATAAAAAAATCCGTCGCACGTGGCGCAGGCCGAAACCCCTCGGCCGGCAAACGCCTCTTCCGAAGGCAGCCCTAGATATTGCGCCGAGGCGCCGGTCGCGATAATCAGCGCGTCGCAGGTGTATGTGCCGCTGTCGCCGATGAGCTCGAACGGGCGTTGTTGCAACTTGGCGGTGTGGATGTGGTCGTAGACGATCTCGGTGGCAAAGCGCTCGGCGTGTTTTTGCATGCGTTCCATCAGCACCGGGCCGGTGAGGCCTTCAACGTCGCCGGGCCAGTTATCGACTTCGACGGTCGTGGTCAGCTGGCCACCTGCCTGTATGCCGGTAATGACAACGGGTTTGAGGTTGGCGCGGGCGGCATAAACGGCTGCGCTGTATCCGGCAGGGCCGGAACCCAGAATGATCAGGCGGGAATGCTTCGGTTCGCTCATAAAAACACCTCATAAGCCTTTGTCACAAAAGAGAATGCATGCTCAAATTGAAACGCGCGTAACGTGCTTTTGGCTATGCTACACCGAAGGGCTTCAAGCATGGCATCGGGCGAACAAACCCGTACAATGCCGTCTGTAACAGTGATTGAAACAAAATAAGCTGTGCGTACCGTGTTTATAAAAACCGGGGTGCAATGTTAAAAGTAGTCCCAGTTGCGCGTGTTAACTTTTTTACCTGCCTGGATTGGGCAGTTTTTTATAGTCATTCAACAGATGGACGCGCCATGGGCGCAGGAAAAGAAGCGTTTTGAAGAAATCCACCGCAGCACCCAAAACAGTCGTCGTTCCACTCTGGCGCCAGCACTTGCACTACCGGCTCAAGGAAGGTGCATTGATCGCCATCGGTGGCCTGTGCCTGTTCCTGATGATGGCCCTGTTGACCTACGGCAAGGACGATCCGGGCTGGAGCCATAACAGCAAGATCGACGACGTACAGAACTTCGGCGGGCCGGTCGGCTCCTACAGCGCCGATATCCTGTTCATGGTGCTGGGTTACTTCGCCTACATCTTCCCGTTGTTGCTGGCGATCAAGGCCTATCAGATCTTCCGTCAGCGCCACGAACAGTGGCAGTGGAGCGGCTGGCTGTTCTCCTGGCGCCTGATCGGCCTGGTGTTTCTGGTGCTGTCGGGCGCGGCACTCGCGCATATCCATTTCCATGCGGCGACCGGTCTGCCGGCCGGTGCGGGCGGCGCGTTGGGCGAAAGTCTTGGCGACCTGGCCAGGAACGCGCTGAACATCCAGGGCAGCACGCTCTTGTTCATCGCGCTGTTCCTGTTCGGCCTGACGGTGTTCACTGACCTGTCGTGGTTCAAGGTGATGGACGTTACCGGCAAGATCACCCTCGACCTTTTCGAACTGTTTCAGGGCGCGGCCAATCGCTGGTGGAGCGCCCGTGTCGAGCGCAAACAACTGGTGGCGCAGCTGCGTGAAGTCGATTATCGCGTGCATGACGTGGTCGCCCCGACGGTTACGGACAAACGCGAGCAAGCCAAGGTCAAGGAGCGCCTCATCGAGCGTGAGCAGGCCCTGAGCAAGCACATGTCGGACCGCGAGAAGCAGGTGCCGCCTGTCATCGCACCTGCGCCGCCCAAGCCGGCAGCGCCGAGCAAGCGCGTCGAGAAAGAGAAGCAGGCGCCGTTGTTCGTTGACAGCGCCGTCGAAGGCACCTTGCCGCCGATCTCGATTCTCGACCCGGCCGAAAAGAAACAACTCAATTACTCTCCAGAATCGCTGGCCGCCGTCGGCCACTTGCTGGAAATCAAGCTCAAGGAATTCGGCGTCGAAGTCTCGGTGGATTCGATCCATCCGGGCCCGGTCATTACCCGTTACGAAATCCAGCCGGCCGCCGGCGTCAAAGTCAGCCGCATCTCCAACCTGGCGAAAGACTTGGCGCGATCCCTGGCCGTGACCAGCGTTCGTGTGGTGGAAGTGATTCCGGGCAAGACCACCGTCGGTATCGAGATTCCCAACGAGGACCGCCAGATCGTGCGTTTCTCCGAAGTGCTGTCGACCCCTGAGTACGACAACTTCAAGTCGCCGGTCACCCTGGCCCTGGGCCACGACATCGGCGGCAAGCCGGTCATCACTGACCTGGCGAAAATGCCGCACTTGTTGGTGGCCGGTACGACCGGTTCCGGTAAGTCGGTGGGTGTGAACGCGATGATCCTGTCGATCCTGTTCAAGTCCGGCCCGGAAGACGCCAAGCTGATCATGATCGACCCGAAAATGCTCGAGCTGTCGATCTACGAAGGCATTCCGCACCTGCTGTGCCCGGTCGTGACCGACATGAAGGACGCGGCCAACGCCTTGCGCTGGAGCGTGGCGGAGATGGAGCGTCGCTACAAACTGATGGCGAAGATGGGCGTACGAAACCTGTCGGGCTTCAACGCCAAGGTCAAGGAAGCTCAGGACGCGGGCACGCCGCTGACCGATCCGTTGTACAAACGCGAAAGCATTCATGACGAAGCGCCGCTGCTGACCAAACTGCCGACCATCGTCGTGGTCGTCGACGAATTCGCCGACATGATGATGATCGTCGGCAAGAAGGTTGAAGAACTGATCGCCCGTATCGCTCAGAAGGCCCGGGCGGCCGGTATCCACTTGATCCTCGCGACCCAGCGTCCGTCGGTTGACGTGATCACCGGTCTGATCAAGGCCAACATCCCGACGCGCATGGCGTTCCAGGTGTCGAGCAAGATCGACTCCCGGACGATCATCGACCAGGGCGGTGCCGAGCAACTGCTGGGCCACGGTGACATGCTCTACATGCCGCCGGGCACCAGCCTGCCGATCCGTGTTCACGGTGCGTTCGTGTCCGATGACGAGGTTCACCGGGTGGTTGAAGCCTGGAAACTGCGCGGTGCACCGGAATACAACGACGAGATCCTGGCCGGTGTTGAGGAGGCCGGTAGCGGTTTCGACGGTGGCAGTGGCGGTGGCGACGAAGACAGTGAATCCGATGCGCTTTACGACGAAGCGGTGCAGTTCGTCCTGGAAAGCCGTCGTGCGTCCATCTCTGCGGTTCAGCGCAAGCTGAAAATCGGCTACAACCGCGCCGCACGCATGATCGAAGCCATGGAAATGGCCGGGGTCGTGACGTCCATGAACACCAACGGTTCGCGTGAAGTCCTGGCGCCTGGCCCGGTACGCGACTGATTTGATTTTGAAAGGATGGCGCAGTGATGCGCCACCCGAACTCCCACGAATGTTATGAGGACTCCCATGCGTCTTATCCGCATGCTGTTGCTGCCGGTACTGGCTTTGACCACGCTCTCGGCCCACGCCGATGACAAGGACGTGGCGCGTCTGACCCAACTGCTGGAAAAATCCCAGACCCTGACTGCGCGCTTCTCTCAGCTGACGCTGGATGGCAGCGGCACCCAGTTGCAGGAAACGGCCGGGCAAATGTCCCTGCAGCGTCCTGGCCTGTTCTACTGGCATACCGACGCACCGCAAGAGCAATTGATGGTTTCCGATGGCAAGAAGGTGTCCCTGTGGGACCCGGACCTGGAACAGGTCACCATCAAGACCCTTGACCAGCGCCTGACCCAGACACCTGCGCTGCTGCTGTCCGGCGACGTGTCCAAGATCAGCCAGAGCTTTGACATCAGCGCCAAGGAAGCCGGCGGCGTGATCGACTTCACCTTGAAACCTAAAACCAAGGACACCCTGTTCGACAGCCTGCGCCTGTCGTTCCGCAATGGCCTGGTCAATGACATGCAACTGATCGACAGCGTCGGTCAGCGCACCAATATCCTGTTCACCGGCGTGAAGGCCAACGAGCCGATCCCGGCGTCCAAGTTCAAGTTCGACATTCCCAAGGGGGCCGACGTCATTCAAGAGTAAGACGCAAAACCTGTTGGAGCTGGCTTGTGTGGCGAGGGAGCTTGCTCCCGCTTGGGACGCGAAGCGCACCCCGAAATGGGACCGCTGCGCAGTCCAGCGGGAGGAAGCTCCCTCACCACAGGATTTCGCCAGACTTGAGAACTGCGTAATAAAGCGAGGTTTCAACCGCACGTGATGGACCTGTTTCGCAGTGCCCCGATCGCTCAACCCTTGGCCGCCCGCTTGCGCGCAGCCAATCTGGACGAGTACGTCGGTCAGGAACACCTGCTGGCTCGCGGCAAGCCTTTGCGCGAAGCCCTGGAGCAGGGTGCCCTGCACTCGATGATTTTCTGGGGCCCGCCGGGCGTGGGCAAAACCACCCTGGCGCGGTTGCTCGCGGAAGTCTCGGATGCGCACTTTGAAACGGTCTCGGCGGTACTGGCTGGCGTGAAGGAAATCCGTCAGGCGGTGGAAATCGCCAAGCAGCAGGCCGGCCAGTACGGCAAGCGCACCATCCTGTTCGTCGATGAAGTGCATCGCTTCAACAAGTCGCAGCAGGATGCATTCCTGCCATACGTTGAAGACGGCACGCTGATTTTCATCGGCGCAACCACGGAAAACCCTTCCTTCGAACTCAACAACGCGTTGCTCTCCCGGGCACGCGTTTACGTGCTCAAAAGCCTCGACGAAGCGGCCCTGCGCAAACTGGTGCATCGGGCGCTGACCGAAGAGCGTGGCCTGGGCAAGCGGCAGCTGACCCTCAGCGATGAAGGCTTCCAGATGCTCCTGTCGGCTGCCGATGGCGATGGCCGGCGGCTGCTGAACCTGCTGGAAAACGCCTCGGACCTGGCAGAAGACAACAGCGAGATCGGCATCGATCTGCTGCAAAGTCTGCTCGGCGATACCCGCCGGCGTTTCGACAAGGGCGGCGAAGCGTTTTACGACCAGATTTCTGCGCTGCATAAATCGGTGCGCGGCTCCAATCCCGACGGCGCGTTGTACTGGTTCGCGCGGATGATCGACGGCGGTTGCGATCCGCTGTACCTGGCCCGGCGCGTGGTGCGCATGGCCAGCGAAGACATCGGCAACGCTGACCCGCGTGCCCTGAGCCTGTGCCTGGCGGCGTGGGAAGTGCAGGAGCGCCTCGGCAGCCCTGAAGGCGAGTTGGCGGTGGCCCAGGCCATCACTTATCTGGCTTGCGCGCCGAAAAGCAACGCGGTGTACATGGGGTTCAAGGCCGCCATGCGCAGCGCCACCGAACACGGTTCGCTGGAAGTGCCGCTGCATTTGCGCAACGCACCGACCAAGCTGATGAAGCAATTGGGTTACGGCGATGAATACCGTTATGCCCACGATGAGCCGGACGCCTATGCCGCTGGCGAAGACTATTTCCCGGAAGAACTCGAGCCGCAACCGTTCTATCAGCCCGTGCCTCGCGGCCTGGAGCTGAAGATCGGCGAAAAGCTCAATCACCTTGCACAACTTGACCGTCTAAGCCCCCGACAGCGGAGAAAATAAGTGATTCCATTGGTCATTGCTGTCTCCGTTGGCGGTGTCGCCGGGACTCTGTTGCGCTTTGCCACCGGTAATTGGGTCAACGCTAATTGGCCGCGGCACTTCTATACCGCGACGCTGGCCGTTAATATCGTCGGCTGTTTGCTGATCGGCGTTCTATACGGTCTGTTTTTGCTACGCCCGGAGGTGCCGATCGAGGTGCGCGCCGGGTTGATGGTCGGCTTCCTCGGGGGGCTGACGACTTTTTCATCCTTTTCACTGGATACGGTGCGCCTGCTCGAAACCGGGCAAATGCCGCTGGCCCTGGGCTATGCTGCCATCAGCGTATTCGGCGGGCTGCTCGCCACCTGGGCTGGCCTGTCCTTGACCAAACTTTGATAACGAGAGACCGACATGCTCGATTCCAAACTGTTACGTAGCAACCTTCAGGACGTAGCGGACCGCCTGGCATCCCGTGGCTACACGCTGGATGTTGCGCGCATCGAAGCGCTGGAAGAACAGCGCAAGACCGTCCAGACCCGCACCGAAGCACTGCAGGCTGAACGTAACGCGCGCTCCAAATCCATCGGCCAGGCAAAGCAGCGCGGCGAAGACATCGCGCCGTTGATGGCCGACGTCGAGCGTATGGCGAACGAATTGAGTGCCGGTAAAGTCGAGCTGGACGGGATCCAGACCGATCTGGATTCGATCCTGCTCGGCATCCCGAACCTGCCGCACGAATCCGTGCCAATCGGTGATGACGAAGACGGCAACGTCGAAGTGCGCCGCTGGGGTACCCCGACCGCGTTCGATTTCCCGGTCCAGGACCACGTGGCCCTGGGCGAGAAGTTCGGCTGGCTGGACTTCGAAACCGCCGCCAAGCTGTCCGGCGCCCGTTTCGCCCTGTTGCGCGGCCCGATCGCCCGTATGCATCGCGCCCTGGCGCAATTCATGATCAACCTGCACACCAGCGAACACGGTTACGAAGAGGCTTACACGCCTTATCTGGTCCAGGCCCCGGCGCTGCAAGGCACCGGTCAACTGCCGAAGTTCGAAGAAGACCTGTTCAAGATCAGCCGCGAAGGCGAAGCCGATCTGTACCTGATCCCGACCGCTGAAGTGTCGCTGACCAACATCGTCGCCGGCGAGATCGTCGATTCGAAGCTGCTGCCGATCAAGTTCGTCGCCCACACGCCGTGCTTCCGCAGCGAAGCCGGTGCGTCGGGTCGCGATACTCGCGGGATGATCCGTCAGCACCAGTTCGACAAGGTCGAGATGGTCCAGATCGTTGAGCCGTCGACCTCGATGGACGCGCTGGAAGGTCTGACGGCCAACGCCGAGAAAGTCCTGCAACTGCTGGAACTGCCTTATCGCACGATTGCACTGTGCACCGGTGACATGGGTTTCAGCGCGGTCAAGACTTACGACCTGGAAGTGTGGATCCCGAGCCAGGACAAGTACCGCGAGATTTCGTCGTGCTCCAACTGCGGCGACTTCCAGGCCCGTCGTATGCAAGCGCGTTTCCGCAACCCGGAAACCGGCAAGCCTGAACTGGTTCACACCCTGAACGGTTCGGGTCTGGCAGTCGGTCGTACCCTGGTGGCGGTGCTGGAAAACTACCAGCAAGCCGACGGTTCGATCCGTGTGCCTGAAGTGCTGAAACCTTACATGGGTGGCCTCGAGGTCATCGGCTAAATGGACTATCTGCCGCTGTTCCATAACCTTCGCGGCAGTCGTGTGTTGGTCGTTGGTGGGGGGGAGATTGCCTTGCGCAAATCCCGCCTGCTGGCCGAAGCCGGTGCGCTGCTGCGGGTGGTCGCACCTGAAATCGAACCGCAACTGCGCGAGCTGGTTGTCGGTAGCGGCGGCGAGTGCCTGTTACGGGGCTACGTTGAAGCGGACCTGGACGGTTGCGGGCTGGTCATCGCCGCCACCGATGACGAACCGCTGAACGCGCAAGTTTCCGCTGATTCCCATCGGCGTTGCGTGCCGGTCAATGTGGTGGATGCGCCGGCTTTGTGCAGCGTGATCTTCCCGGCGATCGTCGACCGTTCTCCCTTGATCATTGCGGTGTCCAGCGGCGGCGATGCGCCGGTGCTGGCGCGGCTGATCCGCGCCAAACTGGAAACCTGGATTCCGTCCACCTACGGTCAACTGGCCGGTCTGGCGGCGCGTTTTCGCAGCCAGGTCAAACGCCTGTTCCCGGACGTGCAGCAGCGTCGGGCATTCTGGGAGGATGTGTTCCAGGGCCCGATTGCCGACCGGCAACTGGCCGGGCAGGGTGCTGAAGCCGAACGCCTGATGCTGGCGAAGATCAATGGCGAAGCGCCGGTCGCCACCGGTGAAGTGTATTTGGTGGGCGCGGGCCCCGGTGATCCTGACTTGCTGACCTTCCGTGCCTTGCGCCTGATGCAGCAAGCCGATGTGGTGCTCTACGACCGCCTGGTCGCCCCGGCGATTCTCGATCTGTGCCGTCGCGATGCCGAGCGGGTCTACGTCGGCAAGCGTCGCGCCGATCACGCGGTGCCGCAGGACCAGATCAATCAGCAATTGGTCGACCTGGCCAAGCAAGGCAAGCGGGTCGTGCGATTGAAGGGCGGTGATCCGTTCATCTTCGGTCGTGGCGGTGAAGAGATCGAAGAACTGGCGGCCCATGGCATCCCGTTCCAGGTCGTGCCGGGTATCACCGCCGCCAGCGGTTGCGCGGCATATGCCGGGATTCCGCTGACCCATCGCGATTACGCGCAGTCGGTGCGATTTGTCACCGGGCACTTGAAGGACGGCTCCACCGATTTGCCGTGGGCCGACCTGGTTGCGCCGGCACAAACCCTGGTGTTTTACATGGGGCTGGTGGGCTTGCCGATCATCTGCGAGCAACTGATCAAGCACGGTCGCGGGGCGGACACCCCAGCGGCGCTGATTCAGCAGGGCACCACGGTCAATCAGCGGGTATTTACCGGCACGCTGGCTGATCTTCCTCGACTGGTGGCGGAGCATGAAGTGCATGCGCCGACGCTGGTGATCGTTGGGGAAGTGGTGCAATTGCGCGAGAAACTGGCCTGGTTTGAAGGGGCTCAGGCGCAAGTCTGATCGGACCGAGCCGGTCGAGCGCGACCCCGGCCCATCGCTGGCAGGCTAGCTTCCACAGGGGATTTGAGAACGACACAAATCCAGTGTGGGAGCTAGCCTGCTAGCGATTGGGGGCCTCAAAAATGGCACAAACCTCAGGCCCTGCGCCAAACCCCTTTCCCGTTCAACCGCGCCCGATCATGGGTTGCTGTGAAATCCTGCGCCGGCCCTTTCGGCACAATCCCGGTCGGGTTGATGGTCTTGTGGCTGCCGTAGTAATGATTTTTGATGTGCTGAAAATCCACCGTCTCGGCAACGCCCGGCCATTGGTAAATCTCCCGCAGCCAGTTCGACAGATTCGGATAATCGGCAATCCGCCGCAGGTTGCACTTGAAGTGGCCGTGATACACCGCATCAAAGCGAATCAGCGTGGTGAACAGCCGAATATCCGCTTCGGTCAGGTACTCGCCGGCCAGGTAACGGTTGGCGCCCAGCAGTTGCTCCAATCGATCCAGTTCGGCAAACACATCATCAAACGCTTCTTCATACGCCTGCTGTGACGTGGCAAACCCTGCGCGATAAACGCCGTTGTTCACGGCCGGATAAATCCGCTCATTCAACGCATCGATCTCGCCGCGCAGGGGGGGCGGGTAGAAATCCAGGTCATTGCCGGTCAGGTCATCGAAGGCGCCGTTGAACATGCGGATGATCTCCGCTGATTCATTGTTGACGATGCGGTTTTGCTGTTTGTCCCAGAGCACCGGCACGGTGACGCGGCCGGTGTAGTCGGCGGTATCGGCGGTGTAGCGCTGGTGCATGAAATTGAAATGATCGAGTTTGTCGCCGGTCGAGCCCAGGTTCTGGTCGAAGGTCCAGCCGTTTTCCAACATCAACCAGCTGACCACCGAGACGTCGATCAGGTTTTCGAGGCCTTTGAGTTTGCGCAGGATCAGCGTGCGATGCGCCCACGGACAGGCGAGGGATACATAAAGGTGATAGCGGCCAGCTTCGGCTGCAAAGCCACCGACGCCCGTCGGGCCGGGCTTGCCGTCGGCGGTCAGCCAGTTGCGACGTTGCGCCTGTTCGCGCTGGAACGCGCCGTCCTTGCTGCTTTCGTACCACTGGTCCTGCCAGCGACCTTCAACTAACAAACCCATGTTCAAGACTCCTCAACCGATAAGCGTTGGAGAGGAGTCTATTCATATAGGTTCGATTAAATAGCGCAAAGGTTCGAGGGTTATGATCGGTTAAATCGATCTGTCCCGAGCGTCCCAATACTGCTGCGCCGTTTCGAAGGCGTGTTCCCGGGTCTGACCGAGGCCACGCAATGCGAGGGCCATGGTCGAGATCAAGGCCATTTGCGGGTAGCTGTCGACCACGTCACCGCGCCAGACGGCTTTCAAATGTTCAGGATCGAGCGAGGCAGGTTTGACGTGGCGTTGACTCGACAACTGCGGCCATTCCTCGTCCCAGCTTTCGCCGCCGGTGGTGCCGTACAGGTGGCTGTCGGCATCCGGGTTGATCTCGATTTCGCCACCGTCGCCCTTGACCACAATCGCGGTGTCGCCGAGCAAGCCGCTGGCATCGCGATGCACCGCCTGGTAACCCGGGTGGAAAATGCTTTGCAGGCCGCAGCGAGCACCCAACGGGTTGAGAATGCGGGTGAGGGAGTGAATCGGTGAGCGCAGGCCCAAGGTGTTGCGCAGGTCGATCATGCGCTGCAACTGCGGTGCCCAATCCACCAGCGGCATAAACGCCAGGCCGCCGTTATCGAGCGCCGAGCCGACCTGTTGCCAGTCGCGGCACAACGGGATGTTCAACCCTTCCAGCAGTTGTTCGCTGTAGAGCCGGCCGGCCGTATGGGCGCCAGCGCCGTGCATAAAGATGCGCACGCCGTTTTGCGCCAGGCATTTGGCCGCCAGCAGGTACCACGGCAGGTGACGCTTCTTGCCGGCATACGTCGGCCAGTCCAGGTCCACCGCCAGGGCTGGCGGGTTCAACCGTTCGCGCAGGGCTTCGGTGAAACCGGCCATTTCCTCGGCGCTTTCTTCCTTGTGCCGCAACAGCATCAGGAACGCGCCGAGCTGGGTGTCCTCGACCTTGTCGTCGAGCACCATGCCCATGGCTTCACGCGCTTCGGCCCGGGTCAGGTCGCGGGCACCGCGCTTGCCTTTGCCGAGGATTCGCACGAACTGGGCGAACGGATGTTCGGCGGGGGTTTCGAGGGTCAGCGCTGGAAAGTCAGTCATAAGCAATTCGTCGGTTTGGGCAGGCCCGCCAGTTTCGCGGCGAGTTTGGCAGGGGTGCCTTTGAACAGTCGGTTGAGGTGCAGGCTGTTGCCTTTTTCCGGGCCGAGCTTCAACGCGGTGTACTTGATCAGCGGTCGGGTGGCCGGGGATAGCTGGAATTCGGCGTAGAAGTTGCGGAGCAATTCGAGGATTTCCCAGTGCTCCGGGCTCAACTGGATGTCTTCGGCGGCGGCGAGGGCGCTGGCCACCTCGCTCGACCAGTCACTCAGTTCGACCAGGAAACCGTCCTTGTCCAACTCGATGGCGCGTGCGCCGACTGTCAGGGAATTCATAGCCAACTGTTCACCTTGTCGTAGTGAATCGACAACTCGACGAAGGCGGGGTAATCAATGGCTTTGGCCGCGTCAGGAACCGCCAACGCACGGGCCTGGGCGTCTTCGGCCAGTACGAACAGTTTCAACGGGCGGGCATTCAGCGCGTTGAACGGCGCGGTGCCCGGTTGCAACGCATAGACGGCGTCGCCGGTCAGCAGCAACGCGTCGTTTGTGCCGATCACGCGCAGGCAACTGGTCAGGCGGTCATCGCCGAACGGGGAATGAGACAACACATGCAAAGTCGACATCAGAGGGTGATCACCTGGTCGTAACGGTCAATAAGTGCGGTGATTTCCTGGGTGGCCAGCACCCGGGCTTCTTCAAGCGACCGACCGTTGAGGTCCAGACCTCGTTCGGCAGCGCTGTGGCCACAGACATACAGGTCTTCCACACCGAACATCGGCAACGCTTGCAGGTTGGCGCTCAGGTCTTTTTGTTGCAGGGCCTTGGCGTCCTGTTTCGCAGCGAGCTGGAACACCCCGTCATCGAGAAACAGCAAGCCAATCGGCAGGTCGAACGCGCCACCAGCCAGCACGATGTCCAGCGCTTCCCGAGCGTTCGGCCCGGACCACGGGGCCTGGCGGCTGATAATCAACAAGGATTTAGCCATCTCACGCGCCTCCGAAACAAATCAGGCGGTCAGCGTCTTGCACCGCGTCATGCAACTGGCCGAGGCCGGACAATTCCCACGGCGCGCCCACGGCAACGGCGTCACGCTGATAGCGTCCGGCTTCCTCTGCGTTCAACACGCCACGGCGCAGGGCGGCGGCAATGCACACGACGCCATCCAGCTGATGCTCGGTGACAAAGGCGCGCCATTGCTTGGGCAGGTCCTGCTCATCCTGCGGCGTGACCACGCTGCCGGAGGCGTTGTAGACGCCGTCCTGATAGAAAAACAGCCGGACAATCTCATGCCCGCCGGCCAGCGCTGCCTGGGCAAACAGCAAGGCACGGCGCGAGGAGGGCGCATGGGCGGCGGAAAACAGCGCGATGGCGAACTTCATGACGGACTCGATCAGCAAAACTGCGGTCATGATAAAGCTTTATCGCGAGTGCGGCGAAGGGGGTTTACTCGTAGACCGAGTCGCGGCCATCGCGAGCAGGCTCGCTCCTGCAAGGTATTTGGTGGTGCATGACACTGAAATCCACCACAGAACCCTGCGGGAGCGAGCCAGCTCGCGATAGCGGCCTGTCAGGCGACATCAATGCGGAACGTGATAACCCGCTCAACGCGGCATATACCCCAACTGCCATCGCCGTGGAATCTTCAGCGACAGCAATCCAATCGCGCCCGCCAGCAACCCGCTGACAAACAACGCCTTGAGCCCAAGGTGGTGTTCCAGCACCGCGCCGAGCACGGCACCGGCAAACATCCCCGTCCAGGGAATCAACTGAACCCGCCAGCCATTACGCCGCTCACCGAGCATCCAGCGCCCCAGCCCACGCCCGAAGCGCGACAGGGCGCCGGTGACGTAAGTGAGGCCGACCGGCAAGCCGTTCACTTCCTCCACCGCTGCGTTGAGCATGCCCATGGCGATGATTGTCGCCAGCAGTGCCGGCAATTGTTCGTCAAAAGGCCAGGCCGCGGCGCCGCAGAGCAGCATTGCGATGCCCAGCAGCAAGGGCAGCGCCCGGCGGCCACCGAGGCGGCTGACGACAATGCCCAAGGCGTTGCCGACAATGAAGGTGGTCACGAGAATCAGCAGGCGCAGGGTCAGCCCGAGATCGCCGTCGCTGATGGCCACGGCGAGGCGGGTGGTGTTGCCGCTCATGAAGGAGACAAAGTCGCCGCTGGCCATGAAGCCGATGGCGTCAGTCATGCCGGCGAGCACCGAGAGCGCGGCCACCAGCACCATGCCGATGCGTCCGCGCCATTTCTGGATATGAAGATGGCCCGGGCTGGCGCGAGAAGTCGAGAGGGATGGCAACATCGGCGAAAGTCGTCCTCAGGCAGCGACCATCAGGGTCACTTGATCAATCCATGTAGTTCGCAATACTCCAGCCAGTCCATACCGGCCATCTCGGCCACTTCCTTGTGCACTTCAAGACGCTGAGAATCGTAGTCTTCAGGCGTCACGGCGGTCAATTGCAATGTCAGCTCCCAGGCAAACAGACCCAGGCGCTCGGCTTCGGCCTCGAAGGCCTCATGCAAGCGCTCGTCACGATATTGCGCCGCGGTCTCGCCTTTGGCCTGGGCCAACAGCGGGTTGAGGTTGTCGAGCTCATTGCGCAGCTCAGGACGCTCATCGAGAAACTTCTTCAGCGCTTTCTCGTGTTGCTGTTCGGTTGCCGCCATGGTCGCTCCTTGAGGCCCGGGTTTACGAAGATTGCTTCTTGCTGGCCTTGGCCGCAGCCGCCAGGCACTCGAGGGCAAATTGCTCGGGGTAGGTCATCTGGATCGGCGTGGTCTCGCCTTTGACGGTGCGTTCGCCGTCGAGGATGTAACGGATTCGTTTGTCGGTGACGCCAATGCGCTTGGCGATCCAGGACGGCGTCTGACCGATCTGGCTGATCAGCTTGTCAGCGTATTCGGCGGTCGGTTTGTAATACTCGGCGTTGGGTGTCATGACCTTTCCAGAAAATGAGCCCGGAAAAAACGGGCGATGCGACGTTAATGGCGCGACAGGGTGCGCGAATCGTCACGCGATGTCGCGGTATAAATGAAGTAAAGCAGAACGATACGCCGTGCCACGGTGATACAGTCCGCTTTTTCTTGATGAGCGAACACAATGCGAATTCTGATGGTGGCGCTGGCCGTGACGTTGCTGGCGGGATGCGCCGGCTCGGTGATGAACGATGCCCGCACCAAAGCCCCTTACAAAACCCTGAAATCGGACAAGCCGGAAAAAGTCGTCGCCCAGTGCGTGCAGTTTTCCTGGCAGGACGAGGCGGTGTTCGGTGTCGATGCCGGCGCGTATTTGCAGCCGGGAGAGAAGGGTGGGTCCACCGTTTACACGCGTTCTGCGGAGTCCTTTGTCGACGTGACCACCGATGCGTCAGGCACCGTGTTGAGTTACTACGCACAGCAAGATAACTTTGTGGCCAAGCGCCGCCTGGCGGCGCTGGCGACCTGCCTCTGACCTGAGGCGTTGACCCCCATCCCCTGTAGGAGTGAGCCTGCTCGCGATAGCGGCGGGTCAGTCGACATCAATGTTGGATGTCACTCCGCGATCGCGAGCAGGCTCACTCCTACAGTTGGATGGTGTGGATCATACGAGCAGGTTATGCGTCGTTGATCAGGCGCTTCTGGAAAAAGAAGCGCTTATGCCCCGGCGGGTAGTCGACAATCTGCCCCACCTCGCTGTAGCCCAGCTTCTTGTAGAACTCCGGCGCCTGGAAGTCGAAGGTGTCGAGCCAGACCCCGATGCATTCCTTCTCCCGCGCCACGTCTTCGGCCATCCGCATCAACTTCGAGCCTATGCCTTGTCCCCGACCCTGTTCCGGTACCGATAGCAACTCGATGTACAACCACTTATAAAAAACCCGACCATACAGACCGCCAAGAATCTCGTCATGCTCGTCGCGAATCAGCAGGGCAATGGGCTCCTGCTTCGAAACGCCTGCCTTTGAAGCGTTATAGGCGCGCAACGGCAGCAGGATCGCCTGCTCCTCGGCTTCGGTGGGGTTTTGCGACTGTTCGATACGCAGTTCCATCAGCTCAATCCTTATGGCCATGAGGGGCAACAGCCGCAAGCCTAACGCGACCCCCTGCGGTTGTTCCAGCCCCTTGAGTGGAACCCTCGCTCGCGCCCGGATGTCTAGCCTGAAGAGCGTCCTTCCGGAACGCGGCCAATGAGGATCACCCGTGAATATTTTTGAAGCCCTGCGTGAAAGTCACGACCGCCAGCGCACCTATGCCAAAGCGCTCATCAAGACCAGCGGCGACACCGCGGAGCGGGTCGAGGCTTACAAGCAGCTCAAGTCTGAACTCCAGGCCCACGAAACCGCCGAAGAGCGCCATTTCTACATCCCGCTGATGGCGTTCGACAATGGCGTCGATCTCAGCCGCCACGCCATCTCCGAACACCATGAGATGGACGAAATGATGGAAGAGCTGGATGAGACACAAATGTCCAGCCCGGCCTGGCTGGCGACCGCCAAGAAGCTGTCCGAGAAGGTTCATCATCACTTGGAAGAGGAAGAGCAGAAGTTCTTCCAGATGGCCGGCAAGCTGCTCGACGACAAGCAGAAAGAGGCCCTGGCCGGCCAATACGAAAAGGAATACAAGGCACAGCTTCCCTAGTCGGTACGATGCCCCGATTGCTACCTGGTGATGTAATCCTTTTGCTACACAGGACGTAGGACTTGGATCAGGGTACTGGTTTTATATCCAGTATTTGCGAGTGATCTGCGAAGGCGGGTTCATTCGGGGCTCAAATGGGCTGATGGACAAAAAAAACAGCGCCGTTAGGTTGGAGGCCTCTCCTCAGGAAGGAGAGTTCTCAAAATCAACGGAGTGAAAAAATGAACCAACCACAGACTCAACCTCAACTTCGACACGGTCGTGTCACATCCCCCTCCAGCCGCGGTGCGGTCGCCGTAGAGCTGGGGTTGCTGAGTAGCTGGCAAGTCAACGAAATGGAAGGCGGCAAGAACTTCCCTTCGCTGACGGCGGGGCCCTTCGCGGCGCCGTATCAAACCGACAGCGACAGTGTCACGCCACCTGCCGACCGCTACATCCTCAGCGGTGGCAAGACGGATGCCCGAGACTGCATCAACTTCACCAACAAGGAAATGAGCGTCAGGCTCGGCCGCCCCTTCACCTGGCCTTTGTTGAACGTCGATCCGGGCCAGACCTTCAAGGTCACCTGGGAATACACCGCGCCCCATGTCACCCGTGGCTACAGCTGGTTCATCACCAAGGATGGCTGGAGCCCGGAACAGCGCATCGGCCGTGCGCAACTGGAGCCGACATCGTTCTTCGACGACTTCTACACCCAGGTCCCGTACTACAGCCATTCCGCCGAGATGAAGGCCAAGGTCAACCACGAAGTGAAATTGCCGGGCAACAAGAAAGGCCATCACGTGATCGTGCTGATGTGGATCGTGGCCAACACCGGCAACGCCTTCTACCAAGCATTCGACGTGGACTTCAAGTAAGCCCGCAGCGTTAATCCCCCCACACGTTCTGAAGGAATAGAACATGTCTACTTTCGACTTTACGCTACTGAAATCGCCACTCGCCGACGCCGCTTCGTTGATGCCGAGCATTGCCGGCAAAAAGATCCTCATGGGCTTCTGGCATAACTGGCCCGCCGGGCCGAGCGACGGTTATCAGCGTGGCCAGTTCGCCAACATCGCGCTGCAGGATGTGCCCAAGGATTACAACGTGGTGGCCGTGGCCTTCATGAAGGGCAACGGCATCCCGACCTTCAAGCCGTACAACTTGTCCGACGCCGAGTTCCGTCGCCAGGTCGGCGTGCTGAACAGTCAGGGCAGGGCGGTGCTGATTTCCCTCGGTGGCGCCGACGCGCACATCGAGTTGCACAAAGGTAACGAACAGCCGCTGGCCAACGAAATCATCCGTCTGGTGGAAACCTACGGCTTCGATGGGCTGGACATCGATCTTGAACAGAGCGCGATTGATTTCGCCGACAACAAGAGCGTCCTGCCTGCCGCGCTGAAGCTGGTCAAGGACCATTACGCCGGTGAAGGCAAACACTTCATCATCAGCATGGCGCCGGAGTTTCCGTACCTGACCACCGCCGGCAAATACGTCGGCTACCTCCAGGCCCTGGAAGGCTATTACGACTTCATCGCCCCGCAGTATTACAACCAGGGCGGCGACGGAATCTGGGTGCCGGAAGCCAATAACGGCAATGGCGCGTGGATTGCGCAGAACAACGACGCGATGAAAGAGGACTTCCTGTTTTACCTGACCGAAAGCCTGGTGAGCGGCACTCGCGGGTTCACGAAGATCCCGGCGGACAAGTTCGTGATCGGCCTGCCTGCCAACGTCGACGCGGCGGCCACCGGTTACGTGATCAATCCGGCGGCAGTGGTGAATGCCTTCAAGCGTCTCGACGCCAAGGGGCTTTCGATCAAAGGCCTGATGACTTGGTCGGTGAATTGGGACAACGGGGTCAATAGAGACCACGTACCTTACAACTGGGAGTTCAGCCGTCGTTACGGGCCGTTGATCAATGGCAAGCAGCTCTCTTCACAGGAAGACAGCGCGATACCTGACGTCGTCAGCCAGCAGTAAAAAGAAGCCCGGCAGAGATGCCGGGCTTTTTGGTTTTCGCCTACCATGGGGACCTTCTGACGAAAAAAGGATGCGTTGTGATGGCGAACACAGCCGAGCGGGTCAACATCATCGAGTCCCAGGTGTTGTCCCACGACTGGTACTTGCTGAAGAAAATCACCTTCGACTATCTGCGTAACAACGGCGACTGGCAGCGCCAGACCCGCGAGGTGTATGACCGTGGCAATGGCGTGGCGATTCTGTTGTTCAACCGCGAGAAAAGAACCGTCGTCCTGACGCGTCAGTTTCGGTTGCCGGTGTTTGTCAACGGCCACGATGGTTTGCTGATCGAAGTGGCGGCGGGGCTGCTCGAAGGTGCGGCACCTGAAGAACGCATCCGCGCCGAAGCCGAAGAGGAAACCGGTTATCGCGTGCACCACGTGCAAAAGGTGTTCGAGGCCTACATGAGCCCAGGCTCGGTCACCGAAAAACTGCACTTCTTCATCGCTGAATATGACGCGGCGTCGAAAGTCAGCGAGGGTGGCGGGCTGGAAGAAGAAACCGAAGAACTGGAAGTGCTGGAGTGGACATTCGACGAGGCGCTCGAGGCGTTTTATCGCGGGGAGATCTGCGATGCGAAGACCATCATGCTGCTGCAGTATGCGGCGATGAAAAATATCTTCACCGCTACCTGAGACCTGAGTCCCGAGATCTGAACCCTTAACCCTGTGGCGAGCGAGCTTGCTCGCGCTGGGCTGCGAAGCGGCCCCAAAATACTGGCTTAGTCGGAGATTTTTGCCAGTGCTGCGCACTGGAGCGGGAGCAAGCTCCGTCGCCACAGAGATCGGGGGGGCAGTCGGCTTAAAACAGCTCGCCCGTCCGGCTAGCCCCGGACCACTCGCAACCTTCCAGCGTCAACAACCGTTCCTTTGCCTCAAGTCCGCCGGCAAACCCCGTTAACTTCCCCGACGCCCCAATCACCCGATGGCACGGCGCAACAATCGAAATCGGGTTCTTGCCATTCGCCGCGCCCACCGCCCGGACTGCGCTTGGATTGCCGATCTGCTCGGCGATCTCGCTGTAACTGCGCGTCTCGCCAAACGGAATGGTCAGCAGCGCCTGCCACACCTTCTTCTGAAAGTCCGTCCCGGCAAAATCCAGTTCCAGATCGAAGCTATTGCGCGTGCCGGAAAAGTATTCCTGCAACTGCTGAACGGCGCGTAGGAGGATCGGGTTATCCGGTGCCTCGCTCATCGGGCCAAGCCGAACCCGGTTCGGCTTGTCGTTTTCCCAGAGGATGGCGGCCAGTCTTGAATCTTTCGCAACCAGTTTCAGCTCGCCGACCGGGGACGCCAGAGTGGTGAAGGTGTAAGTCATGCCGGCGAACTCCTCAGAAGGGCTGAACAGAGGCCAAGCATACTGCCTCGGCGAGGAGGCGCAAAACGCAATCCCGGCCATACTTGCGTCTGCTTTGAAGCGTTTTCTCCGTTTTTAAACAGAGCCTAAAAACAAAAAGAGACCGACTCATGAAGTTCGAACCTTTTGCCAAATCGCTGATTGCGACCTCATTGGCGCTCAGTTGCCTCAGTGCTTACGCAGCCTCCGTGGCCCCGGTCGCGGCCGAAAACGGCATGGTTGTCACGGCCCAGCACCTGGCCTCCCATGTAGGCGTCGATGTGCTCAAGAACGGTGGCAACGCCGTCGATGCCGCTGTCGCCGTGGGTTATGCGCTGGCGGTGGTTTATCCCGCTGCGGGTAACCTGGGGGGCGGTGGATTCATGACCGTTCAACTGGCGGACGGGCGCAAGACTTTCCTCGATTTCCGCGAAAAAGCGCCGCTGGCCGCGACAGCAGACATGTACCTCGACAAAGAGGGCAACGTCGTGCCGGACCTGAGCACCCGAGGTCACTTGGCCGTTGGCGTGCCCGGCACCGTGTCCGGAATGGAACTGGCGCTGAAGAAATACGGGACCAAACCGCGCAAGGAAGTAATCGCCCCGGCGATCAAACTTGCCGAAGACGGTTTTGTGCTGGAGCAGGGCGATGTCGAATTGCTGGAATACGCCACCGACGTGTTCAAGAAGGACATCAAGGATTCCGGCGCGATCTTCCTCAGCAATGGCGAACCGATGCAGGTCGGGCAAAAACTGGTGCAGAAGGATCTGGCCAAAACCCTGCGGGAAATTTCCGAGAAGGGCGAAGACGGTTTCTACAAAGGTTGGGTGGCCGACGCCATCGTCACTTCCAGCCAGGCCAACAAGGGCATCATCACCCAGGCCGACCTCGACAAATACAAGACCCGCGAACTGGCGCCGATCGAGTGTGACTACCGCGGTTATCACGTGGTGTCGGCACCGCCGCCCAGCTCCGGTGGTGTGGTGATCTGCGAGATCATGAACATTCTCGAAGGCTACCCGATGAAGGATCTGGGCTACCACTCGGCCCAGGGCATGCATTACCAGATCGAAGCGATGCGCCATGCCTATGTGGACCGCAACAGCTACCTCGGCGACCCGGATTTCGTTAAAAACCCGATCGAGCACCTGCTGGACAAGAACTACGCGACCAAAATCCGCGCGGCGATCAATCCGCAAAAAGCCGGCGTGTCCCGCGAGCTCAAACCCGGTGTAGCGCCCCATGAAGGCAGCAACACCACGCATTACTCCATCGTCGATAAATGGGGCAACGCGGTGTCAGTGACCTACACCCTCAACGACTGGTTCGGTGCCGGTGTGATGGCCAGCAAAACCGGGGTCATCCTCAACGACGAAATGGACGACTTCACCTCGAAAATCGGCGTGCCCAACATGTACGGCCTGGTGCAAGGCGAAGCCAACGCCATTGCTCCCGGCAAGGCACCGCTGTCGTCCATGAGCCCGACCATCGTCACCAAGGACGGCAAAGTGGTCATGGTTGTCGGCACCCCCGGCGGCAGTCGCATCATCACCGCCACCTTGCTGACCATGCTCAACGTGATCGACTACGGCATGAACATCCAGGAAGCGGTCGATGCGCCCCGTTTCCACCAGCAATGGCTGCCGGAAGAGACCAACCTGGAGACCTTCACCACCAGTCCGGACACGGTGAAGATGCTTGAGAGCTGGGGCCACAAGTTTGCCGGGCCGCAGGATCCCAACCATTTGGCGGCGATCCTGGTGGGCGCGCCTTCGCTGGAAGGCAAACCGGTGGGCAAGAACCGCTTCTATGGGGCCAATGACCCGCGCAGGAATACGGGGTTGTCGCTCGGCTACTAAGGCGTAAGTCCATGGCCACCCTCAAGCTGCGAGGGTGGCCCGACCGAGAAAGTTATTCGTCGGGCTTGGTGACGAGGTTATCCGCCTCGTCCACCTGATACGGCACATGCGCTTCCACGCCATCCCTGCCGGTCTGCGCCACGACATTCTTGAATCGCTTGCCGTTCCAGCATCGGAAAATCAACGTCGCATTCTCGCCTCCGGTCAACGTTGAACCCAGGCTGCCAATCAGCTTGCTGCGGGCGCCGCCCACCAGAATGCTGTTTTTGCCCGCCGTCAAAACGCTTTTATCGCCGCCCATCAACGTACAGTCATCGCCCGCCGTCAGCTTGCTGCGATCACCGGCCGTGAGGTGGCTATTGCTGCCCGCCAACAGCTTGCTGCGGTCGCCGGCGATTTGGGTGCTGTCCTTGCCGGCTATCAATTTGCTGCGATCACCCGCCGTCTGGACGCTGCCGGCGCCCGCGATGAGGGTGCTGCGATAACCCGCGGTCTGTGAGCTGTCCTTGCCGGCAATCAACATGCTTTTGTGCCCGGCAATTTGCGTGCTGTCGGGACCGGCGATCAATGAGCTTTGATAACTGGCGATCTGGTTGCTGCCGTATCCGGCGGTCAGGGTGCTGTGCATGCCGGAGGTCAGGCTGCTGCCATAACCGGCGGTCAATACACTGCGCAATCCGCTGATCAATGTGCTGCCGTATCCAGCCGTGAGGAAGCTGCGGATGCCGCTGGTCAGGCTACTGCCGTAGCCGGCGATCAAGGAACTGTCCTGGCCCGCCGTTTCGGTGCTGCCATAACCGGCGGTAAGGGAGCTGCTGTCCTGAGCGGTGAGGGTGCTGCCGTAACCCGCCGTCAGCGTGCTGTCGTAACCGGCGGTTTGCGTGCTGCCGTAACCGGCGATCAACGAACTTTCGTAGCCGGCGGTTTCGGTGCTGCCATAACCCGCGGTGAGGGAGCTGTTGTCCTGAGCGGTGAGGGTGCTGCCATAACCTGCCGTCAGCGTGCTCTCGTAGCCAGCGGTTTGCGTGCTGCCGTATCCGGCGATCAGCGAACTGTTGCTACCGGCGGTTCCCGTACTGCCGTAGCCGGCGGTGAGAACACTGCTTTCCCGTGCGGTTTGCGTACTGCCATAACCAGCGGTCAGAGTGCTTTTGTAACCCGCCGTCTGGGTGCTGCCGTAGCCGGCCGTGAGTGAACTGTTTTCCCGAGCGGTGAGGGTGCTGCCGTAACCTGCCGTCAGCGTGCTGTCGTGGCCGGCGGTTTGCGTGCTGCCGTAGCCGGCGATCAGCGAACTCTCATGCCCGGCGGTTTCCGTGGTCCCGTAACCGGCCGTGAGAGAACTGCCGTCCTGCGCGGTGAGGGTGCTGCCATAGCCGGCGGTCAGACTGCTGTCATAACCGGCGGTCTGAGTGCTGCCGTAGCCAGCGATAAGCGAACTGTCGCCGCCGGCGGTTTCCGTACTGCCGTAACCGGCGGTAAGGGAGCTGCTTTCCTGAGCGGTGAGGGTGCTGCCGTAACCCGCCGTCAGACTGCTTTCATAGCCTGCGGTCTGGGTCGTGCCATAACCGGCGATCAGGGAACTGGCGTACCCGGCGGTTCCGGTGCTGCCATAGCCTGCCGTCAGGGAACTGCTTTCCTGGGCAGTCTGAGTGCTGCCGTAGCCGGCGGTCAGCGTGCTCTCATAACCGGCCGTTTGCGTACTGCCGTATCCGGCGATCAGCGAACTGTCGTGCCCGGCCGTTGCGGTGCTGCCGTAGCCTGCGGTGAGCGAACTGCTTTCCTGTGCGGTCTGGGTGGTGCCATACCCGGCGGTTAGCGTGCTTTCATGACCGGCTGTTTGTGTACTGCCGTAACCGGCAATCAACGTACCGTCCGATCCCGCCGTGGCGGTGCTGCCGTACCCGGCCGTGAGGGAACTGTTTTCCTGAGCGGTTTGGGTGCTGCCATACCCGGCGGTCAGGGTGCTTTCGTGGCCGGCAGTTTGTGTACTGCCGTAACCGGCGATCAAGGAGCTTTCCGGCCCCGCTGTGCCGGTGCTGCCATAGCCAGCGGTGAGGGCGCTGCTGTCTTGGGCGGTTTGGGTGGTGCCGTAACCCGCGGTCAACGTACTGTCCTGTCCCGCCGTTTGCGTGCTGCCGTAACCGGCAATCAAGGCGCTATCCGATCCGGCTGTTTCGGTGCTGCCGTAGCCGGCGGTGAGGGCGCTACCCTCTTGGGCGGTTTGAGTGCTGCCATAGCCTGCGGTCAGCGAGCTGTCGCTTCCCGCCGTTTCGGTACTGCCGTAACCGGCGGTGAGGGTGCTGCCGTCCTGGGCGGTCTGGCTGCTGCCGTAATCGGCGGTCAGCGTGCTTTTCTGCCCGGCGATCTGGGTGCTGCCGTACCCGGCGATCAGCGAGCTGTCATCGCCAGCCATTTCCGTACTGCCATACCCGGCGGTCAATGAGCTGCTGTCGGCGGCGGTCAGGGTGCTGCCGTAACCGGCAATCAATGAGCTCTGACCGCCGGCTGTTTCCGTACTGCCGTAACCCGCCAGCAGATAACTTTGATGCCCACCCGTGAGCGTACTGCCGTACACAGCAGTTTCGAAAGTTTGCGAGGCGTCGGTTTTAGCGCCGATGCCGGAAGGACTGTAACCCTGTGCTCGCCGACTTTCGAATTCGCGACTGGAGGTTTTATTTGGTGATTCAAGTGGGGTGTCGATTAAAGGGATGTTTGCTGATTGATAGTGTTCAATGTGCGCTGCAATGTAATTGATCGAACTGTCTTGAGTGCCCGTGTGAACAACTTCCGCCTCCGGGAACTTGATCATGCCGTCTTCATCAAGTTTTATAATGTGACCAATGTGAACTTCGCACACAACCCATTTGGCATCGGCTCGCAAACTCAGTTGAGTAGAGGAACCTTCTCCCCACAATAAGCCGACCAGGCCGTTCTCGAGTTTCTTGCTGGGCTTCCAGTGCTTGCACACCACCAGGCCGGCGTCCGGCCAGACTTGGCCGGCATGGTCCGACATGTCGTTGGCGCAAGTGCGCAAGACAAGGACTTTGTTGTCACTCATATCATATGTGCTCAATGAATATAACGGCATCAGCGGGAATCAGGATTGTAAGTACCCATAGCGTTCAAATAGAACGGTCAGGTATTACTTACACGTCACTGGCTGAAATCCATTAAGAGCCAGCGGCAAAGCCGCAGTCCTGTCATTAAACAGGTCGCAGTCCCTGGCGAAACTTCTCGATATCGAAGATTCACCCTAAAGCAATGACTCGGGTATGACCACACTTATTGTGCTTTGGAAGTGTTTAATGTTGTTCGTTACAAGAGATAAAGTAATACCGTAATAGTTGATGTGGTTTAATGAATTTTCAATTCAGCTTAGCGGTGTTGGGGCGGGCTGTGTCCGACTGGATAAATTCGCGGACAGGCAGCGATTTCAAGCTATTCCATCGTAGGTGTTTTACGGCATTATCGACGGTACGCACTCTTTGCTCGGCCCCAGGGAGCAGGTGGCGTACCCCTTAATCTGAAGGACTACTTTAAGGCCTGAGCCCATGACCACTGCATTGCTGATCATCGACGTCCAGCACGCCTTGTGCACTGGCGAGTACGAATGTTTTGAGATCAAACGCGTCATCGAGAATATAAACGGCCTGAGTGCCAAGGCCAGGGAGGCAGGGATTCCGGTCATCCTCATCCAGCACGAAGAAAAGGGCGACCAGCTGCAACATGGTTCTGAAGGCTGGCAACTGGCCGAAAGCCTGAAGACTTCACCGCAAGACCGTCGGGTGCGAAAAACCAACCGAGATTCGTTCTACCAGACCCACTTACAAGCCCTACTGCAAGATTTTGGCTCCGACCGCCTGATCATCTGCGGGCTGCAAACCGACTATTGCGTCAACGCCACCGTCCGCCAGGCCCTGAACCTGAGCTATGACGTGGTGCTCGCCGCCGACGCGCATTCCACCGTCGACAACGGCAACCTCGCCGCCGAAGACATCATCGCCCAGCACAACGCGGAGTTGGCGCACTTGACGGGGCCCGTGGCACGGATCGACGTCATCCCGGCCAGCGAGATAGCGATTCAGAACTGAAAATATCGATTAGCTCATTCAGGAACGCACTCACCAGATCCCGCTGCCGCGCCGAATGCCGAACCGCCGCATGAAACCCCACCTCATAACGCAGCAGCTCGGGATTCAGCGGATGCAACTGCCCCAGCTGTTCATGCTTCGCCGCATAGTGCTGCGGCAAAAAGCCCAAATGCTGCCCCGACAGAATGAGCAGCGCCGCGCCGTCCATGCTGTCGGTGAGCACGGTCAGGCGTTCGATCGAGGTGGGCGCAGGCATTTCCGGCAAGGGGTGACTGGGCCATACCCAGTCGTAATCGCGGACGTCATCCCGGGTCAGATCCCCCACGTGCTCAAACAGCGGGTGAGCCGGGGCGCAGTAGGCGATCTGGGTTTCCTGGAACAAGGGGAAGTAATCGATGTTGGGCAAGCGGTGCCAGAAGTAACCGATCGCCAGATCGATATGGCTATTGATGATTTTCTCTTCCAGCAGCGACGAAGACAGTTCCGTGAAGTGGAAATACAGGCCTTCATGACGAGCCCTTAAACGCGCGATGGCCAGGGCGATTTTCTTGTTGGCAACAGGATCGATCTGACCGAGCAAACCGATATTGATGTTGCCCGACACTTTGCGATTGATGTGCTGGACCTCAACCCGGAAACCTTCGGCTGCCGCCAGCAATCGGCGGGCCGCTTCGACAAACTGACCGCCCTTGGGCGTCACCGAAAATCCGCCGCGACCGCGCTCGCACAGTCGAAATCCCACCCGCGCTTCCAGCGTCGCCAATTGCGCACTGATGGTCGGTTGAGTGGTGTTGAGCGCAGTTTGCGCGGCCGAGATGCCGCCCGCTTCAACGACGGTCAAAAAGACCCGGATCAAACGCAGATCTAGTTCCGATACAGTGCCCAGCATGGGTGTCCCTCAATGTTCATTCACATAGACGCGGATCTATGTAAACAGTGTGCCTGCGATATTTTATAGCCCTGACCCAGGCCCTACATTGCAATGAAACCGGCGCTTTGCCCATAAAAACAACAATCAACTGCATAGGAACAATCGTATGTCAGGGTCTCCTCATTCTGCGCACGCCCTCGAGGCGAGTGGCGGGTTGGCCATCGAAGGCCACTCGATCGATTACATTCCGGAAAACGAACGTCACGCCAAGCTCAGCAGCCAGGGCCCTTTCTGGTTTTTAGGCAACTTCCACTTCTTCACCATCTCCATCGGTTTTGTCGGCCCAAGCCTTGGCTTGTCGGCGCTGTGGACGATGCTGGCCGGTGCGCTCGGGATCATGTTCGGCACCATCTTCATGGCTTTTCACGGCTCGCAAGGTCCCGAAATGGGCCTCCCGCAAATGATCCAGTCCCGTGCCCAGTTCGGGTATCGCGGAGTGATCCTGGCCTTGATGGCGACGATGTTTGTGTTCGTCGGCTTCAACGTGGTGAACATCTCGCTGATCATGAACGGCCTCGAACACGTCTTCGGCATCGACCCGACCATTGTCGCCATCGTCGTGGTGCTGATCGGCGCGCTGCTGTCGATCTACGGCCACGACCTGATGCACAAAGCCTTCAAATGGGCGTTGCTGGCGACCTTGCCGCTGTATGCGTTAGTCACCATCGCCCTGATGTTCGGTGCAGGCCAGGAAGGCGTCGCCCCGGCGACCGACCTGGGCTTCAGCTGGGTTGCGTTCGCCACGCTGTTTGCCATCGGCGCGAGCTACAACATTTCCTACGCGCCCTATGTCTCCGACTATTCCCGTTACCTGCCGAAAAACACCAGCCGGCCAAAACTGATCGCCGCCGTGTTCATCGGCGCATCGTTGTCGGGGAGCTGGATGATCGGCCTCGGCGCCTGGCTCGCGCAGCAGTTAAAAGCGGCGGATGCGCTGGTGGCGCTTAACCAAGTCGGATCGTCGATGATCCCGGGCCTGGGCAACGTGTTGGTCATCGTCTCCGTGGCAGGCTTCCTGCCGATCATCGCGCTCAACACCTACAGCGCGATGCTGACGTTATTGACCGGCGTCGACTCGATCAAAAAAATCACGCCAACCCCTCGCGCCCGGGTCATGTCGATCTCCGCGATCAGCGTCATCCTGTTGACCTGCGTGCTGTCGATCAAGGGCGATGGCATCGCGCTGTTGAACACCTTCCTCGTGCTGCTGTTGTACTTCCTCGTGCCCTGGACCGCGGTCAATCTGGTCGACTACTTCTTCGTGCGCAGAGGCCGCTACGCGATCCCGCATTTCTTCACACCGAAGGGCATCTACGGCGCCTGGCAATTCCGAGGAATCGTCTCGTACCTGATCGGATTTGCCGCGATGGTGCCGTTCTTCTACATCTTCGATGCCGCCGCCGGCAAAGAAGTGTTCGTCGGGCCGCTGGCGCGCATGCTCGAAGGCGTGGACATCGCCTGGCTGGTCGGCCTGGTGGTTTCGGGCCTGGCGTATTACCTGCTCAGCCGTTCGATCGACCTTGAATACGAACGCCGAATCATCGACTCGATCACCGAGAGCGACATTGTTGCCATGGCTCATCAGCCAGTGGAGGAGGGACGTTGAACAGCGTGAAAAATACCGTGGTCGCCTGCTGCCAAGTGGCACCGAAAATAGGCGACCTCGCTTACAACCGGACACTGACAGAACGAGCGATTCGCTCGGCGGCGTTGCAAGGCGCCCAAGTTATCGTGCTGCCCGAACTGGTGCAGAGCGGCTACCTGTTTGCTGACCGCGACGAAGCGTTGTCCCTGTCTGAAACAACCGACGGATCGGCCCTGCGCCTGTGGACGGCGTTGGCGAAAGAATTGAACGTCGTTGTAGTGGGCGGATTCTGCGAACGACTGCAAGGCGATGCACTGGCCAACAGCGCGGCGATGATCGACCCCCAAGGCCTGCGCGCCGTGTATCGCAAGGCACACCTGTGGGACGCGGAAAGCGAAATCTTCAGCCCCGGCAACGACGCGCCGCCGGTGGTCGAAACGGTCCATGGACGGATCGGCATGCTGATTTGCTACGACCTGGAGTTTCCGGAATGGGTGCGACTGCCGGCGCTGGCGGGTGCAGAATTGCTCTGCGCTCCCGTCAATTGGCCCGATGGACCGAGGCCCCCAACCGAGCGCCCGGCCGAGGTGGTGCGGGTTCAGGCCAATGCGTCGGTGAACCGGATGTTTATTGCCGCGTGTGATCGGCATGGGCATGAACGCGGGGTTGGATGGGTGCAAGGTTCAGTGATTGTCGATGCTGATGGTTATCCGTTGGCGGGGCCGGCGGAGCAGGGGGGAGAGCAGATTTTGTTGGCGACACTTAACCTCGCTGAGGCGCGGAATAAGCGGATTAGTGCGCGTAATGATTTGCATCGGGATCGGCGGTTGGGGTTGTATGGAGGCGGCGAGGAGTGAAGCGGTAGGCTGTGCCTATTGGCTATCCGCCCATACTGCTTCTGGCCGATTTTCTGCCTGGTACGAAGGACAGCAATCGGCCAGACGTTCAAACATAGACCGGGGATGTCTACCAGAGCGGAACAGTTCAAGCAGTCATTCAGTACATCGACAAAAGTAGGGGCGATTCAGCTGGATGAGTTTGTTTGATTTCAAACCCTTGCCAATGCTAATAGATTATTTATTGAACATTTCGTAAAAAAGCGTAGCATTGCCGACCATGATACTCGAACAGCTCAAAGCCCTGGCCAATGACACTCGCATGCAAATGATGGAGTGGCTCAAAGACCCACTTAATAATTTCCCACCTCAGGATCATGGAGATCCTGCGATAGGGGTGTGCGTAACCCATTTGCAGCACAAGGCAGGGCTTTCACCTTCTACCGCGTCTGCACACTTAGCTATCTTGCAGCGCGCAGGCTTCGTGCTAACCACCCGCATCGGAAAGTGGACTTACTACCGGCGCAACGAGCAGGCGATTGACGACTTTGCGGCCAGGTTGATCATCGAATTGTAATTTTTAAACTTTCATTTCGTTATTTCGCGTAATTAGAAAACATAAGGAATTCCCTATGAGCAGCAAAACGATCTTCGTCCAACCCGGTGGCGGCTATGAAAACGTTGTGGTTGGCAGCAGCGAAGTCCAAGCCGCAGCGCTTGGCGAAATCACCGTACGACTTCACGCCAACTCGCTCAATTACCACGACTTCGCGGTGGTCAGCGGTATGTGGGGCCCTAGCGTAAAACGCATCCCCATGGCCGATGGTGCAGGTGAAGTCATTGCTGTCGGCCCTGATGTCACTGAATTCAAGGTGGGTGACTCGGTCGTCAGCACCTTCTTCCCGGAGTGGATCGACGGTGTGCCACTGGTTGAAGGCTTTGTCAGCGTGCCAGGCGACGGCATTGACGGCTACGCTCGTGAGCAAGTGACGGCCAAAGCCACATCGTTTACCCTCGCGCCTACTGGCTACAGCCATGCTGAAGCGTCGACGCTTACCACCGCTGGCCTTACTGCATGGCGCGCCCTGATGGCCGATGACTCACTCAAGCCGGGCGACACCGTGCTCGTCCAAGGCACTGGTGGCGTTTCAATTTTCGCCCTGCAGTTCGCTAAAATGGCCGGAGCTACCGTCATTGCGACCTCTTCAAGCGACGAAAAACTTGAACGTCTGAAAGCTCTAGGCGCTGATCATGTCATCAATTACCGCAAAGACCTTAACTGGGGCGAAACTGCACGCGCTCTAACGGGTGGCCGTGGTGTTGACCACATCATCGAAGTCGGCGGCCCTGCGACGCTTGAGCAATCGATGATTGCAATTCGGGTTGCTGGTCACATTTCCGTCATAGGGATATTGAGTGGCGTAAGCGGTGCAATGAATTTTGTACCGGCACTGATCAAGCAAGTGCGTCTGCAGGGTGTATTGGTGGGTAGCCGCAGCCAGCAGCAAGACATGATCCGGGCCATCAATGCTAATGGCATGCGCCCGATTATTGATCGTCATTTCCCTTTGAGCGAGATTGTCGAAGCGTTCAAGTATCAGGAAACCAACCAGCATTTCGGCAAAATTTGTCTGGATATCTAAGCCGCATGAATGGGCATGATCCATATGCCTATCTCAAAGAGCCCATTGCTCCCTGTCGCACCGGCAGCCATGTGTAAAAGGGGGCTGATTTATTTGTGATCCAGGTGCCTGAAGCGCTGTTAAAAATAAATCCGTCCCCTTTTTTCAAAGGAAATTGCTGGCGTGGGATGAGGTGATTTGTGAGGTAACGCTGTCGTTCCGAAAAGTTCGGGCCCGCCACATTACTTCCTGTCACGCCATCGACTTCGGGCGTGGAGATACGCCGTCAAATCGCTGTAGCCTAGTTGAGCTGCAATATCCGTTAATGACTCTCCTTGCAATTCAAGATGCAGTTCCAATTCTGCGCGAATCTGATCGAGCAATTGCCTGAAGGTAGTACCTTCCTCTTCCAGTCGTCTCCGTAAGGTCCTTGGCGTCTGGTGCAGCGCCTTCGCCAGATTGTCCAGATTGGGAGTTTCACCTCTCGCTAGAGATCGTCGCGCTCCTTCAGCAACCTTGGCTGACCAACCGCTGAAATTCCGATGCGCGGCGATCCGTCGATCCAGTTCCTGGGTCAATAACTCAAGCATCCCGTGATGACGTGTCTGCATCGGCAGGCTCAAGCTTCGAGCATCGAAATAGAAGCAGTTAATCGGACAGTCAAACTCGACACGACCCCCAAACCATTGGGTGTATTGCTTGTAATACGACGGACGAGAGTGAGTAAATCTTGCCAGGACCGGCTGCACCTGCTGCCCTGTTCCACGCCGCAACTGCGCGATGGACATTGCGCCGTAGTGCTCAATGACATAGCGCGCCAGCTCACTGGGCGCATCGACGCACAGCTCGATGCCGACGCCGTTTTCATCATCGAGCAGTCTCACCGTGTCTGTGTCCGCCGCAAGCCGCGCGTACCGGGCCCAAAGCTTCATGGATGATAAAACGTCGGGGCTGTACAAGCACAGATAGGCCAGGACGTGCCAGTCCTGAGGCGTGAATAGCGTGAACAGTTTCAACCCGATCGCCGGATCGATGCGCGCCGCCTCGCGCCAAAGCTGATCCAGCTCGATCAGGCTGTAATCCCTGTTTTCTCTCAGGGCCTGGCTATCCAGGAAACGCTCCAGCACCTGGCCCAATTTGCCCCGGTGAAAGCGCTGGGGGGAACGATTGACCTGTTCTCGCTCAATTTTGTCCGTTTCGCGCATAGGGACGGCTTACTCGTTGGCTTCTAATGAAATGGCATTGCCCGCAAGGGCCTTAATCGAGAGTGCCATGAATACAATAATGCTCGCCAACAATCCTTCCGTAATAGTGGCCGGGATATTCCTTGCCTTCATCTTGCTGGAACTCGCGTGTTCTTCGCTCCGACACCCGTTGAGCGGGAAGCGTGACGTACTGATCGAAGTCATAGGCTCCGGGATCCTGGTTGCAATCACGTTCCCCAGTGTCATGTGGCTCAGTGGAAAAATCCTGAGCCTGGCTGTTCCGGAAATGAAAGGCGCCCTGGCCACCATTCCTTGGGTCGCAGGGTTCGTGTTGTTTCTAGTACTGGATGACATGACTCAATACTGGTGGCATCGACTGACACATCGGGTCCCGGCACTTTATGCGCTGCACCGCGCTCATCACTCCGCGCCCTACATGAGTGTCCGCATCGTTTATCGAAACAATAGCTTCTACTACATGCTGATGCCCGGGATCTGGCTGTCCGGCATACTGATCTATCTAGGGCTTGCGCATATTTACTATGTTTATCTGATCCTGAAGATGCTCGTCATCTTCGCAGCGCACAGCAGCGTTGCGTGGGACGACAAACTGTATGGCATCCGTGTGTTGCGTCCTATTGTCTGGGTTCTGGAGCGAACGATTTCCACCCCCTCCACTCATTCAGCCCATCACGGCTTGACTGCCGAGGATGGTGTCACGCATTACAAGGGCAACTTCGGCAACCTGTTGTTCTTCTGGGACATCCTGTTCGGTACGGCCAAAATTACCCGCCGGCGTCCGCCCTTATACGGTATCGAACACTTGTCACCGATCAGCTGGAAAGAAGAGTTGTTCTGGCCCATCGTGCGTTCACGCCGTGTCACTCCCAAAGCACATAAGGCTAAACAGAAGGTGGCGCAATGAGCCGTCATATCGTTCTGCTGTCTGGATCGAATAGATCAAACAGCCAATCACTCAAAGTCGCAAAATACTTGCGCGACCGATTAGAGCAACTTGGTCTTTGTGATTCAGGCGAACTGCTGAACTTGGCTTCCAGTCGGCTACCGCTGTGGCCAGAAGAAGACATTGATGGAGTCTGGAATGTCCAGCAAACCATCCTCAAAAAAGCTACCGCACTGATCGTGATCAGCCCGGAGTGGAATGGCATGGCTTGCCCGGCGCTAAAAAATTTCTTTTTGTACGCAGGACTCGGTGAACTTGGACACAAGCCAGCGCTCCTGGTGGGGGTTTCGGCTGGGCTCGGGGGAGCCTATCCAATTGCTGAATTGCGTGCTTCGAGCTACAAAAACAGCCGGATCATGTATTTGCCTGAACAACTCATCATAAGAAATGTTGAATCGATGATGAATAGCGAAATTCCCTCAGACGAAAATGATATTCGCATCCGCACACGTATCGACTGGGCTTTGCATTTACTTTGTCAATACGATGACGCCTTACGCACGATACGAACTGCAATCAAACACCCACCTGAGTTTTCTACGGGGATGTAAAACTGTCGCACCTCAACGAATTGAATAAATAAACCTTGCGCTAATGTGTGCATTTCAACCACGTCGATGCAAAAACATTCAATATTGAGCCAGCAGGGTGTTGCATCGACGGGTTGATCTAAATCAAACGGATACGCGGTTGGCATGGTTAAAAACCACCATCAACGCACCAGCAATTAAGATGCAGCGATTAATTACAAATGCGATTTTTTACAACTCAATCTTAATAGCTCATGACGCTGGAATAACTATTTCGCGACAGACAACCGCCAGCCAATAATTGCCTGCCATGAATGTCCGTTTAGGGCCGTTTCCTACCCGTCGCGAAGGGCAGTTATCGACCCAAAGCTGACCTTCAGATGGGTAAATTTTTGTCACCTCGTGAATGGCATCTTCAAGGACTTCGCGATCCGACCTAAAATTTTTATGCATTTTTCAGAAACAACGAGCGGTGGTTCGTTAATCATGTAAAGCAGGTGTTCGAACGCTACTCCAGCCTCGTTGTGATCGACATAATCCAGAACTATTTCACCACCATTCTCTAAACCTGCCTGAGCTAATGCATGGTCTTCCGGTATAGGGCCGAGCTGGTCGTATGCAATGGACATCAGCGTCGAGATTTCCTCAAGTGCCTCAACGAAATCGGCCCTCAAGTAGTTGTTAAGGTGGCTCATAACAAACATTCCTTCGATTATGGTGACCTGCGTTCCGTTCCCGTCTGGTCGATTGTTGCCCAAGACCTGGTCTTTGCGCACTGAGCCGATGGACCTGCGTGCCGGTACCGAGACGGCATTGGGCCGGGTGATCGCATTCTTTGGTCGCAAGGAGGCGATCGGCAAGTGAACACAGTATTGGCGCAATTGCTAAAAGCCAACGCTGAATCGGACTTGTGCAGTGTCTGGTTGGCTAGCGTCACCGATGAGTGTAATGCTGCTGTATGAAGTCGTGATCGACTTCGACCAGTCGAGGGTATCTGCTTTCGTCAAGCGTTTCGCGAAGTCGCCTAGAGTAGCTTGCCTGCTCAAAGGCAACCTGGCACCTGGCGCTGTCAAAGAATGACCGGAGATGGGCGAGTGCCTGATCAAATGCAGGGCTTTCAATACGCAGAAATAGACCTGTCAAATCTTGCTGGTCCGTGAGCTCTCGATACAAGTCGATTGCGAAAATACTGCCTCCGTTATTTTGAGCATGATACACATGCACGTCGCCGTAGCCGTTGTAAAGGTGGGCGAAATACAACTCGTGGAGTTCGATAATGTTGACTGGAATTTCAAGGGTGGTAAATACCGCCTGCAGGTCGGCGCTGGGAGCCTTCCGGTCACCTTCCCAGGTTACTAAATCTGACATCGATACACAGATGTCGAATTCTTTGGCATAGATGGTTTTTTTGGACATTCTCATTCCATCGCTGAGTGTTGGAATTTTTAGGGTGGAGCGTCATAAGGCATCGACTACGGGTTATGCCTGATATCGACCGGACGAAGCATCAGCTCATCACAGAAAGAACCAGCGCTCGCTATTCTATCTCCGCGAGAGGCCGGAAATGACCTATTGCTGCCTCACAAGAGGATCCCCTACGCCTGCAAAAATCGATCGGGCCGGCATGGGCAAAGGGAACTGGACGCCTTGTCATCGATGATCTCCTCGCTGGCCAGACGTCCCACTATCGCCGCCAAAGTAATTCCAGGGTGCATTGCACAAACATAGACGCCACCTACTTTGGGTAGATAACCGATGATGGGGATGCCATCGGCAGGCATGGGCCTGAGTCCGACACAAGCCCATTCCGGATCTATGGAAACAACACCATGGAGTTCGTTCTGGATTGTCTTGGCAGTTCGAAGCGCTATCGCTGCCGGCTGATTTTCCATGGCGTCGTCCAGGTAATCTTCTGCCGCCAGCAACGCACCATCCGAACTTTGCCTCACTTCCATTTCAGGGCTGGAGATGAGGGTGTGCACGAGGTTGGGTTGTGACTTGTAACGGATGAAAATGGCAGGCGAGGCCTCTATCGGCAGGGACACTCCAAGCATGTCTGTCAGCTTCGTGATGCCTGTCCCGGCTGCCAATACGACAATATCGGCATCGATGATGCCTATTGTTGTTTCGACTCCGGTCACCGTTGCACTCTGGGTTACAAAACCGAGCACTCGCGTCTGAGTGAGAATCTTCGCCCCATGCGCCTGGGCACCTGCGATCAACGCATGTGTAGCTGCCACTGCGTCCAGCGCTCCTTCTTCAGCCGCATATAGAGCAGACTGGGGAGGGTTCTTGAGATTTGGTTCAAGGTCGAGAATCTGCGATCGAGACACCAGATTTGCCGAAGCTTGGTGACCTGGGATCGGCAGCGCTCCAATCGCCATCACGCTGTAAGACAAGGCACCTGTCCATCGTATCTCCAGACCAGGTAGCTGCGTTTCGAGTCGGCGGTACTCCTTGATGGCAGAACCGCGCAGTTGCGCAATTGGGTCAGGTTCGGGGTGTGAGGTATTGAGCCAAGCGAATGAGCTGCCAGTCACTCCCGAAGCTATATCTTCAGCCTCTACCAAGGTGACATTCGCGCCTTTACCGGCCAAGTGATACGCCAATGACGCGCCAACGATGCCTGCACCAATGACAACGACTCGTCTGCCCTGACCATTTCCCATATCAACCTCCGTTCTGTCGATGTGACGATGGTACGACAGCTGGATGATTTCATGACATGAGAACCTGATCGTCCAGGACGCTTTTTGAGTGTCTTCTTTTGGCCGATAGCAGGCTGATTCAAGAGACCACGTTGCTATCACACTTGCGACGGTCATCTTGTAAATACGGCAGTGGCTTCCTGAATTTTTTTCGAAGCTTTCACCGCCTGTAGGAAGCGCGTATCAGCTTTTTCAACAACCCTTGAGCGCGCATGTTTAAACGCCCTCAAGGTTACGTCCTGAAAGCTACAAAACCTTGCGCCGTTGCCTACGGCTGCACCAGAATCCGCCGGCTTGTGCGCTTTTGGGCTGCTCGGTAACTTGATTCCCGTCACTGCCCTTCAGTGATCGGGTTTAGCAGCCCGGGGTTACAAGCAAGCTGCACGAGCTCTTGTCAGTCAGGCATTCCCACGCCTGCACTTGATGGTGGTTGTGCGCAGGGCGCCTTCGGGCGCGCCGGCTTTGCTAGCTTCCCCGGTCTGCTAACCTGCGTACAGCTGCCTCCCTCTCGTTTAGCAGCAAGAAGGTTGGCGCTCAATTTGAGAAGCAAGCTTATGTTCAAAATTACACCTAACCCACCCGACACCGATCCAGTGTCCCCCTACGAACCCGATTCAAAAAAACTCAACGAAGCAGCCGAACGCGCCCTCGATTTCCACTTCCCATCAAGCGCCGATATCAAAGCCACCCCGCGTACCTCCAGCAAACTGTCTTCCGTGGACCCGGAGGCCACAGCCGAAACCCTGGCGGTTTTTTTGGTCGAGACGTTGGCGTCGGTCGACGTGATGGTCCATCAGTTGGTGGATCATCTGGAGGGGGAGTCGCGCTATGCCTTGCTGGGCATTTCAAACAGCATCATGGTGGCGGAGATCACGGCGAACCGGGTGTTGGATAGGGTTGAGCCGTCTAAGTAGTTGCTGACCTGTGGTGAGGGAGCTTGCTTCCAATGGGTGGCGAGGCGGCCTTAACAGATGGGCCTGCTGCGCAGGCCAGCGGGAGCAAGCTCCCTCGCCACAGGTTGTTTGTTGTTTGTAATATTTGTGTTTGTAAAAACGGGACGCTTGGCGTCCCGTTTTTTAGGGGGGGTATCAGCCTCCGGCGCGTTTATTTAACGCCTCTGCCGCTGCAGCGATTCCAGCCTGGCGCCTGCGCGAGCCAGCAGTCAAGCAGCGGCAAGCCCGCCATCAATCAGGTAGATCGCAAAGGAGAACGTCACGATCGACAGCACGGTGCTGACCAGAATGGAGGTCGCGGCTTCGCTTTGATAGGCGCCGGTCTGGTTCGCAAACATCGCCGGGATCGTCGCCGATGGAAGGGCGCAAAGCAGGATCATCTGTTGTGCGTACAGGCCATGAGTGCCGAGCAGTACCGTGGCGCCGAACATTAACACCGGGTGAATGAGCAGCTTGAGCCCAAGGTTGCCCCAGACTTCACCGGACATTTTCAGTTTCTCCGACGACATGATCAGTCCCAGGCACAGCAGGGATACACCGGGCGTGGCCTTGCCGAGAAGGGTGAAAGACTCCGCCGCAAGCGCAGGCAACTCGACCTGCAGCACGGACAGTAGAATCCCCAGGGCCGGCGCCCACATCAGCGGACGACGTACCGCCCCTGAAAGGCTCGACAAAAACGCCTGGCCGCCACTGGCCTTTCCATCGGCGATGGTGAGCAACATGGTCGTCAGCGGGATCATCACCAGGCTCGCGACCAGGTTGAGTACCAGCACCGAGTAGATGCTGCCCGCGCCGAACATTGCACCCAGGATAGGGATGCCCATGAAGGCGGCGTCTGGATAACCGTTCACGAAGCCCTTGAGCGTTGCCACCTTGAGATCGCGAGTGCTGAACCAGCCGATTGCCAGCGCTATCGTGTACATGCCCATGATGCCGATGAATGTGGCCACGATGAACTTGAAGTCGAAGAGCTGTTCACGGGGCGTGCTCGCCATCCCGACAAAAAGCAGCGCCGGGAATATCCAGCCCAGCACCAGGCGGCTGATCAGCAGGCTGTCCGAATGGGTCAGCCGTCCGCGCTTGCCGGCGATATAGCCCAGCGCGATCACAAAGGCGACGGGCAAGATGGGTCCTACGATCCTGTCTAACATGTCATCAATCCTCGTATTTATTTTTATCAAGAATGTCGTCATGGCTGATCGAGGCCGACACGTCGGCGTCGATCAACGTTGCAATGAGCCAGCGGCTTATGGGGTCAAGGTTTGAAGCGGTAATCCCGGATGACGTCCTGGTCAGGCTCGATGCCGAGTCCCGGCCCTTGCGGTACGTCGATGCGTCCGTTACGCGGGATGATGGCGTCGCCATAGAGTTGCGCTTCGAGGTCGAAGTAACGCCATTCGACCAGTGACTTGGCGCCGCCCAGGGCTGCGCTTCCATGCACCGCCGCCAGCAGGCCGGGGCCGTCATAAAAGGCGTGGACCATCACGGTGACGCCATGGGCGTTGGCCAGTGCATAGACTTTTTGCAGTTCGGTGATGCCGCCCATTTTGGCGGGGCTTGGCTGCACGAAATCCACCGCGCCGGCCTCAAGCAGGTGCTGGAAGTCCATGAGCGTCGAGGCATTTTCGCCAGCCGCAACCGGGATACCGCCGTGTGCGCGCACCCTTGCCAGCCCTGAATAGTCTTCCGGCGGCCACACCGGTTCTTCGATCCAGCGCAGGTTCAACGGGCGAAGTTTCTCGGTCATGTCCAGCGCTTCGCGCACCGTCCACGGAGCGTTGACGTCGAGGGTGATTTCCACGCCGGGGCCAGCGGCTTCGCACGCAGCGCGGATGACGTCGATATCCACTTCGTGCAGCTTGAGGTGGCGGAAACCGCTGTTGACTGCGCGCTGCACATTGATGCGGATGAGTTCGGGGTCTGCATACCGGATCAGGCTTGCGTACGCCGCAAGAGACGTGGCCTCACTGCCGCCCAGCAACTGGTAAATCGGTTTTTCGGCTGCTTTGCCCGCGATATCCCACAGCGCGATGTCAATCGCCGAGAGGCCGTAGATGAACGCGCCGCTGCGACCGAAAACGTGAAACTTCCTCTGTAGATCGCCCTGTAATTTCTCCCGTCGAGTGACATCGCTGCCAATCAGTTCAGGCGCAAGGATGGTGTCGATCACCACTTTTACCGCCGGGATTGCGGTGAAGCCGAAGGTTTCGCCCCAGCCAACGATCCCGTCGTCGGTGGTGATCTTGACCACGAGAGAGTCGACCATTTGCAGGTCTTTCGGCCCCCAGACCCCGCCGGCCGACGGGCCGCCCGTGGTGAAGGGAATACGAAGCGGAATGGTTTCAATGCTGGCAATTTTCATAGGATTGCGCCTCAAGCGGGTTGCGAAGCTGACACGGCAATTTTTTATTCGTCCGTATCAGGTTGAGGGCAACGTACATCACATCCTGTTGTCCTTCAACAGAACAACTGCGGCATTTCAGCAGGCTTTAACCTATTTGTTAGGTAAGACATTGTTTTAATTGAAATAAGTGTTTGATGTGTTTTGCGAATTTCAGTTTCAACTGTCAGGAACAAGTCTTCTGATGTAGATTAAGTAGACAAGTGAGGGGAGAAAAAAGAATGAGTGAAATGAATGTGCAACCCGTAACCCGCCGACCTCATCTGGCCGAGCACATCGCCCGCTCGCTGAGCGATGAGATTGCTTCCGGGCGGCTGCGGCCGGGAGACCGTTTGCCCACTGAACAGTTTCTCTCGCAGAACTTCGGCGTCAGCCGCAACGTGGTGCGCGAGGGCATCGCCACGCTGCGGGCGCAGGGGCTGATTCAGTCTCGCCAGGGCGTAGGCGTCTTCGTCTCCGCCACCTCCCAAGCGTCAGAGCCTTTGGCACCGCAGGCGAGTGCGCCGATGCTGGACGGTGACAACACCATCCGAAACATGTTTGAAGTGCGGGCCGTCCTGGAAAGCCAGGCCGCCGCGCTCACCGCCTCGCACATGACCCCGGCCAAGTTGAAAGTCATTCAGGCCGCGGTCTTGCGCATGCAATACGAAGGCGAACCGACCCTGGAAACGGTCAACGCCGACCTCGATTTTCACAGGGCCGTTGCGGCAGCGTCGGGCAACGACTATCTCGAGACGATGATTCGCACAGTGCTCGAGCCAATGCGCGCACTGATCACCATGAACTTCGCGCGGCGCGGCCCGGTGTTCAGCAACATTCCTCACGCGGCGCGAGGGGAGCATGAAGAACTCGTGCAGGCTTTTATCGATCGAAATGCGACGGCGGCACGCCAGATCATGGGGGAACATATCGTCAACGCAGCCTCGCGATTCGGCTACGAGATCACGTTTTTCTGATGGTTTGAGCCGAGCGGATCTTGTTTCGTTGTTCTACAACCTGATCAGGTTGTTCCTTTGGCCTTCCGAGCATCTCGAACGCGTCTGTTCCATCAGGAGAGAAGGCGAGGGAATAGGGATGACTTGTCTCTGGTCAGGCACTCGGCACTCCCGTATCAGACGCAAACATCGGCAAGCGCTGCAACATCCAGTTCAGTAGCTCTTGAGCAGGGGCGGCCAACGGTCGGCCGGATTTCACCAACAGTTTTGCTTCAACCCCAAGAAACAACGGATGGTCGATCGATACCGCCGCCAGGCTGCCGTTGGCGATTTCCCGATAGGCCGCGAATTCGCCGAGCAACGAAGCAAAACCGCCGTCCTCCACCATGCGCTTGAGCGCCGCGAGGGAGTTGCTGACGAGTACCGGGCGGATCTCGATTTTCTCGGCATACTCGAGCATCTTGATCGCATGACCGATACCGAACGTCGTGGGTGTCAGGACCAGTTGGCAGTCGAGGATATCCTCGACGGTTGCCGCCGCGCCCCGCGATGCCAACGGATGATCCGGGCGAACCAGCAGCATCACCGGTTGCGAAAACGTCGCGCGGTAGTCGATGTGCGGATGCGGCGGCGGATTGTACGCAAGGCCGATGTGCGCACGGTTTTCGGCGACTTCGTTGAGGACATCGTCGACGGGCAGAATGTCCAGCCGCACATCGAGCTTGGGGTACTGCTTGCAGAACGGCGCGAGCACGTTGTCGACCAACGCATCGACATAGCCCTCGCTGATGACGACGCGCACATGGCCTTGCTGCAGGCCCTTGATCGCTTGCAACTGATCTTCGAGTTTCTCCTGGTGCGATCGATAGCCGCGCCAGAACTCCAGCAAGTGCGCCGCGGCCTCGGTGGGCTGAACGCCGCGTGCCTGGCGCTCGAATAGTTTGGCGCCGATTTCCTCTTCCAGCAGCTTGATCTGGCGCGTGATCACTGAGGGCGACGTATTGATGTTGTCGGCCGCACCACGAATCGATCCGTGAGTCAGCACTTCATGAAAATACCGAAGCCGTTGTTGATTGATTTCGCGCATGCCGGGAACTCTCTCCAGAGATGTTGCGTTGCCTGTAGAGCAACACTACACGAACTTAGTTGCTCTTGCTGGTCATGAGGTGCCGGTGCAACATTCTCTGACACGAACTCGGACCAACAAGAATAACGGGAGATTCGCATGTCAATTCTTCAGGCGCCGGCACGAAGTGATGCCATTTCAGCCCTTTACCGCAAGCTCAACTGGCGACTGCTGCCGCTGCTGTTCATCTGTTACGTATTTGCGTATCTGGACCGGATCAACGTCGGCTTTGCCAAACTGCAGATGCAAAATGACCTTGGGCTTTCCGATGCGGCCTATGGTGCGGGCGCCGGTATTTTCTTTCTGGGATACGTATTGTTCGAGTTGCCGAGCAACCTGATGCTGCCGAAGGTCGGTGCGAGGAAAACCTTCAGCCGTATTCTGGTGTGTTGGGGCATCACCTCGGCCTGCATGTTGTTCGTGCGCAACGTGCCGATGTTTTACGCCATGCGCTTTCTGCTGGGTGTGTTCGAAGCCGGTTTTGCACCGGGCATGATTTATTACCTGTCCTGCTGGTACGGTCCCAAGCGTATGGCGCGGGCCATTGCGATCGTGTTTATCGCCGGCCCCATTGGCGGCATTGTGGGCGGCCCACTGTCTGCGTGGTTGATCACCACGTTCGAAGGCGTTGGTGGTCTGGCCGGCTGGCAGTGGATGTTTTTGATTGAAGGCTTGCCGTGCGTTTTCCTCGGTGTGCTGACTTTTTTCATCCTTTCCAATCGACCCGCTGAGGCGCGCTGGCTGAGCCAGGAAGAAAAGGCCTTGCTGGCCAGTGAGCTGGGTGAATCGACCGGGCGCGTCCATTCGTTCCGTGCAGTGTTGCGCGACCCGAAAATCTACATTCTCGCCAGCGCCTATTTCTGCATCATCTTCTCGATCTACGCCATGAGTTTCTGGCTGCCGGCAATCCTCAAGGCCCAGGGCGTCAACGACACCATGCAACTGGGTTGGTACGCCGCGATTCCCTATGTCGCCGCCGCTTGCGGCATGTACTGGATAGGGCGCCGGTCGGACCGTGTCGGTGAAAGACGCTATCACTGCGCAGTGCCGGCGGGGATCGGCGCGATCCTGCTGCTTATGTACCCTTTTGCCGACGGCAACCTGATGGCCGCGCTGGCACTGCTGACCGTGGCAACCGCCATGATGTTCATGGCCTACACCGTGTTGTGGGCGATGCCCTCCGAACACATCAAGGGCGAGGCGGCGGCAGGGGGCATTGCCTTGATTAATACCATCGGTCTTTCCGGCGGCTTCTGGGGGCCGGCCATAATCGGCTGGGCAAAAACCGCAACCGGCAGCGCAAATCTTGGCGTCGTTATCGTGGGTTGCGTATTTTTGTGCGCAGCATTGGTGATCCTGTCGACCAAGCCGAAAACGCGTGACGGCGCGATTCCGGAATACAGTGCGGGTTGATCTGTTGCCACCCGCGTCCTTTGTCATGTTCCGCAAGGAACCCTTTAAAAGAGAGAACTCAAATGCTTTTACACCTGTCGACCTGGGCCGAGATCGGCCAATTTCTTCAACGCAGCCGCACCATCGTGATCCCGATTGGTTCGAACGAACAACACGGTCCTACCGGTCTTCTGGGAACCGACTGGATGTGCCCGGAAATCATTGCCGGTGAAGCGCAAAAAAACTCAGACATCCTGATTGCACCGACCTTCAATATCGGCATGGCCCAGCACCATCTTGGGTTCCCTGGAACCATCTCGCTGCGTCCGTCGACCTTCATTGCGGCGATTGGCGATTGGGTGCGCTCGCTGGCCGCTCACGGGTTTGAAAAAATCCTCTTTCTCAATGGCCACGGTGGCAACGTTGCATCGATTGAGGCGGCGTTCTCTGAGCTCTACGCCGAAGCCAGCTTCGCTCGACGCCCAGCAGGGTTCGCGCTCAAGTTGTGCAATTGGTGGGACCTTGAGGGGGTAGGGGAGCTTGCGCGCGAGCAGTTTCCTACGGGGCACGGCGTTCATGCCACGCCGTCCGAGATTGCGGTCACACAATGGGCCTACCCGGATTCGATCAAATCGGCTGAATACTCGCCGCAGATCGCCCCTTGGGGCCCGATCCGCGAAGCGATGGACTTCCGCGCACGCCACCCCGATGGCCGCATGGGTTCGGACCCGGCGCTGGCGACGCCAGACAAAGGTCGTGAACTGGTCATGCTGGCAGCACAGAGCCTGGTGCGGGAGCTGGACGCTTTCAGCCGCGAATCAATGCCTGGCTGAACAATCACAGTCTTTTCAATTGGCCAACGCCCGGTATTTCCGGGCGTTGGCACGTCCTGTTTGAGGAAATCCCTACGATCGTTGATACGGAGGGTTATCCATGCCCCGGAGTTTTCACCGAGAAAATTTCAACCACAGGCCTGGCACTTCAGCGACAGCAAGCTCCAACTATTGATTACTCAGTGTAATAAGTGAAATTCAATTCAGGGGCTCTATCACTCTCTGCTCTAGTAATAAGATGGCGCCAACAAACCATTGCTACTGGAGAATCGCGTGAAAAAAACCATTATTGCCGCCCTGCTAACCGCTGCCGCTAACTATGCCAACGCCGGCACGGTATTGGTTGTACTGTCGGATCAGGCTCAACTGGACCTGAAAGACGGCAAGGTCATGCAAACAGGCTTCTTCCTGAACGAATTAATGCAACCGGTGCAGACCTTCATCGAGGCGGGTCAAACCGTCGTATTTGCCACCCCTAGCGGCAAGGCGCCAACCGCAGACCAGAAATCCAATGATGTGAGCTTCTGGGGCGGCGATGAAAAGGCCCGTCAGGAAAGTCTTGCGCTGCTGGACACGCTGAAGCTGACCTCGAAGAGCGGCTCGCCGGCAATCAGCTTCGCGCAGGTTCAGAAAATCGGCTACGACAAGTTCGATGCTGTATTCGTGCCTGGCGGTCATATCCCGATGCAGGATCTGCTGAAGGACAAGCAACTGGGCCAACTGCTGACCAACTTCCACGAAAAAGGCAAGATCACCGGCTTCACCTGCCATGGCACCATAGCCATGTTGTCGGCGATCCCGGATGCGCACGGTTTTGTCTCCGCACTGGAATCGGGCAAACAGCCGGCAGCGCCAGCCAATTGGATTTACAAGGGCTACAAAGTCACCGCCTTCACCGACGCGGAAGAGGAGCAGGCCAAAGGTTTCCTCGGCGGCGGCCATATGAAACTGTTCCCGCAGGATGGCCTGACGGCAGCCGGTGCTAACTTCTCCGAAGCCAAGCCATGGAGCGAGAACGTGATCGAAGATCGCGAAGTCATTTCCGGCCAGAACCCACAGTCGGCCAAGGCAGTCGCCGTGGCCATGCTGGCGAAACTGAAGTAATCCTGGGCGGCCGTTCCGGGCAAACCGGGCCGTAGGTGCTGGGGTCGATCTGCATTGGCTCCAGCGCCACCGTCTATCCCGACACGCTGCACGCTAATGTGTCGGAAGACGACACCCGCACATTTCGTCCAAGCCCAAGGGCCGCTCGTAATGCCCTCGTTTAGAGATTTTACCGCCCGATAGTCGTTGTTCCCGCCTTCCAATGCCCTGCATCAAAGGCGGTAACCGCATTCGATCCAACACAAACCCCATCCCATCCGCCGCGTTAATAGAAAGCCTCACCGCGTAGAGCATTCAGAACGAGCGAGAAGGCTGGAGTCGGCAAACGACGGCTTGGGTAGTACAGGTGATAACCCGGGAATAAAGGGCACCAGTCTTCCAGTACCCGCACCAAGCGGCCCTCTTCAATGTGCGGTGCAAATTCTTCCTCCGGTAAATAGGCAATGCCTAAGCCATTAACTGCCGCTGCCGGGACATGTGCGCTGGTATTCACAATGACTTGGCCCACGACACGCACGTTGATCTTTCGACCACGCTTTTCGAATTCCCAGGCGTCAACTCCGCCAAGGGTTGGATAGCGTATGTCGATGCATGTGTGATTCACCAGATCCTGTGGTTTCTTAGGCATGCTGTTGCGTGCGAAATACGAAGGCGATGCCACCGCAGCCATTCGTACTTCAGGTCCGATAGGCGCGGCGATCATATCTTTATCGACGGTGTCGCCGAATCTGATGCCCGCATCGAAGCGATCAGCAACGATGTCCCGGAAGCCATAGTTGATATCAAACTCAACCTTGATGTCAGGGTATTCGAGGAGCAAAGGCGTGAGTCGCGGAAGGAGAATTGTCTTCAGGACAAAATCACCGCAAGTAATGCGCACCGTGCCCGCCGGCTTGTCACGAAGCTCGGTCAAAGCATCCAGTTCGGCCTCGATCTCGTCAAAACGATGACCAATGGCTTGCATCAGGCGTTCCCCCGCGCTCGTCGGCGAAACGCTGCGAGTGGTACGCGTCAGTAGGCGAATTTTCAGGCGCTTTTCAAGCCCGGAAACAGTCTGGCTCAGGGCGGATTGCGTGACACCCAAGAGGGCGGCCGCTCGGGTGAAGCTGCCTTCCCTGGCGACCGTCACAAAGGCCAGAAGGTCGTTCAAATTATGTCGTGGCATCGGAGCCTGCCTATCGCAATTGATTAGCTGTGCTTATAACTTCAACAAGCTTTCATTAGATTATCAAGCACTGCGTATTCCCAGAGAATAGGGCAAGCCTCACCTGTGGTCACAGGCAGAGCCCACACGATCCGCTGATCCAGGCCCGGCAACCATGTCGATCAGCACCTATTCACTGATGGGAGCAGCACATGAGAAAACTCGTTATCTTGCTCGGCCTTCTGATGGCGTCGCTCTCTGCACTGGGAGCCGACATGTCTAACGGAGCCGATAATTTTTACAAAAGTGAGAAGGTCACGATGACGAAGGTGACCTTCAACAATCAGTACCAGATGAAAACTGCAGGGAATCTGTTTGTTCCTAAAGATTTGAAACCAGGCAGCAAAAGCGCAGCGATCATCGTTGGCCATCCCATGGGCGCGGTCAAAGAGCAGAGTTCGAACCTGTATGCCCAGAAACTGGCGGAGCAAGGTTTCGTGACCCTTGCCATCGATCTGTCGTTCTGGGGCGAAAGCGATGGGCAACCGCGCAACGCGGTCTCGTCAGAAATTTATGCTGAGGACTTCAGTGCCGCTGTTGATTACCTTGGCACACAGACGTTCATTGATCGGAACCGGATTGGTGTCCTGGGCATTTGCGGTAGCGGCAGCTTCGTCATCAGCGCTGCCAAGATCGACCCTCGGATGAAGGCCATTGCCACGGTCAGCATGTACGACATGGGCGCGGCCAATCGAAATGGCCTGAAGCATTCCGTCACTGTCGAGCAGAGGAAACAAGCGATCGCCGCTGCTGCCGAGCAGCGCTATGTCGAGTTCATCGGGGGCGAAACCCAGTACACCAGCGGAACTGTCCATGAGCTGACGGACAAGTCCAACGCTATCGAGCGCGAGTTCTACGATTTTTACCGCACGCCACGCGGTGAGTTCACCCCCAAAGGCCAGTCGCCGTTACTGACCACTCACCCGACGCTGGCCAGCAATACCAAGTTCATGAATTTCTATCCGTTCAACGATATCGAGACGATCTCGCCACGTCCGATGCTGTTTATCGCCGGTGAAAACGCTCACTCCCGTGAGTTCAGTGAAGAGGCCTATCGTCTGGCTGGTCAACCCAAAGAGCTTGTCATCATTCCAGGTGCGGGCCACGTGGATCTCTATGATCGGGTCGATCTTATCCCGTTTGCCAAGCTGACCTCGTTCTTCCAAACCAACCTTAAGTGACACTGATCGTTGGGCTATCAGGCCATGCGCTCTCAACAGGCGTTGGCGCTTTACGTATTGAAGGAAATCAGATGAGCAGCACTGCCTTACCTATTCAAGCCGCGAGCCGACAGGTATGGGGCGCCGTCCTGGCGATGTCGCTGTGCGCCTTTGCGTTGGTGACATCGGAGTTTCTGCCGGTGAGCTTGCTCACACCGATTGCGACCGATCTCGCGCTGACAGAGGGGCAGGCCGGACAAGCGATTTCAATTTCCGGCCTCTTCGCGGTTGTCACCAGCCTTTTCATCTCTTCAGTCATTCGCCGGCTCGACCGAAGACCCGTTTTGCTTTTCCTGACGGCCTTGATGATTGCCTCTGGCACGCTCGTCGCTTTTGCCCCGAACTACTCGACACTGATGGTGGGTCGAGCCATTTTGGGGATCGCCATTGGTGGCAGTTGGTCAATGTCGACCGCCGTCATGATACGGATTGCTCCCGAAAGTTTTGTGCCTAAAGCCATCGCTTTGATTCAGGGCGGTACCGCACTCGCCACTGCAGTCGCAGCCCCCATTGGCAGTTTCATGGGCGGGCTGATCGGCTGGCGAGGTGCATTCTTCTGCGTGGTTCCGCTTGCCGCTCTGGCGCTCTGTTGGCAAGCATTCACGCTGCCGAAAATGCCTGGGCAAATTGAGTCTGGATCTGCACTTGATGTGTTTCGGCTGTTAGGTAGCGCCAAAGTCTCGCTGGGCATGGCCGCAGTGGCATTTTTGTTTATGGGGCAGTTCGCGTTATTCACCTATCTGCGTCCGTTTCTAGAGTCGGTGACCCGCGTTGATGTGTCTGGACTGTCCCTGCTATTGCTGATTATCGGAATGGCCGGATTGGTGGGCACCATGGTGATCGGCCCGGTGTTGAACAGAAGCCTTAATCGAGTGCTGATGATCATTCCACTGCTGATGTCGGGGATTGCTGTGGCTCTACTCGTCTTCGGCAACTCGATGTGGGCGACAGCCGTTTTGCTGGGTGTGTGGGGCCTGATTGCTACGTGCGCGCCTGTGGGCTGGTTCACATGGCTATCACGCACGCTTCCCCGTGATGCCGAAACCGGAGGCGGTTTGATGGTGGCGGTTATTCAGTTGGCTATCACACTCGGCGCGACGCTGGGTGGGCTGCTTTATGACGGAGCTGGCTACCAGGCAACATTCATCGCGAGTGGACTATTTCTTCTGGTGGCTGCCGTGCTTGCACTGTTCGTATCACGATCGGATCTGCCCCCGTTGCGATGACAATGCCGCTGTTGCGTGGGGGGAAGTGTGAGAGGAAAAAAAGAGGAAAAAAAGGGGACGAGAGGAAAAAAGGGGACGGATTTATTTTTCCATCGAACGCCCGGTAGATCCGGGCGTTGACACATCTGCTTGAAGGCATCCCATCACTGAACGCTTTTCCCGTCGCTGCATTGATTTTTGTCAGAAATGCCAATGCCATCTGGTGTTAGCGTTTTGATGAACAATGGCTACGGCCTTGCCCTGATATGGCTCATTACAACCGTGGTTGACTCAATGGTGCCCCAGAGAACAAAGGAGCGGACATGTCTCGCAACAAGCAGAGTCCTATCAAAGGTACGTTGAAGGACGCAAAAGGCATGGAGAACGATGAACCGATTTTTCGCTCGCGCAAGGAACGACTGGAAGCAGGTGAGCGTTTATCCGAGAGCGTGCCGCACGCACTTCACGCCGTTTGGAAGCCGAAGCGTAAACACCGCGACCCTATTGAAATCCTGGAAGCGTCTAACCGATATCGCCTGCCCAATCTGATTCCGGTTCGCTACGGGCGCATGTTACGCAGCCCGTTTACCTTTTTGCGTGGCTCTGCCGGGGTGATGGCTCATGACTTGGCTAATACGCCGAACACAGGCATTCAAGTCCAAGCCTGCGGGGACTGTCATCTTTTGAACTTCGGACTTTTTGCCACTCCTGAACGCAACCTGATTTTTGACATTAACGATTTCGACGAAACGCTTCCAGCCCCTTGGGAATGGGATGTAAAACGCCTCGCAATCAGTTTCGTCGTGGCTGCCCGTGACAACCGGCTCAGCGACAAAGACGCTCAGGCGATAGCGGTCCAGTGTGTTCGTGCTTACCGCGAGCGCCTGCGCAAACTGTCGAAGATGAGCCCGCTGGACGTCTGGTATGACCGCCTGGACGCTCAAACGATCATCGACATGGCCCCCAACGCGAAAATCAAAAAGAACCGAGTTCAGCTGATTGCCAAGGCCAAAGCACGCATCGGCGAATACCTTTATCCGACAATCAGCAGCGTAGTAGCGGGACGTCGACGCCTGCTCGATCAGCCACCGATACTGTTTCATATCTATGAAAAGGACTTTGCACAACGTGTGCAGGTGGCGCTGCAAGACTATCGATTATCGCTACCGCTTGAACGGCGTGTGCTGTTCGATCGTTACCGTCTCGAAGACTTTGTCGTCAAGGCTGTCGGGATCGGAAGCGTCGGCACCTATTGTTTTGTCGGCCTGTTCTTTTCTGCTGAAAATCACCCGTTGCTCCTTCAATTCAAGGAAGCCTGTCCTTCGGTGTTGGCTCCTTTTGCGGGCAAGAGTGACTTTGAGAATCAAGGTGAGCGCGTGGTCACCGGGCAACGCCTGATGCAGGCCTCCAGCGATATTTTCCTGGGCTGGACACAGGGGGAAAATGGCCGGCATTTCTTCGTACGGCAGTTGCGAGACATGAAAATGGCGGCCCCTGTCGAAGGCGCGACGGTCGATCAAATGAAGCTGTATGCCGAGTTATGCGGGCTCACCCTGGCCCGTGCCCACGCCAAATCCGGGGATGCTGCGCTCATCAGCGGCTATTTGGGCAAGTCGGACACCTTCGATCTGGCTATTGGCGAATTTGCCCAGAGCTACGCCAAGCAAAACGCGAAAGACCATGCCTCGTTGGTGGCCGCTGAAAAATCGGGGCGCATCAAAGTGTTGAGAGAAGAAGACTTATGAAACCGATCCAGTGCGCAGTCATTACCTCGCGTGCTGAACCCGATTGCCCAGTGCAACAGAACAATACGTTGTGAGGCAAGGTCATGGATCACGATCTTTCAACGGCGAAGACCAGGCTATTGCCGGGCCGTACTCGTCAAGTAGCGCTCTTCTTCGTTGCCTGCTGCGTGACCGGGTGCACAACGATGGGACCGAACTCGATTCAGCGTGACCGTACAGATTACAGTGCAGTTATTGCCTCGACCTGGAAAGAACAGACACTGCTCAATATCGTCAAATTACGCTACGCAGATGCGCCCGTGTTCCTCGAGGTTTCCTCGGTCATTGCCTCCAGCGCGATGCAGAGCCAGGTCAGCCTCGCAGCGAGTTGGTATTCTGGACTTCCCAGCGATGGAAACAGCCAGGCCATAGGGGCTTCCGGGGTGTACACGGATCGACCGACGATCAGCTACACCCCGCTTTCCGGGGAGAGATTCTCTCGCTATTTACTGCAGCCCCTATCGCCGGCTGCCGTGTTCTCCCTGATTCAGGCCGGCTATCCTATTGATCGCGTCCTGCAATTGACCACCAGCGCCGTTAATGGTGTCTATAACCGATCCACATCCCCCTCGCGTTTTCGAGCAGCAGATCCGCGTTTCTACGAGTTACTGGAGGCCTTCAGACGGATCCAGCGCTCTGAGTCGCTGGGGATGCGCATCAATCAACGAAGCAACGATGAAAGCATGCTCGTCCTGATCTCGCGGGACGTCTCCGACGACATCGAGAAAGATCGCCGAAAGGTGCGCGAACTCCTTCACTTGAGCCCCGATGCCAGCGAGCTGAATCTAAAGTTCGGCATGGTGCAGCAGGATGATACCGAGGTCGTGCTACTCACTCGTTCCATGTCGGAAATCTTCGTGGAGCTGGCCGCTACCATCGAGGTTCCACCTGCCCATGTGCAAGAAGGACGTGCAAACCCGGCGCCTGCCGCGCCTGAGCATCCAAGCCCATGGGACGAACCATTAGTGCGCATTCACTCAAGCAGGGAGCGGCCAATCGATGCCTATGCAGCCGTTCGCTATCGCGACTATTGGTTCTGGATCGATGACCGTGACATGAAATCCAAATCGGAGTTCTTGTTTATTCTTGTCCTGTTTTCGCTGGCCGAAACGGGCGTGGCGCCTCAGACACCAGTGATCACCGTGCCCGCAAACTGAGCGACTAGGGGGGTAGTCTCAAGCCGCTTTTCCATGACGATGGTGCGCTCAGCCCCATGGAACTCGTCGCGGATGTTCTGATAACCCAACGCAGCGTAAAACTCCTCTGCTGTAATCGACGACGGTACCCGCACAGCGCCAACACACCTCGGGATTGCTGCCTCGAAACAGGCTCAGGCGGTAGTGGCTTTGTGGGCGTTGTCGAAGCTATCAGTGCCTATAGGAAGTGAATGTCAGTTTATTAAACAACTCCTGATCTATCTGTTTTCATAAAACGGGACGCTTGGCGTCCCGTTTTTATGGTGGTGGCATCAGTCTCCGAAACGTTTGTTCAGCGCCTCTTCCGCCGCAGCGATTTCAGCCTGACGCCTGATGATCACGTCGCCCACCGGCGGCCCCTGGAAGCGGCGGGCTTCAAAACCGAACCAGACAATCGCCGTCAGCACCAGGAAGCCGATGGTGATGTACAGCGCCCAATCGTTCGGTGGCTGGATGCCGATGACGAAGATGATCACCATCGACAGGATCGAGAGGAGGGCGAACACGGTGAACCAGAATCGTCCCATGTTCCACGGTCCCATGGTTGGCCATCTCGAGGTCCCGTAGGTGAACAGGCCGAGCACGATAGGGATGATGAAGGAGAAGAACAGGAAGATCACCGTGCAAGACACGACGATGGTGTAGACCGGTGTTTCACCGATCGAGATCACCGACGAGCCCCAGACGAACAACACCGCGAGGGTAGCGCCGGTCCAGATTGCCGCCACCGGGCTGCGCAGGGTTGGCGAGACCGATGACAATGCTCTGGAGAAGGGCAGGCCTCCGTCGCGGGAGAAGGCGAAGATCATGCGCGAGACCGAGGTCACGGTCGCCAGTCCGCAGAGGAATTGCGAGATGAAAATGGCCACGTACAGCGCCGTTTTTACCGTCGGGTTCACTTGCGTGTCCATCGCCCAGAAAAACACGGTCCAGCCATGCTTCGCCGCTTCGTCCATGCTCGGCAGCATCAGCACGAACGAGCTGAGCATCACCCAGCCGAACAGCATCGACCAGACCACCGACATGACCATGCCCCGTGGCACGGACAGGGCGGCATTGCGGGTTTCTTCGGAGGTGTGCGCGGAGGCGTCATAACCGGTGATGGTGTAGATCGGCAAGAGCAGGCCGAGCATGAAGATCCAGCCGTTCGAGACCTGCGGCCAGACGTTGCCGCCTGCTTCGCCGGAGTAGTTGCTGAAGGTCCATAACCGGGCAAACTCATAACTGGGCGCCGAGATCAGGCAGACGATGGTCAGCGCCAGTGCAGTGGCGAAGATCAGATAGCCCGAGAAATCGGTGAGCTTCGCGGTCAGGCCAATCCCCAGGTGGTTAAACAAGGCCTGCAACCCCGTGAGGATCGCCAGGAAAATCATCCGTGTCGTGATGGTGTCTTCCATCCCCAATGCGGGTCCGAAAGCACCAAAAAAGAAGTAGTAAGTGCCGACGTTGATCGCGCCGAGCACGGTCACCAGCCCCAACAAGTTGAACCAGGCCGTCAGCCACCCGGTAAAGCGGTTCCCGAGAATCGAGCCCCAGTGATAGAGGCCGCCAGCGGTTGGGTAGGCTGATGAGATCTGCGCCATGGCCATGGCGAAGACCCCGGAGATCAGGCAACCGATCGGCCAGCCGATGCCGATGGACGCACCACCCGCGCCCGAGGTGCCCTGGGCGAGTGAGTTGATGCCACCCGAGAGGATGCAGATGATCGAAAAGGAAATGGCAAAGTTGGAGAAAACGCCCATTCGTCGCGAGAGTTGCTGGGCATAGCCCATGCTGTGCAGCACCTTGACGTCATCGTCGTGCGACGCGTTGGTGCCGGCTTGGCTTGCTGGCTTCATGTTGTGTGCCCCTTCAGGTTTTGATACGCATCCATCCGTGTCCCGGATGGGCTGGCTTTCAACCCCTTGTCGTACTGCTCCTTTTCCAACCGGTACACCCTGTCCATGCCCGATGTCTGGACAGACAACTGCTCTAGATACGGCCGTGATAAGCCGCGTCGAAAATGCTTGCCGCGCCAGCCCGGGTCAATGGCAGCGGGTTGCCGCCGGCAGAGGGGTCGACAATGGCCATGTCCGCGATCAGGTCGGCCTGTTGGTCATCCACGCCCAACTCGATCAGCGTGTGCGGCACGCCGATGTCTTTGCGCAGTTTGAGGATGAAGGCCAGAAAGCTGTCGAAGCCGGGCGAGGGCAGACGCAGATAAGCCGCCAGGCGCGTGATGCGTTCTTCGATGGCGGGGCGATTGAATTGCAGTACGTAGGGCATGAAGGTGGCGTTGGTCATGCCGTGATGGGTGTCGTATAGCGCGCCGACCGGATGCGAGAGGGCGTGCATGCCGCCCAGGCCTTTCTGGAATGCGGTGGCGCCCATCGCGGCGGCGGCGAGCATTTGCGCGCGCGCATCGAGATCGGACGGGGTGTGGACTGCCCGCACCAGCGCGTTGGCCACCAAGCGGATGCCTTCCACTGCGATGCCATCGGCCAGCGGGTGAAAACCAGGCGCGCAGTAGGCTTCCAGGCAGTGCGCCAAGGCGTCCATGCCGGTGCCTGCGGTGATTTTGGCCGGCATGCCGACGGTCAGGGTCGGGTCGCTGATGACCACGCGCGGCATCATTTTCGGGTGGAAGATGATGCGTTTGGTGTGGGTGCGTTCATCGATAATCACTGCTGCGCGGCCGACTTCCGAACCGGTGCCCGCCGTCGTCGGCACCGCGATAACCGGAGCGATTTGACTCTCGTCGGCGCGTGTCCAGTAGTCGCCGATGTCTTCGAAATCCCAGACCGGCCGAGTCTGGCCGCTCATGAAAGCGATGAGCTTGCCCATGTCCAGGCCGCTGCCGCCGCCAAAAGCCACCACGCCATCGTGTTTGCCGGCGCGCCAGGCATCGAGTCCGCCTGCGAGGTTGGCTTCGACAGGATTGGGCTTGAGGTCGCAAAACAGCGCGACGCCGAGGCCGGCGGCGCGCAAGGAATCCAACGCCGCCGTGGTGATCGGCGCGCGCCCCAGGCCGCTGTCGGTGACCAGCAACGGTCGCTGGATACCCTGGCTGCGACAGACCTCGGCCAGCTCGCCGATGCGACCGACACCGAAGCGGATGCTCGTGGGGTAGTTCCAGTTTCCGGTCAGGCTCATGGCTCAGATCTCATGGCGCAAATGGAAGGATTTTGCTCGGGTCAGATGCTCGTAGCCCAGGCGCGATAGCGTCACGCCGCGACCGCTGTTCTTGACGCCGGTCCAGGCCAGGGCCGGGTCCAGGTAATCGCAGCGGTTCATGAACACGGTGCCGGTGTCGATCGCGTTGCCCAAGCGTTCGGCGGCGGCGAGGTCCTGAGTCCAGACGGAAGCGCTGAGCCCGAACTCGCTGTCGTTCATCAAGGCAATGGCCTGGTCATTGCTGGTCACCGGCATGATGCCGACCACGGGACCAAAACTTTCTTCGCGCATCACCGACATGTGATGGCTGACATCGACCAGCACCTGGGGCGCGAGGTAGGCGCTGCCGGGTGCGTCGAGGGGAAACGCCTTCGGATCGATCAGCGCTGTTGCGCCCTTGGCCAGCGCATCGGCGATCTGCCCGCGCACAAATTCAGCCGCGCCCGGATTGACCAGCGGACCGAGTGTGGTGGCTTCGTCCAATGGATTGCCCAGTACGTATTGATTCGTCAGCGCGACGAATCGCTCGACAAACGCCGGGTAGATTTTTTCATCGACATAAATGCGCTCGACGGCGCAGCAGCTTTGCCCTGAGTTGAAGAAGCTGCCGTCCACCAGGTTTTCCACCGCGTGGTCGAGGTTGGCGTCTGCGCGGACGTAGGCCGGGTCCTTGCCGCCGAGTTCCAGGCCCAGGCCGAGGAAGTGGCCTGACGCTGCGCTTTCCATCGTTTTGCCACCGCCGACCGAGCCGGTGAAGTTCACCTGCTGCACGCGGCCAGAGGCAATGATTGCGGCGGTCTGGTCATGATTGAGCAGCAGGTTATGGAACAGGCCTTCGGGCAGATTGGCGCGGCGAAACGCTTCGGCGAACCGTTCGCCCACCAGCAGCGTTTGTGAGGCGTGTTTGAGGATGACGCTGTTGCCGGCCATCAGTGCCGGAATAATCGTATTCACTGCCGTCAGATAGGGGTAGTTCCAAGGGGCGACGACCAGCACCGTACCCATCGGCTCGCGCTTGATACAGCGGCGGAAACCGGTGACAGGCGTGGGTTCAATGGCTGCCAACGCTTCGGGTGCAATGGCGATCATATACCGGGCGCGCTCTTCGAAACCGCGCAGTTCGCCCGCGCCAAAGCGCACGGGGCGGCCCATTTGCCAGGCCAGTTCCGGGACGATTTCGTCCTTCATGGCCAGCATCGCGTCAACGGCGGCACCGCAAAAATCGGCGCGCTCGTTCAGCGGTCGGTGCTTCCATTGCGCCTGGGCCGCTGCGGCAGCCGCCAGCGCCTGCTCGATCTGCGCAGCATCGGCACAGCGACGTTCGGCATAGACCCGGCCATCGACCGGTGAGATGAGTTGAATCGTTGCAGTCATGATGGCGGTCTCAATAGCGCTCGAAACCGCGCTGCAATTCCCAGTCGGTGATGCGCCGGTCGTACTCTTTCTGCTCCCACTCGGCGGTGTGCACGTAGTGGTCGATCACTTCATCACCGAATGCCTCGCGCAACATGGTGGAGCCCTGAAGGGCGGCGCAGGCTTCGCGCAGCGTCTTCGACACTTCAGGCAAGTGTTCGTCGACGTAGGCATCGCCTTCAAAGGGCGGCGTGAGGTCGAGCTTCTCGTCGATACCGGCCAGCCCCGCAGCGATCAACGCGGCAAAGGCCAGATAAGGGTTGAGGTCGGCGCCGCCGATGCGGCATTCGATGCGGATGGATTTGCTGCTTTCTGCACACAGACGAAAGCCTGCGGTGCGATTGTCGCGGCTCCAGACCGCACGGGTCGGCGCAAAGGTGCCGGCCTGAAAGCGCTTGTAGGAGTTGATGTACGGCGCGAGAAAGCAGGTGATGTCGTTGGCGTATTTCAGCTGGCCGGCCACCCAGGCACGCATCAACTTCGACATGCCGAACTCGGCCTTGGCGTCGAAGAACAGCGGCTTCTTGGCGTTTTTGTCCCACAGCGAATTGTGAATGTGGCTGCTGGAACCGGCGGCGTCATACCGCCACTTGGCCATGAACGTGATCGCCTTGCCTTGCAGCTGCGCGATCTCTTTGCAGGCGTGCTTGATGATGACGTGGTGGTCGGCCATGGTCAGCGCATCGGCGTAACGTATGTTGATCTCTTCCTGGCCCGGGCCCCATTCACCCTTGGAGTTTTCCACGGGAATGCCGGACGCTTGCAGATGCTTGCGAATCGCCCGCAGCACCGGCTCCTCGCGGGTGGTCTGGAGGATGTTGTAATCCTCGATGTAGTGGCCGGCGGTTTTTGGTTTGAGGTAGTTGCGCTTGTGGATGGCCTCGTAGCTCTCGTCGAACAGATAGAACTCCAGTTCCGAGGCGAACATGCCGGTGTAGCCGCGTTCGCGCAGTCGCTCGATCTGCTTTTTCAGAATCGCCCGCGGGCTGTGCGGCAGGTCCCGCCGATGGTGGTGATCGAGGACATCACACAGCACCAGCGCCGTGCATTCCAGCCAGGGCACCCGTCGCAAAGTGGACATGTCGGGTTTGAGGACGAAGTCGCCATAGCCCTTGCTCCAACTGGCGGCGGCGTAACCCGGTACGGGTTCCATGTCGATGTCGTCGGCCAGCAGGTAATTGCAGCAGTGGGTTTCTTCGTGGCCGCTGTCGATGAAAAACTCGACCTGGAATCGCTTGCCGACCAGTCGGCCTTGCATGTCGACCATGCAAACCAGAACAGTATCAATCTCGCCGGAGGCGGCAGCACGTTTGAGTTGATCAAAACTGAGGAGGGGCTCGGTCATCACGTAGTCCTGCGTGAATAGGTTGGGCCTGTCTGAAATAGCTGTTGCAGACGCTCTCCAGAACAACCCCAAACCTGCAGACGCGAGCATCGTGTGCAATAAGCTGCTCTAAGCTTAGCTTACGGTTGCTGAACGCAAGTTTTCTCGCGACGAGACAAAAAAAGCGCAAAAAAAAAGTGCACAACAGCTACCCACGTCTCGAACAGCAGCCCCCGGATTACCTGGCTGCCGTAAAAATTTTTACGCTTTCTTTACGATCGGTGCTTTTGCCCGCAACGATACTGGGCGCGATTTTTTTGATCGTCCATGCGCCTTGCTTTTCATATGGCCCTGGCAAACTGTATTGCCCAAGGATGGGATGCACTTCCTCCCCGTAATTTGAGAGAAGCGACCCTTGAGTGAGACAGCAACCGTTGCATACGAAGACTCCCCATCAAAAACGTCAGGAGTGGGCTTGCTCGTCGCCGCTGTCGGAGTGGTTTACGGGGACATTGGCACCAGCCCCCTCTACACGCTGAAAGAAGTATTTTCCGGCCACTACGGCGTCCAGGTAAACCATGACGGCGTGCTGGGCATTCTGTCGTTGATCTTTTGGTCACTGATCTGGGTCGTCTCGATCAAATACGTACTGTTCATCCTGCGTGCCAACAATCAGGGTGAAGGCGGCATCATGGCGTTGACGGCCTTAGCCCGTCGTGCGGCCGCACCTTATCCGCACATGAGCAAGGTCCTGGTGTTGCTCGGCCTGTTCGGTGCGGCACTTTTTTACGGGGACAGCATGATCACCCCGGCTATTTCGGTGCTCTCTGCGGTCGAAGGACTTCAGCTGGCGTTTGACGGGATAGAGCACTGGGTCGTGCCCTTGTCAGTGATCGTGTTGGTGGCGCTGTTCTTGATCCAGAAACATGGCACGGCCCGAATCGGCATCCTGTTTGGCCCTGTCATGGTGCTGTGGTTTGTGGTGTTGGATGCACTCGGTGTCTACGGTATTTTTGAGCGCCCCGAAGTCCTGCAAGCGCTCAACCCCGCTTGGGCCGTGCAATTTTTCGTGGTTCATCCGGGCATGGGTGTAGCGATTTTGGGCGCTGTCGTGTTGGCACTGACCGGTGCTGAGGCGCTGTATGCCGACATGGGCCACTTTGGTCGCAAACCGATTGCCCGTGCCTGGTTCATTCTGGTGTTGCCAGGGTTGGTACTCAATTATTTTGGCCAGGGAGCCTTGATCCTGGGCAACCCGGAGGCTGTGCGCAATCCGTTCTACCTTCTGGCTCCCGAGTGGGCACTGCTGCCGATGGTCGCGCTCTCCACGCTGGCAACCATCATCGCGTCTCAAGCCGTGATCTCTGGTGCTTTTTCCCTTACGCGCCAGGCCATCCAGTTAGGGTACGTCCCTCGAATGTTCATCCAGCACACTTCGAGCAAGGAGCAGGGGCAAATTTACATCGGCACGGTTAACTGGGCGTTGATGGTCGGTGTTGTGCTGCTTGTGATCGGCTTCGAGTCGTCCAGTGCCTTGGCCGCTGCCTATGGGGTCGCTGTGACGGGCACCATGTTGATCACCACCATTTTATCTTCAGCTGTCGTCCTGCTTCTTTGGAAAACGCCTCGCTGGCTGGCCATCCCGATGCTGATCGGATTTTTGCTGGTAGACGGCCTGTACTTCGCTGCCAATGCGCCGAAGATTTTTCAGGGCGGAGCGTTTCCCGTGATCGCCGGTATTGGCCTGTTCATTTTGATGACCACTTGGAAGCGAGGGCGAAAAATCATCGTCGAGCGGTTGGACGAGACCGCGCTGCCTCTGCCGTTGTTCATCAGCAGCATTCGTTCGCAGCCTCCGCATCGGGTGCAGGGAACGGCGGTTTTTCTGACGGCCAGGGCCGATGCTGTTCCGCATGCGCTACTGCACAATCTGCTGCATAACCAGGTTTTGCACGAGCAGGTGGTACTTCTAACCGTGGTGTCTGAAGACAGTCCTCGGGTGTCTGCTGATCGACGGTTTGAGGTTGAAGCCTATGGCGAAGGGTTCTTCCGAGTCAGTCTGCACTTCGGTTTCATGGAGGAGCCCGATATACCGACGGCCTTAAGTCTTTGTCACTTGAATGAGCTGGATTTCAGCCCGATGCGCACGACCTATTTCCTCAGTCGGGAGACGGTGATCCCTACCAAGCGCATTGGGATGGCGCGCTGGCGAGAAAGTCTGTTCGCGTTCCTGCTGAAAAACGCCAACAGCAACCTGAAATATTTCAGATTGCCACTAAACAGGGTGATTGAACTGGGGACTCAGGTGGAGATGTAAGGACAAACAAGGACGCGAATATGGTCAGTTCACTCACAGAGTTTCTGTGAGTGTCTTGAGGTGCAGATTGAGCTGTCCGATCCGGCGGGCCGGTATGGTCGCTGGAACGCGCGCGGGATCAGCGTGTATGTCATCGGCGTATTGATCCAGTTGCCTTTCGTCGACACGCATTTCTACTCCGGGCCGATGGTCGCGCAGCTCGGCGGTGTCGATGTTTCCTGGATCGTGGGACTGGTGGTGCCGGGCATTCTCTACTACCTGATGGCGAGAACATCAGCGCTGGCGGTGTTGCCTGAGCAGCCTTCAAGGGCCTGAATCAACGACTTACAAAGTGAATGTCCCGGTTACCGGCAGGTCTTGAAGCGTCTCCTATACTGATGCGCGTTGATCGGTTCAACACAGATCCCGAATGCCGTTGGAACAGCGACTGGCGTTGCGACGGCCTCCCTACGAACTCACAGTCAGGAGAACGATATGACCATCCGCATTGGCGACGAAGCACCGGACTTTACCGTCGAAAGCACCGAGGGCACGCTGCATTTCCATGAGTGGATCGGCGACAAGTGGGCGATTCTGTTCTCGCATCCCAAGGACTTCACCCCGGTGTGCACCACTGAACTCGGTTACATGGCAGGGCTCAAGCCAGAGTTCGATAAACGCAACACCAAGATCGTCGGGCTCAGCGTCGACCCCGTCAGCAATCATGCGAGCTGGGCCAAGGACATCGAAGAAACCCAGGGGCATGCGGTCAACTACCCCATGATCGGCGACGAAAACCTGGTGGTGGCCAAGCTCTACGACATGATCCATCCGAATGCCAGCGGCGGCGCACGCACCGCAGTGGACAACGCCACGGTGCGTTCCGTGTTCATCATCGGGCCGGACAAGAAGGTCAAGGCGATGCTCATCTACCCGATGAGCGCCGGGCGCAACTTTGATGAGGTATTGCGTCTGCTCGATGCACTGCAACTGAACGCCAAGCACACCGTTGCCACGCCGGTGAACTGGCGTCCGGGTGAGGATGTGATCATTCCGACTTCCGTCTCTGACGAGGACGCGAAGAAGAAATACCCGGATGGTTTCAAAACGGTGAAACCTTATTTGCGCACGGTGGCGCAACCCAAGTAACCCCTAGGGAGACCCCAGGCATGGCCGTCCAAGTCTTGCGCGTCGAGGCAACGCACATCGACAAAATCGCCCCCCTCTTCGACGCTTATCGAGGCTTCTACGGCCAGCCCTCGAACCTGCCGCAATCCCGGGACTTCATCGCCGAACGCATTGACCGGGAGGAATCCGTGATCTTTTTCGCATCGGACCTTTGCGGTGATGCGCTGGGGTTCGTCCAACTGTACCCGACGTTTTCCTCCATCGACGCCCACCGCACCTGGTTGCTCAGCGACCTGTTCACCAAACCCGAATCCAGGGGGCAGGGCGTGGGCAGGTTACTGATGAACGCTGCCCGAGCCTTTGCGCTGTCGACCGGCGCCAAGGGCATGGTGCTGGAAACGGCCACGGATAATGTGGGGGCGCAACGGTTGTATGAATCGTTGGGTTACGTGCGCGACACGGGGTATTACACCTACTGCCTTGATTTGAAGCAGGGCTGACCAAGGCAGCCGCTACAGGGCTCCGTGATTAGCCGGCCGGAACCTGTTATCCAGCACTCGATTCACCTCTTCCATCAACGCTGAGGCAACTTCCATCGCTCGCGCAATTGCTCATATTCCCCCTCAGGCATCTGCACCAACACCGGAGACTCACGGGGATTCAGCCACTCGAACAACCGCGAAATATCCCCCTGATCCATTGCCGTACACCCCAACGTAGGCGAAGCAGGTCCCCGCCAGATATGGAAAAAGATGCACGAACCTGCACCCGGTGACGCTGGCGTGTTGTGCTCGATAAAGATCCCTTTGCGATACCCAGCCTCTTCGCGCATCTGCTCGGAACTGTTCCAGTCCTTGGCTATCGCCGCGCCGTCGACCAATTCGTTGTAACGTTCGGATTTTCTGTCATCCACACACTCTGTGGTCGAGGTCAGCGCAAGATAAGGCAGCTTTGTCGCGGCCGTCGCGTCATAACCAAACGCAGTCCCGAGTCTGAAGATCCCGGCAGGTGCTTTCCCATCACCTTCACGTTTGACCGGTCCTTCACCAGGCTCAACGTTGCCCAACCCTTTACCCCACGCCATCCCGTTCTTGCCGACCACCACCGCAAAGCCGTCGCCGACTTTTCGAAAGCTGGCCCCGTCTCGTTCATAGCGCTGGGCGATGCCCTGAATGTCATCCCAGTTTTTTGTGGTGACCACAATCAATTGGTGACTGCTGTCCAGTACCTCGTTGGTACTCAGCGGTGTGATGGGAAAATCCATCACGTTCTTCGGCGCTCCGTCTCCACCGAAAGTGAAGTGCCACCATTCTTTCGAGTAACCGGCGAAACCCTCTTTCTCCATGGCGCTGCTGAGCCGCTGACGGTTTTCCTTTGCCGTCGCATTGATCGTCGGGTTGGCGGTGTGCGCACGCTCATCGAAGCAATCGTACCCGGTGCCCATGTCGAGTGCGCCGTCGCGCCAGCGCTGGGCATAAGGCGCGGTGCAATCGACTTGCGCGGCCTTGGGTATCCAGGTGTCGGCGGGCAGAGCCTTGGGGCCGATGAGCGTCAGGTCCACGGTTGAGCCTCTGGAGTGATTCGACACCCGCGCCACATACCCCAGCCGCCAGAAGTCCTGCTTGTCGACGCGCGGATAGAACTCGGCTTTGCGCGGGTTCCCCGGCTCAGTCGCGAAGCGGCCCATATCGGCCACCGCACGGCTGGGTCGATAGCAGTCGAACACCTTCAAGCCGTAGCCTTGCTTTTGAAGTGCCCGTTGCACCCGGGCGAGGGCCTGGGCGGTGTCCAGCGACAGCAGGCACTCGGCGGCATCGTATCCGTCGAGCGAGTGTCCGGTGAAGTTGTGGGCGCTGGCGTAGCGGATATCTTGCTCGATGGTGGGGTCAATCGTGCGCAGATAAACCATGTTGTCGGGTCTGGGCCCGGCATTGGCGATGCCTGGCAGGATGGCGCTCTGCAACAGCAGTGACCGCAGCCATGTGCGGGCGGGCTGGCGGGGGCATTGAACCGGTAAGGGTGGCGAGGAGGGCATACGAACCTTCAGGTTTAAGCGCATGAAGTGGTTATCAAGTCCGGAGGACGCTTCAAACGATCTTAAACCATGACCGCCAGTGTCTGGCTGATTCATATTGGGTGCAGGCATTACGATGGAAAACGCAAAGGCGCCCGCGATGCTGTCGCGGACGCCACGTTCAGGCGGGTCTTCAGGCCACCGGAATCATCGGGTCGGCCGCTGCCAGAGCGGTGGCACGATCAGCGGCGAAGTTGCCAAGGTCGTCGGTCGCGGCATAGGCGACGTCGCCGGCAGCATAGACATGCGTCTGGCCCAATACCTTCAGGTTCTCATCGACGTGCAAGCGCCCTTGTGGGTCGCGATCGCTGGTCAGGTGTTCGGTCAGCGGGCTGGCGCGGAAACCGACGGTCCAGATCACCGTCCACTGCCGCGACAGTGGCGTTGACCACCCATTCGACGCCCAGGTGTTCGGACGCTTCGATGATGGAGGGACGAATGCCATCCCCCATCGTCGCGCCGATCTGCGGCGCACGGTCGACAATGATCACGCGCACATCTTGATCGTCACCGAGCACGGCCCGCAGGCGCGCCGGCATTTCGGTGCCGGTCTCGATGCTGTCGTAGACGCTCAAGCTGCAATAGCTGAAAAAGAGGCATTTTGCTGGCCCCGAAGCGTCACGGTTATCGCCAAAATCCACTTCATTTTCAGGTGGTTAGGCGGAATGCAATTGCGAAGAGTATTTGTCACGATGATCTCGTTTGCCCTGGCCAGCGTTGCAGCTTCTGCCCAAGCCAAGGAACTGGCGTCCAATGACCGGTATATGTGCAGCTGGGGGGCGGGCACGGCGGCGAGGGCCCAGGAACTCAAGCTGGCCGGGGTCTCCCTGTATGCCGCCCGGCAGAAGCTACAGGCCTACAAATTCAGCAAGGCGTGGATGCGCATGATGGCGATGGGCATCACCGAACAGACTTACGACAGCAAGTCGCGGTTCAAGCCAGCGGATGTCCGGCAGAATTTTTATGAAGAGTGCGTGCGCTACAAACTGGTGCGCAAGTAAAACTGAGGTGTAGGACCCACCGCAATTCCCTGTGGGAGCGAGCCTGCTCGCGATAGCGGTGTGTCAATCAACATTGATATCAGCTGATCCACCGCATTCGCGAGCAGGCTCGCTCCCACAGGGTTATGCGGTGTTGATCGGGCTTTCAGTTCAGTTCAGGCACTGCGCGCCGGCCTTGGCCACTTGTGCATCCTGCTCGGCCTTGACGCCGGACACGCCGACCGCGCCGATCACCTGGCCATCGACGATGATTGGTACGCCACCTTCCAGGGACGTCAGCAACGGCGCGGACAAAAACGCGTAGCGTCCACCGTTGACCATCTCTTCATAGCCTTTCGATTCCCGTCGGCCAAGGGCTGAGGTGCGGGCCTTTTCGGTCGCGATGTAGGCGCCGATCGGGGCGCACCCGTCGAGGCGCTCCAGGGCCAAAGGATGGCCTCCGTCGTCGACAATCACGATGGTCACGGCCCATTGATTATTCTGTGCTTCGTTGCGTGCGGCGCTGAGAATCCGGCTGACTTCGGTCTGGCTGAGGACGGCTTTGCTTTTCATGGGGATACTCCGGGGTTCGATGAGGGCAACGCGGCTTCGACCAGTTCGATCCAGTGGCGCACAGGGGTTCGGCCCGCGCCGTCAAGGTGGGACTGACAGCCGATATTGGCCGTGACAATGACTTCGGGATGACCGCTTTCCAGCGCATTGAGCTTGTTGTCGCGCAGTTGCCGGGACAGCTCCGGTTGGGTCAGCGAATAGGTGCCCGCCGAGCCGCAACACAGGTGACCGTCGGGAACGAACGTGAGGTTGAAACCCAGGCGCGTCAGCAGCGCCTCAACCGATCCGCCGAGTTTCTGTGCGTGCTGCAAGGTGCAGGGGCAATGGAAGGCCAGGCGCTGGTCGCTGTGGATGCCGAGCTGGTCCAGCGGCTCCTCGCCCAACACTTCAACCAGATCCTTGGCCAGTGCGCTGACCTTTCTGGCCTTCTCGGCATACGCCGGATCGGTGCTGAGCAGGTGGCCGTAGTCTTTGATGAAGGCACCGCAACCGCTGGCGGTTTGCACGATGGCCTCGGCGCCTTGTTCAATGCTCGGCCACCACGCGTCTATATTGCGGCGCGCGCGATCAAGGCCGGCCGCCTGGGCGTCCAGGTGATAATCGACCGCGCCGCAGCAACCGGCCTCGCGCGCCGGTGTCACGCTGATCCCCAGTCGATCCAGGACACGCGCGGTGGCCGCGTTGGTGTTCGGCGACAGACTCGGCTGCACGCACCCTTCCAGCATCAGCACCTGTCGGGTGTGGCGGGCGGTCGGACGTTGTTTGGCCGGATACACACGGCGCGGCAGCTTGGCTCGCAGCGTGTCGGGCAGCAGCGCACGGAACACCTGACCGCTGCTGAGCAGCGCTTTGAACAACCCCGGGTTGGGTACGATGCTGCGCAAGCCTTCGCGCAACAAGCGTTGGTCGAGCGAACGCGGCACAGCCGCATCGACCACCGCGCGGCCGATGTCGAGCAAGTTGTGATAGTCGACGCCCGAGGGGCAGGTGGTTTCGCAGTTACGGCAAGACAGGCAGCGATCCAGATGCTGTTGGGTCTTCTGGGTGACCTCGTTGCCTTCCAGCACCTGTTTGATCAGGTAGATGCGCCCGCGCGGCCCGTCCAGTTCATCGCCGAGCAGTTGATAGGTGGGGCAGGTGGCGTTGCAGAAACCGCAGTGCACACACGTGCGCAGGATGCTTTCGGCTTCTTCGGCGCGGGGCAGTTGGCGGGCCTGTTCGCTCAAGGTGGTCTGCATGGGTCAAAGCTCCGCGTACAGGCGACCGGGGTTGAAGATGCCCCGTGGATCGAGTTGGTCCTTCAAGTTGCGGTGATAGCGCATCAGCGCGTCCGGCAACGGTTGGAAGGGGCTGTCGATCAGGCCGTGGCTGTAGCAGGTCACGTGCCCGCCGACTTCAGCGACGACCTTGCGGATGAACGCCGCTTCGGCATCGGATTTGAGCCAGCGCTGGGCGCCGCCCCAGTCGATCATTTGCAGGCCGGGCAGGGACAGTCGAGGCGTGTTGTGCGGGACCGACAGGCGCCACAGCGGCTGGTCTTCATCAAAGAAGCTCAGTCGATGTTCGTTGAGATCCGCCCAATACGAAGCGTCCAGCACTTCGCCACCCAAGCGGTCATGCGCCGCTGCCACCGAACCTTCGCCACCTTCAAGCCGCAAGTGCAGGCGCTGACCGTCGTGGCACGCGGCGCTGATCGGCAGCGGTTGCTGGCCCCATTCGGCGAGGCGCAGCAAGGCACGATCGCTGTCCATTTCCAGGCTGATGCTTAACGCTTGCCGAGGTTTCGGCAGCACTTTCAGCGAGACTTCAGTGATCACACCCAGTGCGCCATAACTGCCGGCCATCAAGCGCGACAAATCGTAGCCGGCGACGTTTTTCATGACTTCGCCGCCGAAGCGCAAATGCTTGCCGTGGCCGGTGATGACCCGTGTCCCGAGCACAAAGTCCCTGACCGAGCCTGACCACGGGCGCCGCGGCCCGGACAGTCCACTGGCAATCATCCCGCCCACGGTGGCGCCGTCTCCGAAGGAGGGTGGTTCGCACGGCAGCATCTGCTGCGCCGCATCCAGCACATCGGCCAGTTCTGCCAACGGCGTGCCGCAGCGTGCGGTGATCACCAATTCGGTCGGGTCGTAGCTGACGATGCCTCGGTGGCTGCGGGTGTCGAGCACTTCGCCCGCCGCGATACGGCCCAGAAACGCTTTGCTGTTGGCGCCCTGGATCCGCAGGGGCGTGGCGTTTTGCAGGGCCTGATTAACCTGGTCCAGTAGCGCGCCGCTGTCATCGATGTCGTGTTCGCTGCGCATCAGAATCGCTCCAGATCAGGGAAGGGCATCTGACCCAGGTGTACGTGCATCGCGCCGAATTCGGCGCAGCGATGCAGCGTCGGAATGTTCTTGCCAGGGTTGAGCAGGCCGCCCGGATCGAACGCGGCTTTGACGGCATGAAACAGGGTCAGTTCGTCGCTGTTGAACTGCGCGCACATCTGATTGATTTTCTCGCGGCCGACCCCGTGTTCACCGGTGATGCTGCCGCCGACTTTCACGCACAATTCGAGGATCTTGCCGCCCAGGACTTCGGCGCGGTCGAGTTCGCCGGGTTGGTTGGCGTCGAACAGAATCAGCGGGTGCATGTTGCCGTCACCGGCATGGAAAACGTTGGCCACCCGCAGGTCGTATTCAGCCGACAGCGCGGCAATCGCCTGCAGCACGCCGGGCAGCTCGCGGCGCGGGATCGTCCCGTCCATGCAGTAATAATCCGGCGAGAGGCGGCCCACTGCCGGGAACGCATTCTTGCGCCCGGCCCAGAAGCGCACGCGTTCCGCCTCATCCCTGGCCTGGCGGACTTCGGTGGCGCCGGCCTGTTCCAGCACCTGGCGCACACGGTCGCAGTCATCGTGGACGTCGGCTTCGACGCCATCGAGCTCGCACAGCAGAATGGCTTCGGCGTCGACCGGATAACCGGCGTGAATAAAATCTTCTGCGGCGCGAATGGCCAGGTTGTCCATCATTTCCAGACCGCCCGGAATGATGCCGGCGGCAATAATGTCGCCGACTGCACGACCCGCCTTTTCGACGGAATCGAACGCTGCCAGCAGCACCTTGGCGGTTTGCGGTTTGGGCAGCAGTTTGACCGTGACTTCGGTGATCACCCCCAGCATGCCTTCGGAACCGGTAAACAACGCCAGCAGGTCAAACCCGGGCGAGTCGAGCGCTTCGGAGCCCAGGCTCAGGTGTTCGCCATCGACGGTGAGGATGTCGACCTTGAGCAGGTTGTGCACGGTCAGGCCGTATTTCAGGCAATGCACGCCACCGGCGTTTTCGGCCACGTTGCCGCCGATTGAACAGGCGATCTGCGAGGAGGGGTCCGGCGCGTAATACAGGCCGAACGGTGCGGCGGCCTGGGAAATCGCCAGGTTGCGCACGCCCGGTTGAACCCGCGCCGTGCGTGCGGCGGGGTCGATGTGCAGGATGTTGTTGAAACGCGCCATCACCAGCAGTACGCCTTTTTCGAGCGGTAGAGCACCGCCGGACAAACCGGTGCCGGCGCCGCGAGCAACCACCGGGACGTGAAACTCATGGCAGAGCTTGAGCACACCCTGGACTTCGTCGATATGGCGCGGCAGCACCACCAGCATCGGTGTAGTGCGGTAAGCGGACAGTCCGTCGCATTCATACGGCTTGAGTTCTTCGCGCTGATGCAGGACTTCCAGGTCCGGCAGGCGAGCGCTCAGTGCCTGGAGCAGGGCGGCTCTGTCGACATCAGGCAGAACGCCGTCGACGCGTTCATCGTAGAGGATGTTCATAGGCGGTTCACGACCCTCCGTTTGTTTTTATTAGAGGTCTGTTTGCGGTGAAAGCTCACTTGCATCATTGGCCTGACGCGACCTACTGTCCATGTGTTGTTTGAGTGGTCGAACCAGTTCTTCAGGGGTTGTTTCCCCGTTTTTGAGAAAAATAACTGCCTATACATAAACTTAGGGTTGTATTCGAACGTGACGGGTTTTGCCGGTGAGGCTGGTCATACCAGTGGGAGGTTCGATGGAGAGTGCGAAAGTGACCCGTAATCCTCAAGTCGCAGACGTGGTCTGTGAGCGCATAGAACGCCTGATCGTCGACGGGGTCCTCAAGACCGGGCAATTGTTGCCTTCGGAACGGCGCCTGACCGAAAAACTCGGCGTCTCGCGCACGGCGCTGCGCGAGGGCCTGAAGTTGTTGCGCGCCCGGGGGATTATCAAGACGGAGCAGGGCAAGGGATCCTTTGTCGCTGATCTGTCGGGCCACGGCGCCGCATCGCCGCTGATGCATTTGTTCAGCTCACAACCGCGCACACTTTACGATTTGTTCGAGGTGCGCAGCCTGCTTGAGGGAGAGTCCGCTCGCCTGGCCGCCTTGCGCGGGACCGAGGCGGATTTTGTCCTCATCACCCGCAGCTATGAAGCGCTGCTCGATGCCCGCACGCGGTCGATGGAAGCGAGCGAACACGCCCGGCTCGATCATGCCTTTCACTTGGCGATCTGCGAGGCTTCGCACAACCCGGTGCTGGTGCAAACCTTGCGCTCGCTGACGGACTTGCTGCTCAACACCGTGTTTGCCTCGGTCAACAACCTCTACCACCGCGCACCGCAAAAACGCCAGATCGACCGTCAGCACGCCCGGCTCTACAACGCCGTGACCGGCCGCATGCCGGAGCAGGCGCGCAAGGCGGCCATCGCGCACATCCAGAGCATCTGCGAGAACCTCAGGGAAATCGAAAGCGAGGAGCAGCGTCTGGTCCGGGCCACGCTACGCCTGGAAGGGTGGGCGTGAGGCCTGCCGTTTTTGAGTGATGGCCTTTTACTATTGCTGGCAAGGCTCTAGAATTCGCGGCCGCCCTCTGGTGTGGAGGCGCAATGCCATCATTTAAAGGAGTTGTCATGCAATTTGGGAAAATTCTAGGGTTGGCCTTGGTGCTCGGGCTAAGTGGTTGCGCCAGCTTTACCAAAGACGAAGTCGCTCCGGTCAATTTGCCATCGATGGCCAGTTATTCGAACAAACCGAATGTCTACGTAGACTTCGATTTCTATCAAGGCGAGCCGAAAAGCGCTTCAGCCGTTGAAATGCCGCAAGCACGCGACATGCTAAAGCCGGAGCTGCAAAAAGTGCTGACCGATTCCGGTCTGTTCGGTCGCGTCACACTGGACGAGTTCCAGAAGCAGCCGGGTGATTACAACCTGCGCTTGAAGGTTTACAACCATCCACCGGGCGGTGGTCAGATGGTCATGGCCTTTATCAGTGGCCTGACGTTTACCGTCATCCCGACACTGGCGACCGACCAATACACCATGAGCCTGGAGACGCTGGATTCCCAAGGGCAGACGCTGACCAACGCGAGCAACCATGACGGAATCAATACCTGGATGGGCATCTGGTTTGTGCCGTTGATGGCCAACACCCCGAAAGAGGCAATCAGCGATACCTTCAGCCGCCAGGTCAATGCTCTGCTCAAGCAAGTCGTCGAGAGCAAAAGCCTGAAATACTCGGCACTCGATGCACATGTGCCGCGGGCCTGACAAAAAACAAGAGCCGCACAAGCGGCTCTTTTTTTGCCCTTACTTGAGGGCTTGAATGAACTGCGGGTCGCTGTACAACGTCTTCAGCAAATCACGAACCATCGGGTTGTAGGCATTGGCCGCATTGGGGATCGCAATGGCGCCGAAAAAGCTGCTGTCCCACTGGCGGCTGACATCCTTGGTCGCGTCGTAAACCACCTCGTTGCCCTTGAGCAATGTAAAGCGCGCAGCAAGCTGGCCCGTGCCAGTGCCCATGCCTGCGGTCAGTTCATTCTTGACGACCAGCACATCCAGATGTCGCTGAGCTTGCGGGTTCAGCAGGCCCGCCCGACCCAGTTCTTCGGTAATCGCGTCCTGTATATGTTGCGTGATACTGCCGCTCGGCGAGCTGATCGGGTTGGCCCGGACTGTCAGTGAGCCCTTACCGGCATCCGCCTTGACCAGAGCATTGCTGATCGATTGCAAGGGTGGGGTTTGCTTGAGCTGTTGGACGTTTTCAAAGCTCGGCTCATAACGGGTCATGGTCACGCCACAACCTTGCAGCAACAGGGCGAACAGAGGGACCAACAATAGAAGTTTTTTCACGGCGTTTCCTTACGTGAGTGTTACCGGGGGCAGGATTATCGACTGATGGCATATGGCTAGCAACTCGCTTTTAAACGTCGCTCAGAGAAGCGTTGCGCACAGGGCAAGTTGTTTCCCTTAAGTTGATTGGGCTGTCGATTACCCCTGGAAACGGCACGACTGTCGTAAAAACGACCTGTTTACGCTGAACGCGAACCCTGTTCACTTTTCTGTTGAACGAGTGTTCAGCTTCGACTATGTTCGTTCCACCTCCCCGGCTGGTTGCGCGGGCTTGCGTTTCTTCTTTTCGAACGAGGCACTGGCATGCGGTTTTCACCCTTTGTTGAGCGGATTTCTGGCGACGGTGTAGCGGCCTGGGATATTCACAATGCGGCATTTGAAGCCCAGCGCCGCGGTGAGGATGTGATTATTCTCAGCGTCGGCGACCCGGATTTCCCCACCCCCGACTTCATCACCGATGCCGCGATTCATGCACTGCGTGAGGGTGACACCCATTACACCGAGATCGCCGGTCGCCAGGCTTTGCGGGAAGCCATCGCCGCTCGGTACAGCGTGCTGTTTGACCGTGAGGTGACGGCGCCAAACGTCATCATTTCGGCGGGGGCACAGAACGCGCTGTTCATCACCTCGATGTGCCTGCTCAATACCGGCGACGAAGTGATTGCCCTGGACCCGATGTACGTGACCTATGAGGCAACGCTCAAGGCGTCCGGCGCCACGCTGGTGCGCGTGCCGTGCTCGGCGGATTCAGGTTTCCGGCTCGATGCCGCCGTACTGGCCAAGGCCATCACCCCGCGCACCCGGGCGCTGTTCTTCTCCAATCCGAATAATCCGACCGGTGTGGTGCTCAACCGCGAAGAGCTGCAAGCCATCGCCGACCTCGCCATCCAGTACGACCTGTGGGTCGTGGTGGACGAGGTCTATGAAAGCCTGACCTTCGAACGCGAGCACCTCAGCCTGGCCGCGTTGCCGGGCATGGCCGAGCGCTGCGTAGTGATCGGCAGCCTGTCCAAATCCCACGCGATGACCGGCTGGCGTACCGGTTGGATCGTTGCCGATGAAGCCCTCGTGGCTCACGCCGAAACCCTGGTGTTGAGCATGCTTTACGGTTTGCCGGGCTTTGTCATGGAGGCTGCGCTCAAGGCAGTTCAAGCCCATGAAGAGGTGACCCACGGCATGCGCGACATCTATCGCCGTCGTCGCGATCTGGTGGTGACCAGCCTGTCGGATTGCCCGGGAATTTCTGTGCTCACTCCCGATGCCGGCATGTTCGTGCTGGTGGACGTGCGTGACACCGGCCTGACCTCTCTGGAGTTCGCCTGGCGGCTGTTGCGCGAGGCGCGTGTCTCGGTGCTGGATGCGGCGGCGTTCGGCGAGCCGGCCCAGGGCTTTGTGCGGCTCTCGTTCACTCTGGGTGAAGAACGACTGGCCCAGGCCTGCCAGCGCATTCGCGACTTTGTGCGGGTGTTGAAAGGCGAAGCGCCGCGGCCGGTGATCAGCCGTGTGACCTGCGAAGCGGCGGTTGAGCCGGTCAAGCCCAAAACCATGATCGAAGTCGATGGCCTGCACAAACGCTTTGGCAATATCGAGGTCCTCAAAGGCGTTTCCCTTACTGCTCGCGAAGGTGATGTGATCTCACTGATCGGTGCCAGCGGCTCGGGCAAAAGCACCTTGCTGCGCTGCATCAATATGCTCGAAGTGCCGGACCAGGGGCGCATTCTGGTGGACGGCGAAAGCATTCACCTGAACTTCGATCGTCCCGGCACGCCGTTGGTGAAGGACGCCAGGCAACTGGTGCGTATCCGTTCGAGCCTGGGCATGGTGTTCCAGAACTTCAACCTCTGGCCCCATCGCACGGTGCTGGAAAACCTCATCGAGGCGCCGACCCAGGTCCTGCGTGAAAGCCGTGCGGAGGCCACTGAACGGGCCGAAGCCTTGCTCGAACGCGTGGGACTGGCGGCCAAGCGCAACGAGTACCCGGCGTTTCTCTCCGGGGGACAGCAGCAGCGGGTGGCCATCGCCCGGGCCCTGGCCATGCGGCCCAAGGTCATGCTGTTCGATGAACCCACCTCGGCACTCGACCCGGAACTGGTCGGCGAAGTGCTGCGGGTGATCCGCTCCCTCGCGGAAGAAGGCCGGACCATGATCCTGGTGACCCATGAAATGGCTTTCGCCCGCGATGTCTCTTCCCAAGTCGCCTACCTGCACCAAGGGCTGATCGAGGAAACCGGTTCGCCGGACGACGTGTTTGTACACCCACGCAGCGAGCGTTGCCGACAATTCGTCAACGCTCATCAGACTCGCTGAAAACATCATAAAAAGACGGGGAAAAATCATGGGAAATCGACGTTTGGCAAACTGGATGACGGGCGTGGCCTGCGTATTGCTGGCCGGGATGAGCGCGGCACAAGCACAACCTATACGGTTCGCAGTCGCAGCCGAACCCTATCCGCCGTACACCGAGAAGCAGGCCAACGGTGAATGGAAAGGCTTTGAAGTCGACCTGATCCACAAGCTGTGCAGCGAAATGAAAGCCGAGTGCGAGATCAAGGAAGTGGCATGGGACGGGATCATTCCATCGTTGCTGGCGAAGAAGATCGACGTGATTTTCTCGTCGATGTCGGTGACTGAGGAGCGCGAAAAACAGATCGCCTTCAGCAAGGCGTATTACGACTCCGTGATTGCGATTGTCGGGCCGAAGGGCTCGTCGGTGAAAACGTATCCGGATGACCTCAAGGGCAAGATCATCGGTGTGCAGAACTCGACGGTGAGCGCCAGTTACCTCAAGCAGTACTACGAAAAAATCGCTGACGTGAAGTATTACGACACCCAGGACTCGGCCAACGCCGACCTGATTGCCGGTCGCATCGACCTGATGATGGCGGACGGCACGGCGATGGCAGCCTTCGTGCAGACCCCGGATGCCCGCAACAGCAACCTGGAATACCTGGGCGCCGTGCCGTATGACCCGATTTTCGGCAAAGGCGTGGGCGCTGGTCTGCGCAAGGATGACGCCGAACTCAAGGCCCGACTCGACAAAGCCATCACCTCTTTGCTGGCCAGCAAAGACTATGACGACCTGTCCCAGCACTATTTCGGTACCAGCGTGAAACCCGCGTTCTGACGGCCACGCGCAAAACAACTCCATGGAATGAAATTTTCCTGAAGAAACACCCATCCCCGTAGGAGCGAGGCTTGCCCGCGAAAGGGCCCTTGAAGCCGCCAAAAGCTTCGCGGGCAAGCCTCGCGCCTACAAGAGGGCGGTGGTGCGTCCAGGCCACCGATTGGAGACTGAAAATGCCAGCCATGTTCGAATTGATCAACTTCAGCGAAACAGGATGGGGCAGTGCGCTGTTGAAGGGTCTTTGGATGACCCTGCAAATCTCGGCCGGGGCTTTTGTGGTCGGGCTGTTCATCGGTCTGGTGGTGGCCTGCCTGAAGCTCGGTGCGCCAAAGCCGATTGCGGCGCTGATGCGTGGTTACACGACCTTGTTCCGGGCGATTCCGGAGTTGCTGTTGATCCTGCTGCTGTACTACGTCGGCTCAATGCTCCTCAATTCGCTGATGACGCAGATGGGCTACGGCGTCGTCAATGTCAGCGGTCCGTTGGCCGCCATCGTGGTGCTGGGGCTGGTGCAGGGCGCGTACGCCTCGGAGATTTTCCGCGCGGCGATCCAGGCGATCCCCTTCGGCCAGATTGAAGCGGCGAAGGCCTTCGGCCTGAGCGGTTTCGGTCTGTTCCGACGCGTCACGCTGCCGATCATGGCGCCGTATGCGATGGCCGGCATGGCTAACCTGTGGATCAACCTGATCAAGGACAGCGCCTTGATCAGTGTGGTTGGCACCAACGAGTTGTTGTACACCGCCAAGCAAGGGGCGGGTTCGACGCGTCATTACTTGTTGTTCTACCTCACGGCCGCGGCGTTGTATTACGCGGTGACGTTGGTGTCCAACTACCTGTCTGGACGGCTCGAGCGGCGTATTCGTCGCTGGATGCCTTTGGCTGAGTGAATGAAATGATTCCAGCGTGGATAGTTGAATACGCGGCGCTGTTGGGCCGGGGACTGCAAACGACCATCACCATCCTGTTAATTTCCAGTGTGCTCGGTTTTGCGCTGGCGGTGCTGGTGGCGCTGGCGCGGATCTCGAAAAACAAGGGGATCGCCAAGGCCAGCCAGTTCTACACCAGCGTGTTGCGCGGTACGCCGTTGCTGATCCAGATCTACATCTTCTACTACGGGCTCGGCAGCGTGTTTGCGCAGTTCCCGCTGATACGCGGCAGTTTTCTCTGGCCGTATTTGCGCGACGGTTACTGGTACATCGTGTTCGCCCTGGTGTTGTCGGTGGGTGCGTATGTCGGCGAAGTGATTCGCGGCGGGCTGCTGGCGGTGCCAAAAGGCGAGATGGAAGCGGCCTCGGCGTTTGGCATGACGCCGCGCCAATCGCTGCTGCGGGTGCGATTGCCTCGGGCGCTGCGGTTGCTGTTGCCGACACTGGCCGGGGAAACCGTGATGTTGCTGAAATCCACGGCGCTGGCCTCGACGATTGCGATTGTCGATCTGCTGGGTGCCGCGAACGTGGTGCGGGCGCAGACCTTGCAGGTTTATGAACCGTTGTTGCTGGTGGCCGGGGTCTACGTCTGCCTGACGTTCCTGATCGAGGCGCTGTTTGCCTTTGCCGAACGGCGCGGGACGCCTGTGCGCAGGTCGGTGTAATGAGCACCTCACAGGTCGTCGACCGTTCGCTGCAGGGCATCGGCCTGTGCACCTTGGGGTACATGTTTCTGACGTTGCAGGACGCGGTCATCAAGTGGCTGGTGACCGATTATTCGGTGGTCACCATCCTGTTCTGGCGCAGCCTGGTGGTGGTCGTCGCGTGCCTGTTGGCCGGGCGCCTGCGCCTGGTCCAGCGGGCCTGGCGTTCGCCGAGCCGGCGCTTGCTGGTGGTGCGCGGTTTGTTGTCGATCGTGGCCTGGCTGCTGTATTACACGGCCGCCCGGGACCTGTCGCTGGCGGAAATGACCACCCTGTATTTTTCCGCGCCGATCATGGTCACGGTGCTGGCGACGGTGATTCTCAAGGAACGGGCCAGCGGCTGGCAGTGGTTTTCCCTGATCCTGGGGTTTGTCGGGGTGATCATCGCTTGTCGTCCAAGCAACATCGCCGATCCGTGGCCCATCGTGCTGACGCTGCTGGCGGCGATGTGCTGGGCGTTCACTTACATCCAGTTGCGTCAGGTGGATGACCAGACGTCAGTGCTGGAGCAGATGCTGATCACCAACGTGGTGTTCGTGCTGTGCATGACCGTCGCGCTGCCCTGGACGTTCACCCCGGCACCGACGCCGGCGTGGCTGGGCATGCTGGTTGCCGGTCTGGTGGGTGGTATCGGTCAGTTCCTGCTGTTTGCCAGTTTTCAACGGGCCACTGCCACCTTGCTCGCGCCGTTCGAGTACACCGGGTTGATCTGGGCGTTCCTGCTGTCGAGTCTGATCTGGGGCACATTGATGGATGTGTCGCTGATGATCGGTGCCGGCCTGATCGCGGTCAGCGGCACCCTGGCGATGATCTTCGGGCGCCACCCCTCACAGGATGTCGTCGGTGCTGAATGCTCCGTGACGCAGCCCCTTTATCCAGCAGCGACAGATGTGGAGGCCGTTGGCGGGGCTGAAGGTTTCGGGGTTGAGGCACCACTCGATCCAGAGTCCGTCGAGCATCGCCGATAAACCGATGGCGGCCAGGCGTGTGTCGTGGATCACGAAACCTTCGCTGGCGGCCATGTCATCAAGCAACTGGCGCAGCAGATCGAGGTAGGCGCGGTAGCTTTTTTCGTGGGACTGGCTGACGTGTTCGGAGTGCCGAATCAGGCTCCAGAACACCACCCAGACGCCAAGCAATTGCGGGTCCATGACCCTTGGCGAAAAAGAACCGACGAGAAACGCGTCCATTTTTTGCGCCGGGGTGGTGGCCTGCTGGATTTCCAGGCGCAGGGCGGTAGTCAGTTCGCTGGCGATCTTCTGGTACGTGTCGGCAATCAACGCATCGATGCTGCCGAAATGGTGATTAAGCAGGCCGACGGACACCCCGGCTTCGGTGGCAATACGGCGCACGGAAATGCCCGCATGGCCGTCGCGGACCAGGCAACGCAACGTGGCGGCCACCAGCATCTCGCGACGCTCATCGGGCTCCGCGCGACGGTTTTTTGGAGAGGGGGTTGTCACACGAAAATCCTTGGATGCAGTGCCAGGTTGGCGAGCTTAGTTGAACATGCGTTCAATCTCCAGTGTCGGCCGCAGTGATGCACCGGTTTTTAACGTTCATGACGGGGGAGGACAAGCAGATGGCGCAGGATATTTCGTTCAGTGTTCGCAACAACAATGGCGATCCGGTGCAGGTCGGCGCGTGGCGTTTCGGGGGCGACGGCAGCGGGCCGATGGTGCATTTGCAGGCGGGGGTGCACGCTGATGAAATCGCCGGGATGCTGGTGTTGCATCTGTTGATGCAACGGCTTCTAGTCGTCGAGGCCGAGGGCCGGCTCAAGGGCAGTGTGACGGTGGTGCCGCAGGCCAATCCCCTGGGGATCGGGCAGTTTCGCCAGGGGCGGATTCTCGGTCGCTTTCACGATGCGACCGGGCATAACTTCAACCGCGCGTTCGACCAGTCAGCCGCGATGGAGCAACCTTCGACCAACGTCCAGGAATGGCAGAAAAGCCTGGTGCAACTGGCGTCCACGGCGCAGGTGATGCTCGACCTGCACACCGATGACGAAGCCTTGCCCTACCTCTACGTGCACCGCCGTTTCTGGCCCCGTGCCCGCGAATTGGCGGCGGCGATGAAGATGGACGTGGCGATCATCTGGGATGACGGCGGCGACGGCTCCTTCGAAGAAACCATCATCGCCCCGTGGCTGCGTGATGGCGTCACCGCGCAACGCATGGCCGCGACCCTGGAGCTGCGTGGGCAGGGCGATGTCAGCGATCGGTTGGCCGAGCAGGACGCCGCGGGACTGTACGCCTGGCTGTGCAGTTGCGGGGTCATCGACGAGGCGTTGTCACCCGGTGACTGGCCCGTCGAAGTGATGGAAATGGGCCAGATGGAAACCATCCTCGCGCCGCAACCCGGGGTGTTGATCTTTGAAAAGGAACTCGGTGACTTCGTCGAGGAAGGGCAGCGCTTTGCGCGGATTCTGCGGCGGCCCGGTGATCCGTCTTCCGAAGTGGTGCTGGTGGCCGAGCAGGCGGGGCGGATGGTCACACGCTATCGGGACCGGCTCGTGTCGCAGGGCATGGTGGTGGCGAAATTCACCGGGAGCCGGATTTCGCGCAACTGGAGTGGCGGGTTGCTGGACCCGAACTAGGCGCAGAGCATTCGTTCAGCCTGTTGGCCACCTCCGCTGAAGATAAGCGGGGTGGCCTTCACGCTAGTTCCCATCCGCCACTTTGCGTTCTATCTCATCTATCTTTCGTTGGAGCGCCTCGGCTTCATCCTCTTCGGGATGCGTTTCTGAATCGAGCTCTTCGGCGTCCTTGTCTTTCCGATCCCGTTCGATGTCACTGTCATCGCTGTTCATCGCGTGTACCTCCGTTGATCTACACATTGGATGCAGGGGCGCAGAGGGAGTTCGAGATTTTTTTGCCGGGGTTCAAGCGCACATGCAATCCCGGCTTCGGCCTGTAAACTGTCCGCGCTCAAGGCATCGACCGCCTCGTTATTCCTTCAAGAAAGAGATCCTCCATGGCAAACCAAGACATCACGTTCACCCCTGATCCCGACGCGGATTCCATCTCCTCCGACGTCGCCGGTTTCGGCGGCATGCTGGTCTCCACCCAAATCCCCACCCGCGCTGATGGCAGCCTGGAACTGGGCGATATCACCCTGCAGAGCGAGTGCACGCTGCAGGCGCTGAAGGTCGCGCTGGAGCGTGCCGGCAGTTCCATGGACCGGGTGCTGCACCTGACCATTTACCTCACCGACATGGCCGACCGCGCCGCGTTCAACGAGGTTTATAAACGCTTCTTCGCCAAACCGTGGCCGGTTCGTGCCGCCGTTGGTGTGGCCGCCTTGGCGGTCGAAGGCATGCGCGTGGAAGTCACCGCGATGGCCGCCAAAGCCTGACGTTGCGGGTCAGGTGTGATGAAAATCCGCCTGACCCGGTTTCAAAAAAAACGACCTTGCATGCCTCCTCGCGATACCCCTTATCCCTCTACGAATTTAGTTTCGCCTCCCACAGAAAAGCAGATCATCACTCCGTTGGAACTCCCCATCACCCCCCTTCGTCATCTGCAGTGAGGGAGGCTGCACTCACTGCGAACTCCCGGAACGCTTGATTACAGACAGAAGGCGAGGGATGACATGAATACTTCAGACAGCACCACCGGGAGTCAGCCAGACAAACCCGATTCCCCAGGGCCGGAGCCAGGCTTTGAGCACTTGAAGGAGGACGTGACGGAGGCACTTGAGGGTGCACGACAACAGGCGGACGCTCAGTTCGGGCAATACCGCGACACCGCCGCCGATCAGATCGAGGCTTTGGCCAAGGGCGCGAAATCGGTTGTCTCCGAACTCGAAAGCAAGGACACCCTCGGCATGTCCGACTACCTGGCCGACATGGCGGAATCCATGAGTGGCCTGGCCGGAAACTTGCGCGGCAAAAGTGCCGAACAGCTGCTGCATGACGGGGCCGAGCTGGCCCGCAGCAATCCAGGGCTGTTCATTGCCGGCAGCATCGCGCTGGGCTTCGGCCTGTCGCGATTCCTGAAGGCCGGCAGTTCCCCAGCGGCCACCTTCACCGATGCCAACAACCCGGCAGCCGGCCACTCGATGCCTCCGCCAGGCGGTTTTGGTGCGCAACGCCCCTATGAAACCTCAGTCGCGTCACGCACTGACAACACGCCGGCCTCCCCGAGCGAGCAAGACCACCCTTCGAACTTCGCGACGACCTCCACACCGGGTTCGACAAACGTCAATGGAGCACTGTGATGAACAGAGAAGATCCAGATTTTCCAGGCTCAAGACCGGTGCACGCGCCGGACCATGACGCTTCGGTCATCGGTCTATTACGTCAGTTATCCCGTGAAGTGCCCGCGCTGTTCACCAAGGAACTGGCGCTGGCCAAAGCCGAACTTCAAGCCAGTCTCACAACACTCAAAGCCGGCATCGCCGGGGTTGCGGGAGGGGCGATTGTCCTGTTGGCGGGGTTCATCATTCTGTTGATGTCCGCAGTCTATGGCCTCAGCACCGTGATGGCGCCGTGGCTGGCGGCGCTGATTGTCGGCGTGGTGGTGATGATCGTCGGGTTCGCCATGCTGCAGTCCGGGAAAAAACAATTCGAGCCGTCCCACTTCAAGCCTGATCGCACGCTGGATGCCTTGAACAAAGACCAGGAAGCGCTGCGGAGGAAAGTCTCATGAACAGTGAATTCGACATCGAAGCGGCAAAAAGCCCTGAAGCCATCGAGCGTGAAATCGATGCTCAGCGGGCGAGTATCGGCAACATCGTCGATGCGCTGGAAAGCAAGTTCACCCCTGGGCAGATGTTCGATCAGGCGCTGACGATGATGCAAAGCAACGGCACGACATTCCTGACTAACCTGGGCACCAGCGTTCGCAACAATCCGGTTCCCGCCGTCCTGACATCCGTCGGTTTGCTGTGGTTGATGATGAGTCAGAATCGCCCGCCGTCACCCCGTCCAGGCTATCGCGTGGGTCCGGATCAAAACAAAGTCGGCGAGTGGGCCGACGGTCTGGCTGATGGCATCGACAGTGCCCGTGACCATTTGCACCAGACGACTGACACGCTCAAGGACGGTTATCAGACCATCAAGGGCAAGGCCGCTCACATGGGCGACAACCTGGGTGCTGCTACCGACACCATCAGTCATGCCGTGCATGATGCCAGTGACCGGTTGGTCCGCAGTTCGCAGGTGCTGGGGACTCAATTCAGTCAGTTGTTGAAGGAGCAACCCCTGATGGTCGCCGCCGCGGGCATCGCGTTAGGTGCCATGCTGGGCGCGGCATTGCCTTCGACAGCGACCGAGCAACGCTACATGGGCAAAACCAGCGCCGGCCTGGCCGATAAGGTAAAGCAACAGGCGAGGGAGGGGTTCGAGGCTGTGCGCGACACCGTGACCAAAACCACCGATCACTCGGACGTAGAAACGAAACCGCAAGGGGAATACCACGCGGCCTCCGATACGCCAGCCGATCTGTCACGAGGTTTGGGCACCTCGTAATCCGGCGCTTCATAAAGGGCTGCAAAAAACAGCGGGAGGCCTGACACAGACCTCCCGTTTTTTTCCGCTTCTCAAGCACCGTCGAACGATGAAAAACAGGTGAGACAGCGGTGGAGATCTGGCGACCGATAAAAGTTTGAATCGATTGATTGATCGCCGACGACTGGTGACAAAAGCATGCCAAAACCCGCCTCCAATGCCGCCTGTCGCGAGTGACCAATCTTTTTAAAATTTTCTCAGGCGCGGCACCTTCAGATAACTGTGGGCGGCGCATTTGGTCATTTGCCGGATGGATATCGACGCCCCTTCAGGCCTGAGGAGATTCGTCATGTTTCTACATAACAAACGACTTCAATACACCGTGCGTGTCGCCCAACCCAATCCGGGGTTGGCGAACCTTTTGCTCGAACAATTCGGCGGCGCCCAAGGCGAACTGGCGGCGGCGTCCCGCTACTTCACCCAGGCTTTGGCCGAGGATGATCCGGGAAGAAAGGATCTGCTAATGGACATTGCCACTGAAGAGCTCAGTCACCTGGAGGTCGTCGGATCGATCATCGTGATGCTCAACAAGGGCGCCAAGGGTCAACTGGCAGAAGGGGTGGACGAAGAAGGCGAGCTGTACCGCGCGATCAATGGAGCGGGCAATGACTCGCACATTACCAGCCTGCTGTACGGCGCCGGGGCACCGCTGACCAATTCGGCCGGAGTGCCGTGGTCGGCCGCGTATGTCGACACCATCGGTGAGCCGACCGCTGACTTCCGCTCCAACATCGCCGCCGAGGCTCGCGCCAAAATCGTCTACGAGCGCTTGATGAACATCACGGATGATCCCGGGGTGAAAGAGGCGCTGGGGTTTCTGATGACCCGCGAGATCGCCCATCAACTCTCCTTTGAAAAAGCCCTGCACGCGATCCAGCCGAACTTTCCGCAGGGCAAGCTTCCCGGCATGCCGGAATTCACCAACGTCTATTTCAACCTGTCCCAAGGCGAAGGCAGCACTCGCGGGCCATGGAACCAGGGCGAGGACTGGAACTACGTGAACGATCCACAGCCGGCAGTCGATGGCGGGGACGGCACGGCAAGCGTCCAGCTCAGCGCCGAAGACGAGGAGCTGTTGCTGGCCATGAAAGTCCGCACGATGTCTGACCCTGAAAGCGATCCGATCACGGGTGCTGACTTGGGGGCGGGCCTCTACGGAAAACCCGATGCGTGACGAGGGTCACCGCACGCCACCCGGCGTGCGGTTTTTTGTGGTGCTGGAGAGTTGAGGTGAACCCCATGAATTCCAATCCAGACGCTTTTTCCGCAGAGGCTACACAGGACTTTTACCGGCTGTTCAATACCACTGCAATGGCGTTCGAACGAGACGCTTTGCGGATATCAAAACAGATCCGGATGGCTGCGCCTGAAGCGACCCGTAAGCGCTCCAACGGAAAACAGGTGTCCTGATGTCGGACCATTCTTCGCCTGCAAGAGGCCCTTGGCGCGCCTGGTTTGCCCCAGGAAAAAGCGGCAGTTGGCTGAGCATTCTGTTCTGGTCAACTCTGGTGGGTGTCACCGCTCTGCTGCTGGTCAGCGGCTACAGCGCCTTGACCGGGGCGGATCGAGTCAACTTGCGGTATGCATTCCTGGGCGGCGTCTCGGGTTTCGGCGCGACCGCACTTGGCGCCGTTTTGGCCGTGGTCTTGCGTGACATTGCCGCACGGACTCAGGACATCATGCTGGGTTTCGCCGCGGGCATGATGCTCGCGGCCAGTTCGTTCTCACTCATTCTTCCTGGCATCGCGGCGGCGCAGGCCATTTGCGGCAATAAGCTGCTGGCGGCGTGTGTCGTGGTCCTTGGGTTGGGTTTGGGTGTGGCTCTGATGATCGGGCTGGATCGCTTTGTCCCCCATGAGCATCAGAAGATTGGTCGCAAGGGCCCGCACGCACAGCGCATCAATCGAGTCTGGCTGTTCGTGTTGGCTATCACGCTACATAACTTGCCGGAAGGCATGGCCATCGGCGTCAGTTTTGCCAACGGGGACATGACGGTGGGTCTGCCATTGACCACCGCGATTGCCATCCAGGACATCCCCGAAGGACTGGCCATTGCACTGGCGCTGCGAGTGACGGGTGTGTCGACGTTGCGGGCGGCGCTGATCGCGGTCGGCTCAGGGCTGATGGAGCCATTGGGCGCTGTCGTGGGACTGGGCATTTCCACCGGCTTCGCGCTGGGTTACCCGGTTGCTCTGGGCCTGGCGGCGGGCGCGATGATTTTCGTCGTCTCCCACGAGGTGATTCCCGAGACACACCGCAATGGCCACGAAACCCCGGCGACGCTGGGCCTGATGCTAGGGTTCGGGCTCATGATGTTTCTCGATACGGCGTTAGGCTAGGCTTGATTCAAGGGCAAGGTGAGGGGTGAGGCGATGGACAGGCACCTGAAGTTTGGCATTGAAGAGGAATACTTCATCACGGACCTGGCCACCCGGCGTATGGCCGAGAATCCTCCCGACGTATCGATTGAAGCGTGTCAGGGGGTGCTCGGCGATTGTTTCGCCCATGAAATGTTCAAGGGGCAGATCGAAGTCGCGTCCCCCATCTTCACCAGTGTCGCGCAAGCAGCGCAGTACCTGTTTTCTGCGCGCTCAAGGTTGCGGGGGACGCTCGAACGTCACGGTCTGGGACTGCTCAGTGCCGGCAGCCACCCATTGAGCGATTGGCGTTTGCAGCACGCCACCGACCATCCTCATTTTGTTCAACTGTTTGAAGACTACCAGCGCGTGGCAAGGCGCAGCGTGCTGTCCGGCCTGCACGTGCATGTTGAAGTGCCAGGGCACGTGGACCGTATTCAAGTGATGAACGAAGTCCTGCCGTGGTTGCCGCTGTTGTTGGCACTGAGCACATCGTCACCTTTTTGGGACGGCGCCGACAGCGGCTTCATGAGCTACCGTCAAACGGCGTGTGATGAATGGCCGCGGATGGGCATTCCTGAATTCTTCGAAGATCAAAGCGCCTATGAAGCCTACGTCGCCATGCTGATCCGCACGGGCACAATCAAGCAGGCGGGCGATTGCTGGTGGGGCTTACGACCTGCCGCGAAATACCCAACGCTGGAGATGCGCATGACGGATGCCTGTCCGCGCCTGGATGACGTCTTGTGCATCGCCTCTTTGTTTCGCTTGCTGGTGGCCCATGCCATTGACCAACCTCGCCCGGGATTGAGCTATTCGCAAGTGTCGCAATGGATCCTCAAGGAAAATCGCTGGCGGGCGAAACGGTCCGGCATCCACGCAGCCTTCATCGTTGAAGGCTACGATCGACCGTTCTCTGCGGCGCAATGGCTGTTCAGGGCGCAACAGATTCTTGGAGACACGGCGCAGAAGATGGGCGTGGAGGATGTGTTCGCCCAGGCCCGCCGGATTCTCCGGGACGGCACCAGTGCGGACCGGCAGCGGAGAGTGTATGCGCGAGCCTTGCGTGGGGGAGGGGATGTTGACGCCGCGTTGTCGCAAGTCGTGGATCAACTGCTGATGGAAACGTCGCAGGCGCCGTGCATCAGTGAAACGGCGCTCACCTAAGACCGAAGATAATCTCCAGCCGAACAAGCCCCCTGTGGCGAGTAATGCTGTTCACTTAAACGCAACGTCGTATCTGTGGCGAGGGAGCTTGCACCCGTTGGACTGCGCAGCAGGCCCTTTTTGGGGGCGCTTCGCGACCCAGCGGGAGCAAGCTCCCTCGCCACAGGGTTCTTGTTCGACTGGAGATTGTCTTGGATCAGTGAAGTTTTGAGTTTTGGAGTCCGGGTGAATTGATGACAAGGCGGGATTGGAGCCTGCACTGGCCCAATCCCGCGCGCAGCTATTTCAGCCCTGCAACGGCGGTGTCCGAGGCGGGATCATTCGTTTGCTGCCGGCCGACTCAAACGCCGAAGCGAAGCGCAGCAGCGCTGAGTCGTCATAGGCACGACCGGCAAAGGTCAGCCCGACCGGCATGCCGATGTCCGGCATGACGCCCATCGGCACCGTGACCGTCGGCACACCGAGGTGGCGGATGGCGAGGTTGCCGTTGGCGACCCACACACCGTTACTCCACGCGATGTCCGCCGACTGCGGATCGACATCGGCATTTGCCGGCCCGACGTCGGCCACTGTCGGGAATAGCACCGCATCGAGCTTCAGCCGGTCCATCCAGTCTTCAAGGTCGATTCGACGTGTTTCTTCAAGCCCGCGCAGGCCGTCCGGCAGCGTGGTGATCTGATCCCACGGCGTGATGCCACGCTCGGCCATCTTCACGTATTCGTCCATGCCGGCGGCAAGGTCGTCTTCGCGATTGGGCAGGGTGCCTGGGTCATGCGGGAAGATCAGCGGCCCGTCGACATCGGCCAGGCGATTCAGTTTCGGATCACCGTTGGCCCGCAGAAAATCATCGAACGCCCAGGCCGACAGGTCCCACAACTCATGGTGCAGGAACTCCTTGGACACCAGGCCGCGGGTGAACACGGTCGGCGCGCCCGGACGATCGCCTTCGCAATTCGATACCAGCGGGAAGTCGACTTCGACCACCTCGGCACCAGCGGCTTCGAGTGCCCGCCGGGCGTCTTCCCAGAGACCGATCACGCTAGGGCGGGTATTGATTTTCTGCCCCGTCGGGCCACCGATGCCCGGCGCCTCGCTGGTGCCCGCGTCAGGGTCCGCGTTGATGTACATGCGCGGCACGCCGAAGCGTTTTCCAGCGAGCGCATCGGTGGTCGCGGCCAGCCCGGCGTAGGACGCGGGGCGCACCGACGCGACGCTCGGTATCGGCAGCCAGGGTTGCATTCGCCACAGATCGCCGCGTGTATCCGGGTCTTGCGCCACCACCACGTCGAGCACTTCAAGCAGGTCAGCCATGGTTCGCGCGTAGGGCACAACCACGTCCATCGTCGGCGTCAGCGGCCAGTTGCCGCGCACCGAAATCACCCCGCGCGAAGGGGTATAGGCGCACAAGCCATTGTTCGAGGCCGGACCGCGGCCGCTCGACCAGGTTTCTTCGGCAAGGCCGAAGGCCGCGAAACTGGCGGCGGTGGCCGTCCCGGCGCCGTTCGATGAGCCCGATGCAAAAGGCGCCGTCAGGTAGTCAGCGTTGTACGGGCTCTCGGCACGGCCATAGACCCCGCGCTGCATGCCGCCATTGGCCATCGGCGGCATGTTGGTCTTGCCCAGGCAGATGGCCCCGGCGGCGCGCAGCCGTTCGATGGTGAAGGCATCGCGATAGGCAATCAGGTTTTTGAAGGCCGGACTGCCAGAGGCCGCGGTGAGGCCTTTCACCAGATAACTGTCCTTGGCCGTGTAGGGAATGCCATCCAGCGGGCCGAGCGTTTCGCCCTTGGCCCGACGGGCATCGGACGCTTGCGCTTCGTTGAGCGCCTCGGGGTTGCGAACCACCACCGCGTTGAGCGCGGTTGGCGTGTCGGGGCCGTCGTAGGCGTCGATTCTGGCAAGGTAGGCCTGGACCAGTTCAACTGCCGTGGTCTGGCCAGACTCCAGCGCCGCTCGCAATCGGGCAATGGACACTTCGGTGACTTCGATCATGCTGTTACCACTGACGGCTGATGGGGAAGGAGGTGGCGGTTGGCCTCTTGCCAGGTCTTGGGCTCAGGGGTATCACTTGTCTGAAAATGGGTGTTCATATCGATTTCTCGTTTCACGGCAATACACGACAGGGTCTGGACTTGAAACCTGGGCTGCCTATTTAGCACCAAGGAAGGCACGGAGGGAAACGGTGCAGCGGATTGTGCCGGTTACGACACCTTCTGTTCCATCCCGTCGTGTTTGATTCAGAGGAGATGCAACATGGACCGATTCACCGGTGGCTGCGTGTGCGGCAATGTTCGAATCGAGGCATCAGGACGGCCCTACCGGGTCGGCCTTTGCCACTGTCTCGATTGCCGCAAGCATCATGGGGCCCTTTTCAATGCCAGCGCGATCTTCCCTCAGGAGGCGGTGACGATCGAGGGCGAAACACGCGACTACGCCGGGCGGCATTTTTGTCCGCGCTGTGGATCGTCCGTTTTCGCACGCACCGCCGATGAAATCGAAGTGAACCTGGGGTCTCTCGATGCCCCTGATCAACTGACGCCAACCTACGAAAGCTGGATCGTGCGTCGCGAGTCCTGGTTGCCGGCGTTTGCGCTCATCAGGCACTACGAACACGACCGTGAGGGTACAGGGCGTTTGGAGGAGTAGGGCGTTCTGCGAAAGCAGTCAAGCCTTGACCCAGCGTTGACGGCTCCAGCTGCTCAATGAATCGACGGCGATCACCAGTAGCAACATGGCCAGGATTACCGTGCTGGCTTGAGCTTCCTGGAACAGGCTGAGGCTGACATACAGCATTTGCCCCAAACCACCGGCACCGACGAATCCGAGCACACTGGCCATGCGAATGTTGTTTTCCCAGCGGTACAGGATGTACGCCAGCAGCTGCGGCAACAGGTTGGGCAGGGTGCCGTAACAGAACGCCGAGATGGCATTGCCGCCCTGCAGGCGGATGGCATCGGCCGGTTCGGGCGGGGTGTTTTCCAGAGCTTCTGCAAACAGCCGGCCGAGTACGCCGGTGGTGTGCAGGGCCAAGGCGAGGGTGCCTGCATTGGGGCCGAGTCCGGCGGCCAGCACCATCAGCGCCGCCCATACCAGTTCCGGGACCGCGCGCAAGGCATTGAGGACCAGGCGCGATGCACTCTGCAACGGCCAGCCGAAACGCCCGGCCGCGGGCAATGCCAACAGTAGCCCGAAGACCGCCGCGAGCAGGGTGCCCAGGGCGGACATGGCAACGGTTTCCAGCGCGCCGTGACCGATGGCTTGCAGATGACCCGCGCTCAGGTCCGGGCTGAGGAAACGCTGCACATAGGCAGCCATCTGCTTCAGGTTGCCGGCGCTGCCGAGTTCGCCGAGGTCGATGCTCAGGTAGATGAACGAGGCGACTGCCGCGGCGCCAATGCTCAGGAGCAGCACCAGGTTGATCAGGCGATTCATGTCAGCCTCCAGCGCAGCAGGCGGCTGAGTTGATCGGCGAGCAGCACCAGGACGAGGAACGTCAGTAACAAACTGGCCACTTCACCCCCGGCGAACATGCGTAACGACAGATCCATCTGCTGACCCAGACCGCCGGCACCGACAAAGCCCATCACCACCGAGGCGCGGATCGCGCACTCCCAGCGGTACACCGTGTACGACAGCAGCTCCGCCGCGACATTGGGCAAAATCCCGTAGCAAAACGCTGCCAGTCGACCGCTGCCTGAACGCAGTAATGCATGGGCCGGTCGCTGGTCGACCGACTCGAAAATTTCTGCGTAGACCTTGCCCAACATGCCGCTGTAGGTAATCGCAATAGCCAATACCCCGGCGGTCGGGCCGAGGCCGACGGCGCGCACGAACAGCAGGGCCCAGACGATTTCCGGCACGCTGCGCAGGAAGATCAACAAACCGCGTACCGGCCAACGCAGCAGTTGGCCGCCGAAGCTTGGGTGACCGGCACGGGATGCGGCCGACAGCGACAGGGCGCGACTGGCCAGCAGGCTGGCAGGGACGGCCAACAGCAACGCCAGGGCCATACCGGCCGTGGCGATGGCCAGGGTCTGCAGAGTGGCTTGCAACAGCAGTTCGATGAACTCGGCGTCATGGGCCGGAGGCCAGAAGGCGGAAACAAACCGGCCCATCTCGCTCTGACTGTCACTCGCCACTAAAACGCCGAGGTCCAATTCGCTGAAGTGGATGCCCGGCCACAACAGGGCGATCGCCAGCAGGGTGAGGAGCAAACGGGGCAGGGCGGCGGGATCGCGCGAGGCAGACGTCAGCATCGGGGAATCTGCACACTCAAGGACACTGGAGGCACCGGTGAGGTGTGCAACTGCTCATTGGCGTAGAGTGTGTCGAGCAGCTCGCGGTCGACGTCGCCGGCCGCAAGGTCGAACAGGATCTGCCCGTCACGCAGGCCGATGATCCGCGAAAAGTGCGCCAGGGCCAGCTCCACCGCATGCAGGCTGGCGATCAGGGTGACGTTGTGCTCCCGGGCGTGGCGGCAGAGCACCGAAAGCGTGTGTTCGGCCAGCACCGGGTCCATTGCCGAAACCGGCTCATCGGCCAGCAGCACCTCGGGCGCTTGATACAACACGCGGGCAATGCCCACGCGCTGTAGCTGGCCGCCGGACAGTTGCTGGCAGTGTGCGAACAGTTTATCGCCAAGGTCCAGCCTGGCCAGCGCCGCGCGGGCGCCCGGAATATCCAGAGGATGCATCAGGTTCAGCAGGCTCTTGCCCAGGCCCCATTGACCCAACTTTCCGGCCAGCACCGCGGTGACCACACGCTGGCGCGGTGGCAGGGGCGGCGATTGATGGATCAGACCGATGCGTGCGCGCAAACGCTGGCGCTGCCGGGCAGACAGCTGCCACGCTCGCTCGCCGAGCACCTGCAACTCGCCGTTGTCCGGTCGCAACGCGGTAGCCAGCAAGTTGAGCAGGCTCGACTTGCCAGCGCCGGACGGGCCGATGACGGCAACCTGCTCGCCTGCACCGATGTGCAGGTTCACCTCTCGCAATGCCTTGACGCCGTTGGCATGGGTCAGGCTGGCCTGGGTCAGACGCAAGGTCATTTCAGCAGGTCGGCAGCGCGTGCGGCTTCCTCGATGCCTTTGTAATTGTCTGGGCTGGTTTCGATGAACCGGCTGGCTGCCTGCAAATCGAGAACTTCCTTGTCCTTCGGGTTCGCCGGATCGAGTGCGAGGAAGGCCGCCTTGATCTTCGCCGCCAGCGCCGGGTCGAGGGTCCCGCGCACTGTCCAGTTGTAGTCGAAGTAGGCCGGGGTGGTCGCAAACACTTTGACCTTGTTGGTGTCGACCTTGCCGGCAGCGACCAGTTTTTCCCACACGCTGGCGTTCAGCACCCCGGCGTCCACCTTGCCGGCCTGGACCCAGGCGACGGTGGCGTCATGGGCGCCCGAGTAACCGACGCGGCTGAAGTAGGTTTCTGGCTTGATGCCATCCTTGAGCATGAAATAGCGCGGCATGAGACTGCCCGACGTGGAGGACACCGAGCCGAACGCGAAGGTCTTGCCTTTCAGGTCGGCGAGGGATTTGACGTTCGGGTCGGCGGTGATGAATTTGCTGGTGAACTGGGCATCCTGTTCGCGCTGCACCAGCGGAATGGCATTACCGGTTTTCAGGCGTGCCTGCACAAACGTGAAGCCGCCCAGCCAGGCCAGGTCGATGCGGTCGGTGGCCAGCGCTTCGACCACGGCCGGATAGTCGCTCACCGGCACGAACTCAACCTTCATGCCCAGCTTTTGCTCCAGATAAACGCCCAGCGGCTTGAACTTGCGCAGCAGTTCAGTAGGGGCTTCATCGGGAATCGCGCTGACTTTCAAGGTGTCGGCGGCCTGCGCCAACAGGCTGCCAAATATCAGGGTAAGGCCGACGGCCAATGCCAGGGTACGCTTGAGCATGGAAGCTCTCCGGTGAATAAACTGAAAAATGATCGATGCGCCTGACGCAAGCTGAACTTGCTTGGCGCTTTGTGAGGGTAGACGAAGCGGGGGCATATTAACCGGTTTTGACCTAGTCAATATGTGTCGTGATGGACTGCACAACCATTGCTCGAACTGAACCTTGACTACGCCGTTGGCATTTAACCGGCATTTTAATCGCTCTCATTGTTTTCTGACGCAAACAGGCCTGCGTGTACGCTTTTGGGCGAGCGCTACGCGTCGCTGTTTTTTGAGTGCTTTAAACATGTTTGTGCGCGCGCGTTTAAAGACACTCGGCGTTACGTCCTAACGGCTACAACGCCTTGCGTCGTTGCCTACGCGTGCGCCAGAATCCGCCGGCTTGTGCGGCTTTTGGGGGGGCTATATCGTTTCCCTGTCACTGAAAAACAGTGATCGGGTTTGGTAGCCCGCTTGTGACAGTCGCATGGCGACACCTTAGGCAGTCCCTTCTTTCGGACTCTGCTTTTATGGTGGGCATGCGTGGGGCTCCTTTGTGAGCGCCGGGTTTCCTGTCGCAACCGGTCTACCAACCCACGTATGGCCGCCACCCTCGTTTGGTAGCGAGAGTGATGGCTCCTTATATTTGTGACGGGAGCTTCATCTATGATCAAACCAACACCCAACCCACCGGACACCAATCCGGCATCCCCCTACGAATCCCTCGATTCCAGAAAACTCCACGAAGCCGCCGAACGCGCCCTCGACCACTACCTCAATCCGGGCGCCCACATCATGGCCAGCAACCACGAACCCGAACCCATGTTCCTCGCCAACCCGGCATACGACACCGAGTCCCTGCTGGCCAACGCCAGCGAATCACTGGGCTCGGCCACTACTATGCTCAGCAATTTTGCGGCGTTATTGGATAACTCACATCGCAAGACGCTGTTGGGGATTACCCAAGTGGTGATGTTGGGGGAGTTGGCGGTGAATCAGGCGTTGGATAAGGTTGAGGTGAAAGAGTAAGAGTGAACCCTCTGTGACGGTGGGTTAACCCGTCGTCACAGAGGGGAGGTGACTGCATCAGAATCAAAGGTCCGAACCGGGGGGTATTCGGTTATGAAAGATTTACACGAATTGCCCAGCCTATTGCTCAGGTATGTTCGTCCCTCTTCCTTCCCGTTCGAAGAACCGTTGCACTGGCGGGATGAGCGGGGCCGCATCGCCCCCTGACGCGAGGCCCCTGCAAAAAGTAATGACGAATTTGCCTCGACACATCCTGCGCTTTGGGTCGACTGCGGCTTTTCGTGACTGACTGCAGTCGGCCAAAAGTGAACGGTGGACACGGTGATGGCAAATGGATAGCTTCGTTCGAGGGCTGCAGTCCTTGCGGTCAACCATGCAGCGTTTCTCCCTCAGCAATGTCGCATTTGCCGTGACCACTTCTAAACCTCCTTACCGTTACGGAGCATATAAGACATGTCAAACATCGTCGCATGGACCCTGTTCTCCTTGGGTGTGCTCCATATTCCATTCGGTATTTTCAAGTTCAAAGCAGCATTCGCCGCCGCTGTAAATGCTGGCTTCGTTGACCAGTTCAGGGCGCACGAAGATCGGCGTGCAGCCCTCTGGTTTACCATGCTGGGGCCGCTTTTTATGCTCGCAGGGCAGACAGCGATCCACGCCGTAGCCGTTGGCGATCTTGCGCTACTTAAAATTGTTGGCATCTATGTGCTGATGATCTCGATCATTTGCGTCATTGCTGTTCCAAAATCTGGGTTCTGGGCAACGCTCCTGGTTTCTCCGCTGATCATCGCGGCAGGGTATGGCTTGTATGCCTGACAAACGGTTCATCCTTCACGACAGGCAACAATCGGCCAAAAGCAGTCGGTCTAGTCTACGAAATCTTGGTTATTCAGAGCGTTCAAGGTTGTTCTAGTGAAGTCACATCGCAATTGTCATCCGGTTGGCCGAGTATTACCGCATAAACTCGGCGGTTACCCTTACCGGACACGACGTATCTGACGTTGTCGAAGAAGTGGGGCCGGGTGTGATGGCCTTGGCACCAGGAGACGAAGTCTGGTACACCCCGGCCAGGAAATTATGCCGAGTGCCACGCTGCTGCAGAAAGCATTATCGGGAAGAAGTCTCCCTCGCCGAGCCATCTTTAGGCGGTAAGCCTGAGCCTAGTCGGCGGAACGGCGGGGGGGAGGCGTCCTCTCTAGCGATATAGCTTAGTTTCTCTTTTTGATTAGTTTGTTCAAATAGTACTTGAGGCTTAAACGATCTTTGGGCCTTGGCTTGTAATGTGTTTTATTTCTTTGTGCGGGATCGGCCGCCATGGTTTGTGCGGTGTAATAATAAAGCGCTATAGACCTGCGCGTGATGTGCTCCGGAGTCGTTAAAGGCTCGGGGTGCCCATGATTACTGTCTTTGTCTGTGTTGAAAATGACACAGCGGTTATAAATTGGCAGCACTTTTTTAAGACAAGTCTTCATGTCGATATCCCAAAGTTCCAGGTTGCCGCCGTACTCCTCTTGCCAGTCTTCATTCAGATAAATTATGGCATTCAACCTGCGTTCAATATTAAGCTTTTTGTTGAGTCTGAAGTCCGAATGAACACCTAGGAAGCCACCACTTTTCGTTTCATGCAGCCCGCCACCGGTAAAGTAGGGGTCGGGTATCAAACCTTCAATGCCCGTGAGCTTTTCAAGAAACTGCAACATGGGGGCCGAGTTAAAGGCGTTGAAAACAGTCTTCAAATAGGGGGCGCATTCGTTGGGACTGATTTGTCGTTTGCGCTGACCTTTATAGCCACGCTCGTAGAGCATTTCGTTGTTAGTTGGCTCGACTGGGAAGTGCGAACAGATACTCGCAATCAGGTCTTCCTGTAAAAAGTTATCGATGACTATATGCGGAAATGGCGTAGCCTGGATATAGCTACTGGCTAGCGAGTCACCCAAAGCGCTGGCGGCGCTCTGGTCGAAATCAAGCTCCGGGGAGAGGGTGATAGGTAGTGTTTGAGTGATGGGGGCCATTACCGCTCCAATAACTTAATATAAAAACCCAAGGATAATTTCAAGCCGTGTCGCACACACTACTCGCTGCGTGCCTTCAACGCTTAGCTTTGGCTGTTGTCTTTGTTAAGACGCTTGAGAATGTTGTTGTACATTTTGGTTCGTCTATGAGTCTTTTCATAGCCACCAGCCGCTGCGACAGTGCCGGACTGAATGTGATCTAGATAGCTGAAAATTTTACGCGGCGATAACATTTCAATGACATAGCCAAGCTCGGTCATGCGGTCTTGGAGGGTGTAGCCGGGCACACGATCATCCATCGAGAAACGCAAGCCGTGCTGTTTGATAAGTTTGCAGTTCCACAATGTACAGAAACTCTTCAAGTAGACTTCTCTGTACGGTTTTGGTTCTCTGGAACGTAATCCCAAGGAGATTTTCAGGCGTCTGAAATGGTGCTTTAACAATCGTGAGCTAAACCGCCAAAGGGTTCTCGTGGTCCCACGATTTAGTTGCTCTACACAACCGACGGCTACAATGTTGGGGTTTTTCATGCATTTATTTAGCATCATTGGAAAAACATTTTTATCGAAAATAAATGTATCGGTGTGCATCAGGAGTAAATAATCAGACTCAATCCGCTCCAAAACCATGTCAAGTGCTTTGCCATGGGCGATATGGCCCTGCTCTGGTTCAGAAACAGTACGCTCGATTAAGTTGATCCAGTCAAGAGTCCGCAAGTACTCAGTACTTTCATCGGCGGAATAGTTGTCAACTACCCATACTGGAACGATACCACCCACATGCTGATGCAATAAATCCAAACATATCTTGGTGATTTCTGGTGTCTTGTAATTCACTATCACTATACTGAAGCTCTTAGCGCTTTCACCCAGAAAACTAGTGTTATTCATCGCTCAGGCACCCAACGGTGTTGTATGTGAATATAGAAATAACTGACCTATGGACAGTTGCCGCTTATTTGTCTGCGAAAAATTTCGCGTGACTATAAAACACAATTTGTTAATCCGTTTTGTCATACACCGAATAACCATAGCTTACTCAGACGTGATGGGCAGGAATAAATGCGGACTCCATCGTATAAGGACCTACTCCATCGGTAAATATCCGTGAATTAATTCGTCACATAAGGAGGCTGGTCAGGCGAGCTTCTCGGGGAAGGGTGAGCTGAGCTTACGTGTGGCGTTCACATTCGGTGTGTTAGCACCTACAGAGTCTTCCCAAGCAGGGTCGTCATGCGTGTGCCGCGTTTGAGCGCGCATAGGGTGCACGCGATCCATTTTTAGGGTACGTCCACATCAGTGAATGTAACTTGGGATTAAGACACAAGCAGCGTCTGCTCTTGGCCGATTTTTGCCCGTCGCCACCGTCTGCAATGGGGCAATCCGAGTCATACAGCCGCCAATCATCCACCCCGTGAAAGGCTTCGTTGGAACCCTTTTCTGAGAGCGCTGAAGGGGGCACGTGTCAGTAAGACGCGTGCACGGGCGCTCCCTTGTGGTTCTAACATGACGTCCGGGCGACTAGCGTCATATTTGTCGAAGATTAGCGCCATGGGCCGTCAGTGCCCGGGGCAGGATGCCTTCCTGGAATTCACAAGTCCGGCATGTGCTGCGGGCACGATGAGGGCTTAGTTAACCAACACCTCGTCCAGTGCCTGCTCGAGGGTGCTGACCGTGCGCTCGATATTGTGCAGCTTTTCGAGTCCGAACAGACCGATGCGGAAGGTCTGGAAGTCGGCCGGCTCGTCGCATTGCAACGGCACTCCGGCGGCGATCTGCAGGCCGTGGTTGGCAAATTTCTTGCCGCTCTTGATGTCGGCATCATCGGTGTAGCTCACCACTACGCCAGGCGCCTGAAAGCCCGCTGCGGCCACGCTTTTGATGCCTTTGCCGGTCAACATTGCGCGCACCCGATCGCCCAGGGCCTGTTGTTCGTCGCGGACCTTGTCGAAACCGTAGGCTTGCGTCTCTTTCATCACTTCGTTAAAACGCGCGAGGGAATCGCTGGGCATGGTCGCATGGTAGGCATATCCGCCCTGTTCGTAGGCTTGCATGATCTGAAGCCACTTTTTCAGGTCGCAGGCGAAGCTGCTGCTTTGCGTCCGCTCGATGCGATCGAGGGCCAACGAACTGAGCATCACCAGTGCGCAGCAAGGGGAGGCGCTCCAGCCTTTCTGCGGTGCGCTGATCAGCAGGTCGACTGCGCATTGCTGCATATCAACCCAAAGCGTGCCTGAGGCGATGCAGTCCAGCACGAACAGGCCACCCACCGCGTGCACGGCGTCGCCGACGGCCCGCAGGTACTCGTCGGGCAGGATAATCCCTGATGAGGTTTCAACGTGGGGGGCGAAGACAATCTGCGGCTTCTGCGCCTGAATGGCTGCCAGCACTTCGTTCAGAGGGGGCGGGGCGTAGGCCGCCTGACGACCAGTCTCGACCGGTCGGGCTTTCAGCACCGTGGTGGCCGCCGGGATGTTGCCCATCTCAAGGATCTGGCTCCAGCGATAACTGAACCAACCGTTGCGTATCACCAGGCATTGCTGGTCGGTGGCAAACTGGCGCGCCACCGCTTCCATGCCAAATGTGCCGCTGCCCGGAACCACCGCAACAGCCTGGGCGTTGTAGACCTGTTTCAAGGTCCTGGAAATGTTCTTCATCACGTCTTGAAATGACTGCGACATGTGGTTGAGCGAGCGGTCGGTGTAGACCACTGAGTACTCGACCAACCCCTCGGGATCGATACTGGGATATACCTTTGACATGGGGTGACTCCTTTGGCAGAGATGTCAGTGGTATCGACCCTGCCCTAAGCCTTGGCAAATGACAAGATTGCTCGGGACGAATTGCGACTTCTGTCGAGCGGCTGGCATCACCTGTGGGCGGCAACGGGTTCTAACTGCGTAGATTGCGCACATGAAACGGTAAAAAGCAGGCAATTACCGATAACGAGTAAAACGGTGCAACTGCCCCCAGTCCGGTTGGCCGACAACGATGGTGCAACGCGGCAATCAGGTTACAACCAGTCTGTCCACTGACTGCTTATGACCGATTACAGCCTGTCGCGAAGGGCAGCAACCGACCCAGGCCGTGTGAAAACGCACTGAATACGTCGAAAGTTGAGAGCTACGGGCGTTGCCTGCGAAACCAGCAGACTGAAGCGTGAATTGCCCTCGTCAGTTACATAGGCGTTCGTAAATGCTGTTTGGGCCGCGTCAGCGGCCCAAACAGCCACTCACGGACGATCAAACGGCTGGATTCACGCCCTGATCGCTTCAAGCAGTCCTGAGATGCCGAAGATACTCATCATCCGTTTGAGGTTGTAGGCGAGCACATGAAGGCTCATCTCGGTGCTCACTTTCGGCAGGGTTTTGGTCAGGAAGTGGGTACTTCCCATCCAGTATTTGAGCGTTCCAAAAGGATGTTCAACGGTCTGTCGACGACGCCTCATCATCGTTGGATCATTTTCCAGCCGTACCTGCATCGCATCGACTACGGCTTCATGTTCCCAGCGCTTTACCCGGCGCTCTTTACCGGTCGTACACTGCTTCTGCATTGCGCAGGACTGGCAGCCCGAGAACCAATAACAGTGCAGAAGCATGCCGTCTTCCACCGAAGAATGCCGCCGGGTCAGTAACTGTCCCGCAGGGCATCGATACTCGTCCGATGCAGCAAGGTAGATGAAGTCCTGCTTACCAAATCGGCCTTCGGCTTTGCTGCCAGATGTGAGGGGTTTCGGTACGAAGGTAGTGATGCCGGCTTGCTCGCAAGCAAGGATTTCCAGACCTTTGTAATAGCCTCGGTCGGCCACCACCGTTAGCGATTCAGCCTCGATTTCTTCACGCGCCTGGTTCGCCATATTGCTCAGTTGCCCACGATCATTACCAACGTTGGTCACCTCGTGGGCAACGATCAGATGGTGTTTGTCGTCGACAGCTGTTTGTACGTTGTAGCCAACCGTTCCGGTGCCTCGACCGCTTGTGGCCATTGAGCGTGCATCTGGGTCTGTGAGGGAGATCTGCTGGTCTGGACTTTCGTGGAGCTGCGCCTCGATTTCCTTGAGTTTCTGCATCTGCTTTTTCAGTGTTTCTATCTTTTCTTTAAGCCGCTCTGCTTTGGCCTCGGCGACTTCGGGTGTTGCCCGATCCGCCGAATCCATCGCCGCCAGATATCGATCAATACTCTGCTCGATCTGCTGCATGCGTGCCTTCACTTTGCCCTGAGTGAAGTTGCGGTCGCGATTATTGTCGGCTTTGAATTTGCTGCCGTCGATGGCGATGATCGACTGGGAGAAGAGATTGAGGTTGCGGCAAAGAACTACGAACTGGCGGCATACGCTGCGAATGGCTTTGCCGTTGTCTTTGCGAAAGTCGGCAATGGTTTGAAGTCCGGGGCCAAACGCCCCGTTAGCCACATCAACTCGACGTTGCGCTCGGCCTCACGCTCAAGCCGGCGGCTGGACTGAATCCGATTGAGATAGCCGTAGATATAGATCTTTAGCAAGACCGCTGGATGATAGGCCGGACGACCCGTTGCAGCAGGATCGACGCCCTCAAACCCAAGTGCGCCCAGGTCGAGTTCATCGACGAAAACGTCGACCACTCGGACTGGATTTTCTTCGGTTACGTAATCGTCCAGGCACTCCGGCAGCAGAGTCACTTGCGTCCGGGCCTCGCCTTCAATGAATCGCTTCATGATCGTCCTCGATACGATCTAGACGATCAGAAGATTAGACAATTGCAGGTGTTTTCACACAGCCTGGACCCAAAGCGGACGTCATTGGCGAACATCGGCGAATGGTCGTCAGGAAGTTTTTCACGCGGCAAAAGTAAGCACTCTAGTTTCTTGAGTATCTTCAATTAACGCGACCACTTGCTCTTTTGGATG
>NZ_RXHX01000120.1:0-397 GCF_005930655.1 Pseudomonas sp. FSL W5-0299
GGTCAGGATATAGGCGATCCAGAAGGTCAGCACCACGTTGCCCCCCAGGCGCCAGGCCAGCAGCGTCGCGGCAATCAGAACGCCAAAAATCAAGGCCCCGACGGTGAACCCCAGTCCCAGCGCTTCCGTGGCCAGGTCCCCGGCGGCGGTTCCCAGGGCAAAGGTGCACAGTACGGTGGACCAGTAGAAAAGTTCGCGCCGCGGCGAGTCTATTTCGCGGATCGACAGGTTGTGTTCCATGCGGAACCAAATTAGGAAATTGAATGCCAACAGCACCGAGAACACCGACGTACTGACGTACAGGCTGATATCGAGCATGTCGGTCATAATGTCGGTGATCTGCGTGCCGACGATGCTCACCAGCACCACGGTCAACCAGTAGATCCACGGCGAATAC
>NZ_RXHX01000121.1:0-394 GCF_005930655.1 Pseudomonas sp. FSL W5-0299
GATGTGTCGGTTTTTCTGGCCCCATCGCGAGCAGGCTCGCTCCCACACTGGATCTGTGTCGCGCCGGAGATCCAATGTGGGAGATCAACCGACAGTGATGTGTCGGTTTTTCTGGCCCCATCGCGAGCAGGCTCGCTCCCACACTGGATCTGTGTCGCGCCGGAGATCCAATGAGGGAGATCAACCGACAGTGATGTGTTGGTTTTTCTGACCCCATCGCGAGCAGGCTCACTCCCACACTGGATCTGTGTCGCGCCGGAGATCCAATGTGGGAGATCAACCGACAGTGATGTGTCGGTTTTTCTGGCCCCATCGCGAGCAGGCTCGCTCCCACACTGGATCTGTGTCGCGCCGGAGATCCAATGTGGGAGATCAACCGACAGTGATGTATTGG
>NZ_RXHX01000122.1:0-382 GCF_005930655.1 Pseudomonas sp. FSL W5-0299
GGTGTCGGCCGACTTGCCGTCGACGTCCAGCTTCTCGTAATTGCCGCCCTTGGCATCATCAATCTTGACGCTCAGCGAGCTGCCGCCCGCCAAGGCATCGTTTGGTGCAACAAAATTCACGCTACCCGAACTTGCGCCAACCGGGATGGTGATGGTCTGGCCGTTGGACAAGCTCACGACAACTGGCGAGCCGGTCACTGGCGCAGTCACGGACGCGGTGTACACCACGGTGCCGCCTTCGGCCACGGACGAAGTCGCAGTGAGGCTGACGGTCGAGGTATCGACGGTGTCGGTGACGCTGGTCACCGCTGCGGCCGGGTCCTTGACCAGGTTTTCGAAGTTGCCGCCAGTGGCGTCCTTGATGGTCGCTTCGACTTTGCCG
>NZ_RXHX01000123.1:0-378 GCF_005930655.1 Pseudomonas sp. FSL W5-0299
GCTTTCTCGGTTTTTGCAGTTAACGCTTTCGCCGCTTCTTCTGCTCACCCGGTTGTCGCTGAAGGCGGCTCGGATCGCCTGATCGAAAGTCGTGTGGCTGAAGGTGGTTCGGATCGTCTGATCGAAAACCGCGTTGCTGAAGGTGGTTCTGACCGCCTGATCGAAAACCGCGTAGCTGAAGGTGGTTCCGATCGTCTGATCGAAAACCGCGTTGCTGAAGGTGGTTCGGATCGTCTGATCGAAAACCGCGTCGCTGAAGGTGGTTCGGATCGCCTGATCGAAAACCGCGTCGCTGAAGGTGGTTCGGATCGTCTGATCGAAAACCGCGTCGCTGAAGGTGGTTCGGATCGTCTGATCGAAAACCGCGTCGCTGAAGGT
>NZ_RXHX01000124.1:0-368 GCF_005930655.1 Pseudomonas sp. FSL W5-0299
CAAGGTAGCCGTAGGGGAACCTGCGGCTGGATCACCTCCTTAATCGACGACATCAGCTGCTCCATAAGTTCCCACACGAATTGCTTGATTCACTGTAGAAGACGATAGGCATCCATTAGGTGGTTTGCTTCGTTAGAGTTTAGAAATGAATATTCCAGTGTGAATATTGATTTCTAGTCTTTGACTAGTTCGTTCTTTAAAAATTTGGGTATGTGATAGAAAGATAGACTGGACGTTACTTTCACTGGTAACGGATCAGGCTAAGGTAAAATTTGTGAGTTTAATCGCGAATTTTCGGCGAATGTCGTCTTCACAGTATAACCAGATTGCTTGGGGTTATATGGTCAAGTGAAGAAGCGCATACGGTG
>NZ_RXHX01000125.1:0-350 GCF_005930655.1 Pseudomonas sp. FSL W5-0299
AGCGGCGCGGATTCCACGAGCACACCGCCCCAGCTCAGCACCATGACATCGCCCACCGCCGCATCCGGATAAGGCACACCGGTCCCGGACTCGGCCCGAATGATGATGTCCACCCCGGCCGCGGCGAGCTCCTTGTCGACGATGTTCTCGACGATGGCCGGATCGATGAACAGGTAGAGGTTCGAGTGGCTGCCTGGGGTGTCGTCCGTGTCCTGGCCCGCAGGAATCTCCAGCTTGGCGTAGAGCTTGAGCGCCGGCGTAAACGTCTCGGCACCCTGATTGAAACGGGTCACCCGGTACGCCAGCGTGTGCGTCCCGGTCAGCCAATGCCTGGGTTCGACCCACAAGGT
>NZ_RXHX01000126.1:0-347 GCF_005930655.1 Pseudomonas sp. FSL W5-0299
GTGGGACGACCCCATCCAATGTGGGAGCGAGCCTGCTCGCGATAGCGGATTTACATTCAACAGAAATGTTGGCTGACCCACCGCCATCGCGAGCAGGCTCACTCCTACAGGGAGCAGCGGCGATAACAATACCTGTGGGACGACCTCATCTAAGGTGGGAGCGAGCCTGCTCGCGATGGCGGATTTACATTCAATAGAAATGTTGGCTGATGCACCGCCATCGCGAGCAGGCTCACTCCTACAGGGAGCAGCGGCGATAACAATACCTGTGGGACGACCCCATCCAATGTGGGAGCGAGCCTGCTCGCGATAGCGGATTTACATTCAACAGAAATGTTGGCTGATCC
>NZ_RXHX01000127.1:0-331 GCF_005930655.1 Pseudomonas sp. FSL W5-0299
CCGCCCGGCTTTGCCGTCGTGCTTTTCGCGCTCCAGCAGATTGACCAGATCGACCGTGGAGTAGAAGCGCACGCGCTTGCCGTGCCGGGTGATGCCGGACACGGCCAGCGCAGTGGCCAGGTGGGTTTTACCGGTGCCAGGCCCACCGATCAGCACCACGTTCTGCGCGGTGTCGGTAAAGGCCAGACTGGCCAGTTCGCTGATCAAACGAGCGTCTGCGCTGGAGGCGCTGAAGTCGAAGCCGGCCAGGTCGCGGTGCATCGGCAGCTTGGCCATGTTCATCTGGTGGCTCACCGAGCGCATGGCGCGATCTGTGTGCTCTTGTTCCAGC
>NZ_RXHX01000128.1:0-329 GCF_005930655.1 Pseudomonas sp. FSL W5-0299
TCCGCCCGGCTTTGCCGTCGTGCTTTTCGCGCTCCAGCAGATTGACCAGATCGACCGTGGAGTAGAAGCGCACGCGCTTACCGTGCCGGGTGATGCCGGACACGGCCAGCGCGGTGGCTAGGTGGGTTTTACCGGTGCCTGGCCCACCGATCAGCACCACGTTCTGCGCGGTGTCGGTAAAGGCCAGGCTGGCCAGCTCGCTGATCAGGCGTGCGTCGGCGCTAGAGGCGTTGAAATCGAAGCTGGCCAGATCGCGGTGCATCGGCAGCTTGGCCATGTTCATCTGGTGGCTCACCGAGCGCATGGCGCGATCTGTGTGCTCTTGTTCC
>NZ_RXHX01000129.1:0-327 GCF_005930655.1 Pseudomonas sp. FSL W5-0299
CAGCCTGACCGCGACGTCCACTGTGGCTGAAGGCGGCACCGTGGTGTACACCGCGTCCGTGACTGCGCCAGTGACCGGTTCGCCGGTCGTCGTGAGCTTGTCCAACGGCCAGACCATCACCATTCCGGTTGGCGCAAGTTCGGGTAGCGTGAATTTTGTTGCACCAAACGATGCCCTGGCGGGCGGCAACTCGCTGAGCGTCAAAATCGACGACGCCAAGGGCGGTAACTACGAGAAGCTCGACGTCGATGGCAAGTCGGCCGACACCTCGGTCACCGACTCGGCGGACACCACCACTCTGAGCCTGACAGCAACAGATTCGGTCGC
>NZ_RXHX01000013.1:0-150594 GCF_005930655.1 Pseudomonas sp. FSL W5-0299
CCTTCTGGGCTTCGATAACCTGAAGCAACTCGCTGTCGAAAACTGCGTAACTCTTTGTTTACCAAGGAGTTTTCCGTTTCGACTGCGCCGGAAGTGCGGCGAATTATAGACTTCCAGAATCTGCCGTCAACCCCTGATTTGGCTTTTCTATCAATAACTTGCAGAAAGCCGGAAAACAGACCGCTTCCTTCTATATAGGAGAGCAAAACCACCTCCTCTATATAGAAGGAATCTTCAGAGGACCCCCGCCACTTTGAAAGCGGCGACCGTTTCTGCATCCAGACCCAACACCCGCTGCAGAACCTCCAGCGTGTGCTCGCCCAATAACGGAGGCGCATTACGATACTCCACCGGCGTTTCCGACAGGCGAATGGGGCTCGCCACCTGCGGCACCATGCCTGCTAGCACATGGGGTAGCTCGATCGCCAAACCACGCGCCTTGACCTGAGGATCAGCAAACATCTGAGCCAAGTCATTAATAGGTCCGCATGGCACACCCGCCTGCTCCAGCTGTAACACCCACTCAGCGGTGGTCTTGAAGACAGTCGCCTGACGGATCAGCGGGATCAACACCGCGCGATTCGCCACCCGCAGCTTGTTGGTCGCGAAGCGTGGGTCATCCGCCCACTGAGGCTGCCCAGCCACCTCCGCAAACTTGCGGAACTGCCCGTCATTACCCACGGTGAGAATGAAGTCTCCATCCGCCGTAGGAAAATCCTGATAGGGCACGATGTTCGGATGTGCATTACCCAGGCGCTTGGGCGCATTACCCGTAGTCAGATAGTTCATCGCCTGGTTGGCCAGGCACGCAACCTGAACATCCAGCAACGCCATATCGATATGCTGACCACCACCGTCATGTTCCCTATGGGCCAACGCGGCAAGGATCGCTACCGTCGAATAGAGCCCCGTCAGGATGTCTGTCAGCGCCACACCGACTTTCACCGGCCCTGCGCCCTCATCTCCCTCAGGTCGACCGGTCAGGCTCATCAGCCCGCCCAGACCCTGGATCATGAAGTCATAACCCGCGCGCTTGGCGTAAGGCCCGGTTTGACCAAACCCGGTAATCGAGCAATAAATCAGATTCGGATTGATGGCTTTAAGCGACTCATAGTCCAACCCATAAGCCGCCAGGCCACCGACCTTGAAGTTCTCGATCAGGATGTCCGACTTGGCTGCCAGCTCACGCACCAGCTTTTGCCCTTCTGGACGCGTGAAATCGATGGTCACCGATTGCTTGTTGCGATTGGCCGACAAGTAATAGGCGGCCTCGCTGGTGTTCTCGCCATAGGCGTCTTTCAGGAAGGGCGGTCCCCAGGCACGCGTATCGTCGCCATTGCCCGGACGCTCAACCTTAATCACTTCGGCGCCAAGGTCGGCAAGGATCTGCCCGGCCCAAGGCCCGGCCAGCACCCGCGATAAATCCAGTACCCGTAGATGCGAAAGCGCGCCCATGGACGTTCTCCTATTAATAGAACGCCTGGATGCCGGTTTGCGCGCGACCGAGGATCAGTGCGTGGACGTCGTGCGTACCTTCATAGGTATTCACCACTTCCAGGTTGACCAGGTGGCGAGCAACACCGAATTCATCGGAAATGCCATTACCGCCCAACATGTCACGCGCCATACGCGCGATGTCCAGGGACTTGCCGCAGGAGTTGCGCTTCATCATCGAGGTGATCTCGACTGCCGCCGTGCCTTCATCCTTCATACGACCCAGACGCAGGCAGCCTTGCAGTGCCAGGGTGATCTCGGTCTGCATGTCGGCAAGCTTCTTCTGGATCAGCTGAGTGGCGGCCAACGGGCGACCGAACTGCTGACGATCCAGGGTGTACTGGCGAGCGGTGTGCCAGCAGAACTCGGCAGCGCCCAAAGCGCCCCAGGAAATGCCGTAGCGCGCGGAGTTGAGGCAAGTAAAAGGGCCTTTCAAACCGCGGACGTCAGGAAAAATGTTCTCTTCAGGAACAAACACGTTGTCCATGACGATCTCGCCGGTGATTGATGCACGCAGGCCAACCTTGCCATGGATCGCCGGAGCACTCAGGCCTTTCCAGCCTTTTTCCAGAACAAAGCCACGGATGTCGCCCGCATCATCCTTACCCCAAACCACGAACACATCGGCAATCGGACTGTTGGTGATCCACATCTTGCTGCCGGTCAGGTTGTAGCCGCCTTCCACTTTGCGTGCACGAGTAATCATCGCGCCCGGGTCGGAACCATGGTTAGGCTCTGTCAGACCGAAGCAGCCAATCCACTCGCCCGAGGCCAGTTTCGGCAGGTACTTCTGCTTTTGGGCTTCAGTGCCGAATTCATTGATCGGCACCATGACCAGCGAGGACTGCACACTCATCATCGAGCGGTAGCCGGAGTCGACACGCTCAACTTCACGAGCAATCAGCCCGTAGCTGACGTAGTTCAGACCGCTGCCGCCGTACTGCTCGGGAATGGTCGCACCCAACAGGCCCACTTCGCCCATCTCGCGGAAGATCGCCGGATCGGTCTTTTCATGACGGAAAGCTTCAAGCACGCGCGGTGCGAGCTTCTGCTGAGCGAATTGCTCGGCAGTGTCGCGGATCATGCGCTCTTCTTCGGTGAGCTGTTGATCCAGCAGCAGGGGATCGATCCAGTTGAAGCTAGCTTTACCGCCCATGAGTGTGTCCTCTCGAATCGGGTCAAATAACGTGGACTGATCCTAGGCCTGGTCCGGCATTACGGCAAACGAGGATTTTGCATACTGTTGTGCTAATTTCTCACTCCGTAACGTCGCGAAATAGCCTTTATGCGATGTATTAGTGAGGTTGGAGTACATGCGCCGGAAAATCCCTAGCACCACCGCCCTGATCAGCTTTGAAGCGGCAGCGCGCCACGAGAGCTTTACCAAAGCGGCGCAGGAGCTTTCGCTCACTCAAGGCGCCATTTGCCGACAGATCGCCAGCCTCGAGGAGTTCCTCAGCGTAGAACTTTTCCGACGCTCGCGGCGCGGAGTGAAGCTGACGGAAGCCGGACTTTCCTACAGCCGCCGCGTAGCAACCCAGCTTGACGCGGTCGAGCGGGACACCTTGTCCGTGATGGGGCAACAGGGCGCCAATGTGATCGAGCTGGCCGTCGTACCGACCTTTGGCACCCAATGGCTGCTGCCACGGCTCAAAGACTTCCAGCACAAACACCCGGAAGTGACGGTCAACCTCACCAACCGCACACGCCCCTTCCTGTTCGCCGATACCGACTTCGATGCCGCGATTTACTTTGGTGATGCGGATTGGTCGGGTACCGAATCCCACAGGCTAATGGGCGAAAATCCGATGCCGGTGTGCAGCCCTACGCTACTGCGCAAAAAAGCCAATCTGACACCCGATGAAATCGCCGAAATGCCCCTGCTGCAACAGACCACGCGCCCTTATGCCTGGCGCCAGTGGTTCAACTCTCAGCACCTGAATGTGCCACGGGACATGACAGGACCGCGCTACGAGCTATTCTCCATGCTTGCCCAAGCGGCGATGCACGACATGGGGATCGCGCTGATTCCGCCATTCCTGATTCAACGCGAACTGACGGAGAAGCGCCTGGTGATAGCCAACACTCAGGCGCTGTCGAGCATCAAGGCCTATTATCTGATGATTCCGGAGCGAAAGGTCGAATCGGCGTCTCTACGGGCATTTCGCGATTGGCTGGTCACCCAAGCACAAAGCTACAGCCTAGAAGGGTAAAGGCTTACCGGCGTTAGCTGACCCCGTAGTCAACAAAACCAAAGCCCTACAGATATACGTTTTTGTCGCATATTTGCAGACTGTACCGACAAGCAGTACAAACGTCCCACAAGTGCCTGCCGACGTGGCTTTGAGCCTCCATTCACCAGCAATGACGCCTCATTCACCGTGCCGATGTGTAAATTCTTGAAATTCGGCCAAAATCCTTACAAGGCACGGCCTGCAAGGGATTGAGGCGGTCGGTTGCGACATTCGGTCACGGGGTGACTTGTAGTTAATTTTCCGTCACCCGTCATAATCCCTTGAAGGGCACAAAGTTCGCCTGCAAAATGCCGCGCCCCGCCCAGATTTGGCGGGATCGTGCTGATCGGCCGCCCCAGCCGCACCATCCGAAGTGCCTGGGTTTACTCAATAAGATCACGCAGGAGATTTGACGTGCACATTGGTGTTCCTCTCGAAACCCAGACGGGTGAAACGCGGGTTGCTGCAACCCCGGAAACCATCAAGAAGCTGATCGGCCAGGGTCATAAGGTCACTGTGCAAAGCGGCGCCGGCATTAACGCCAGCGTTGTCGACAGTGCTTATGAAGCGGCAGGCGCAACGATTGGCAGCGCCAACGACGCGTTTGGTGCCGAGCTGATTCTCAAGGTGGTCGCCCCCAGCGACAGCGAGCTGACGCTGATTAAAAGCGGCACCGTTGTGGTCGGCATGCTCAACCCGTTCAGCAATGAAACCATTGCCAAGCTGGCCGAGTGCGGCATTACCGCGTTCGCGCTGGAAGCGGCTCCGCGCACCTCCCGCGCTCAAAGCCTGGATGTGCTGTCCTCCCAAGCGAACATCGCCGGCTATAAAGCCGTGTTGCTGGCCGCTCACCACTACCCGCGCTTCATGCCGATGCTGATGACGGCTGCGGGTACCGTGAAAGCGGCGCGCGTGCTGATTCTGGGCGCCGGCGTTGCAGGTTTGCAGGCGATCGCCACGGCGAAACGCCTGGGGGCAGTGATCGAAGCGTCCGACGTGCGCCCTGCAGTTAAAGAGCAGATCGAATCCCTCGGCGCCAAGTTCGTCGACGTACCGTATGAAACCGATGAAGAGCGCGAATGCGCTGTCGGTGTCGGCGGTTACGCCCGGCCAATGCCCGCCAGCTGGATGCAGCGTCAGGCCCTGGCCGTGCACGAACGCGCCAAGCAGGCTGACATCGTCATCACCACCGCACTGATCCCGGGCCGCAAGGCGCCGACGCTGTTGAGCGCGGAAACCGTGGCGCAGATGAAGCCAGGCTCGGTGGTCATCGACCTCGCCGCAGCCCAGGGCGGCAACTGCCCGCTCACCGTGGCCGATCAGGTCGTGGTCGAGAATGGCGTGACCATTTGCGGCCCGACCAATCTGGCGGGCGCGGTCGCGGCAGACGCTTCGGCCCTGTACGCACGCAACCTGCTGGACTTCCTGAAGCTGGTCTTCAACAAAGAAGGCCAGTTCGAGATCAACCTCGAAGACGACATCGTCGCCGCGTGCCTGATGTGCCGCGACGGCCAAGTCATCCGCAAAAACGCCTAAGCAGGGATTCAGACGATGGAAGAGCTTATCTCCCCCGGTATCTACAACCTGATCATCTTCGTGCTGGCGATTTATGTCGGTTATCACGTGGTCTGGAACGTTACACCTGCACTGCACACGCCATTGATGGCGGTGACCAACGCGATCTCGGCGATTGTCATCGTCGGCGCCATGCTGGCCGCCGCGTTGACCGTGACGCCACTGGGCAAAACCATGGGCACCCTCGCCGTGGCGCTGGCCGCGGTAAACGTGTTCGGTGGTTTCCTGGTCACCCGCAGAATGCTTGAGATGTTCAAGAAAAAAGCCCCGAAAGTAAAAGAAGAGGCGCCCAAGTAATGAGCATGAACCTCGTAACGACGCTGTACTTGATTGCGTCCATCTGCTTCATCCAGGCGCTCAAAGGCCTGTCGCACCCGACCACGTCGCGCCGTGGCAACCTGTTCGGCATGCTCGGCATGGGCCTGGCGATTCTCACTACCGTAGGCCTCATCTATAAGCTGGGCGCTGAGCTGGCCACCGCCGGTATCGGTTACGTCATCGTCGGCCTGCTGGTCGGCGGCACTGCCGGGTCGATCATGGCCAAGCGCGTTGAAATGACCAAGATGCCGGAACTGGTCGCTTTCATGCACAGCATGATCGGTATGGCTGCGGTGTTTATTGCGATCGCGGCGGTCGTTGAGCCGCAATCGTTGGGCATCGTCAAACAGCTCGGTGATGCAATTCCGGCGGGCAACCGTCTGGAACTGTTCCTGGGTGCGGCCATCGGTGCAATCACCTTCTCCGGCTCTGTGATCGCTTTCGGCAAGCTGTCGGGCAAGTACAAGTTCCGCCTGTTCCAGGGCGCACCGGTACAGTTCGGCGGCCAGCACAAGCTGAACCTTTTGCTGGGTCTGGCCACTCTGGCGCTGGGCATCACCTTCATGCTGACCGGCAACCTCAGTGCCTTCGCGTTGATGCTGGCCCTGGCCTTCGTCCTGGGTGTGCTGATCATCATCCCGATCGGCGGGGCCGACATGCCGGTGGTGGTGTCGATGCTTAACAGCTACTCCGGCTGGGCAGCCGCGGGGATCGGCTTCTCGCTGAACAACTCGATGCTGATCATCGCCGGTTCGCTGGTGGGTTCGTCCGGTGCGATCCTCTCGTACATCATGTGCAAGGCGATGAACCGCTCCTTCTTTAATGTACTGCTCGGTGGTTTCGGCAATACGGCAGACGCGGCTGGCCCGGCCGGTTCGAAAGAAGCCCGCCCGGTTAAATCCGGTTCGGCTGACGACGCGACCTTCCTGCTGACCAACGCCGACACCGTGATCATCGTTCCGGGTTACGGCCTGGCGGTCGCTCGGGCGCAACATGCGCTTAAAGAGTTGACCGAGAAGCTGACCCATCGCGGTGTGACCGTGAAGTACGCGATCCACCCGGTTGCCGGTCGCATGCCTGGCCACATGAACGTGCTGCTGGCCGAGGCCGAAGTGCCTTACGACCAGGTGTTCGAGATGGAAGACATCAACTCCGAGTTCGGTCAGGCCGACGTAGTGCTGGTGCTCGGCGCCAACGACGTGGTCAACCCGGCCGCGAAGAACGACCCGAAATCGCCGATTGCCGGTATGCCGATTCTCGAGGCGTTCAAGGCCAAGACCATCATCGTCAACAAGCGCTCGATGGCCAGCGGTTATGCCGGCCTGGACAACGAACTGTTCTACCTCGACAAAACCATGATGGTCTTCGGCGACGCCAAGAAAGTCATCGAAGACATGGTCAAAGCTGTCGAGTAAAACCTGCTCCAACGCAATACCCAAAACCTCAGCCTTTAGTAGGCTGGGGTTTTTTTATTCCCCGTGAAACCCGACCAAAGGCTCTAAATCAGGCCTCTGCATTCGACCATGGTAGCGGGACGGATTTTTTTCAAATCACTAGACTGCACACCTTGCTTCCGTTGCCCGAGATAACCATCCATGTACCGTGATCGTATTCGCTTGCCTTCGTTGTTGGAAAAGGTGATGAGCGCCGCTGACGCTGCCGCTCTGATTCAGGACGGCATGACCGTCGGCATGAGTGGTTTCACTCGCGCTGGCGAAGCCAAAGCCGTCCCCCACGCATTGGCCGAGCGCGCCAAAATCACCCCGCTGAAAATCACGTTGATGACCGGCGCCAGTCTGGGCAATGACCTCGATAAACAGCTCACCGAAGCCGGCGTACTGTCGCGACGCATGCCATTCCAGGTTGATAGCACTTTGCGCAAGGCGATTAACGCCGGCGAAGTGATGTTCATTGACCAGCATCTCTCGGAAACTGTGGAGCAATTGCGCAACCAGCAACTCACGCTGCCGGACATCGCCGTGATTGAGGCCGTGGCGATCACCGAGCAGGGCCATATCGTGCCGACCACCTCGGTTGGCAACTCGGCCAGCTTCGCGATTTTCGCCAAACAGGTGATCGTCGAGATCAACCTCGCGCACAACCCGAATCTCGAAGGTCTACACGACATCTATATCCCGACCTATCGCCCGACTCGTACACCGATTCCGCTGGTAAAGGTTGACGATCGCATTGGCAGCACCGCCATCCCCATCCCGCCGGAAAAGATTGTCGCGATCGTGATCACCAACCAGTCCGACTCGCCCTCCACTGTCCTGCCGCCGGACGTCGACACCCAAGCCATTGCCGATCACCTGATCGACTTCTTCAAGCAAGAAGTGGCTGCCGGGCGCATGACCAACAAACTCGGCCCATTGCAGGCCGGTATCGGCACCATCGCCAACTCGGTAATGTGCGGCCTGATCGACTCGCCATTCGAGGACCTGACCATGTATTCCGAGGTGCTGCAGGACTCGACCTTCGACCTGATCGACGCCGGCAAGCTGAGTTTTGCGTCAGGCAGTTCGATCACCCTGTCGAGCCGGCGCAACGCCGACGTCTTTGGCAACCTCGAGCGCTATAAGGACAAACTGGTCCTACGGCCACAGGAAATCTCGAACCACCCGGAAGTCGTGCGGCGCCTGGGCATCATCGGCATCAACACCGCTCTGGAGTTCGACCTGTACGGCAACGTCAACTCTACCCATGTCTGCGGCACACGCATGATGAATGGCATCGGCGGCTCCGGGGACTTTGCGCGCAACGCGCACCTGGCAATCTTCGTGACCAAATCCATCGCCAAGGGTGGCGCGATCTCCAGCGTGGTGCCGATGGTCAGCCACGTCGACCATACCGAGCATGACGTCGACATCCTGGTGACGGAGATTGGCCTGGCCGACCTACGTGGCCTGGCACCACGGGAGCGAGCACGGGTGATCATCGACAACTGTGTGCACCCGGACTATCGCCAGGCGCTGGATGACTACTTTACGTCGGCCTGCGCATTGGGCGGGCACACCCCGCATATCCTGCGCGATGCCCTGCGCTGGCACATCAACCTGGAAGAAACCGGACGAATGCTGGCGGTCTGATTCAGCAAAAAAACAGCTGACGCAAACACAGTTGCGTCAGCTGGCTTTGGCCACACTAGATTTTGTTTAAAACTGTACTGCTGTACTGGTCATTTCCTACCGTATTTGCCTACCCATTCAAGCGAAAACATCAAAATCGCACCAATATAGTGCCGACAGGTACAGTTGCCTCAATTTCGACCAGTACACCCCCTATTAACAGTTAACTGGTCCCTCACAATACAGGTGAACTGTATCTACAGAGACTAGCCAAACGAGAGGATCATTGGCATCAGTTAAACCACTACCTAATCCCGCCACAAGCGGAAGGATGTCAACCATGGAACGTACACTCAGTTCCGAACTGTTCTTCGAAGATACCGCTGCAAAAACCCAGGCTTCCATGCCTCTTCGCGTTATTGCCAACCTGATGCTGTGGCAGCGCCGCATCTCCAGCCGCCATCAACTGGCTCGTCTGGATTCGCGTCTGCTGGCTGATGCCGGGATTAGCGAAGCACAACGCTACGAAGAGCTGAGCAAGCCGTTCTGGCGCTAAGTTAGCGTCGCTGGCTCTGACCCACCGGGTCCACCGCCAGCACTCCAAATTGAAAAAACAAAGCCCGTCGTGGGAAACCACGACGGGCTTTGTCGTTTTCGGCCCTAGTCGGCGGCCGTACAAAAGGGTTAGCCGACAATGAGTACAGTTTTAATATTTATCATATTGCACCAGTACAATTTTACGACAGTGTATCTGTAGGCCCAGTGTCGCTGCGCTCAACATGAAGTCCTGACTCTCCGGCAAAAGGACTTCGCGCCATGGATAACTTACTGAATGTTTCTGCCCCCGCACTTCTAAAGAAGCCTCGACTCCACAGACTTAAACGATTGCTGCAGTCGCTCGCCGCCGCCCTTGAGAGAGCCAGAACCCGGCGTTTGCTGGGCCAGCTCAATGATCAGCAACTCTCGGACCTAGGCATCAGCCACGCGGATCGGATTAATGAATTGGATAAACCGTTCTGGCGCTAGGCCGCTGCTTTAACAGAAGGGACTGTTCGAACCGATAAAAGCAGGCCTAATATCAAGCCAGAACGTGGCGAGCGCTGTTCGACAGGCGTCTGACTCAACAGCTACCTCAACACCTCTCAATCGGTTATCCAAAGGAGTTACACCATGTCCCGTCTTCGTCTGCTCAGCGCTGCAGCCCTGCTTGCCGTGGCTGCCAATTCCCACGCGACCAGCTTTATCGTGACCACGGATGCCGTCGTAGGCGCACTTAAGTCCAGTTCCGATGCAACCTCCGATGTCACTTCCTCCTTTCGCGATGACAAGATCGTGCGCGCTGCCCGTGACGACGCCGCCAGCTTCGTCGCCAGCGAAGGCGCCATTCGTGGCGTGAAACTGGAAAGCGCACTTGACCACATCCGCCACCAGGCTCCTCAGCTAAACGCCACTGATGCACAGCTGGCACAGGCCATCCTGACGATCTAAGCAACGCTGTCACATGGGACACGCCTGTCGTGTCCCAATGTTTCGGCACTGGCTCTAGCCCGGGGATTGCGCTAGCCTTTGGACTCGCTTTCGACAATCGAGTCTCATGCGTCTTCTTTCAAAGCAGCTTTTCATTTCAGTATTTCTCGCGGCCTGCTGGTCGGCCCCGACCTATGCCTTCGACGCGTTCAACTTGTCGACCCAAGGCATCGTCGTCACGGGTTACGCCACCAGCATGGTGACCGCCGCCCCCTTCGACCGTAAGCTGCTGATCGCCGCACACGATGACGCTGCGGCGTTCATTGCCAGTGACGGCCAACTACGCGGAGCGCAACTGGAATCCGCGTTGATTTACTTGCGTCGCAGCCAGCCAAAACTTCATGCAAGTGACCTTGAACTGGCGCAGGCAATTCTCGTCCAATAGTTATCCTTTGTCCTTGCGGAGTCGTTCCATGCGTAGCCCTCTGATTGCTGTTGCCCTTGGCCTGCTTTTATTGGCCGATGTGACCCAGGCGCACACCTTGGTTGCCACCAGCAACATCCTCATCAATGCCACCCAACGCACACTTGATTTCACTTCCGATACCACGACGTCCATCCGCGACTCGAAAATTATTCGCGAAGCCCACGATGATGCCGCGAGTTTCGTCGCCAGCGATGGGGATATTCGTGGTGCGCATCTGGAGGCCGCCTTCAGTACATTGCGCACCCGTGTGCCGGAAGCCCGGGACGCCAGTGATCAGGTGCTCGCCGAAGCCATCCTCGCACTGTGAGGTCGCCAAACGCCTGGCTGCTGGCCGGGCTGATGTTGCTGCTGTGCAACACGGCCCAGGCTGGCTTGCAATTCCGACTCAAGACCGAGGGTCTGAGCCCCGAACAACAGCAAGCCAGTCAGGCGTTGCTCGATGAAGCCATGCAGGCCTTGCCGCCACGTTTTATCGAAAAACTGGACCGGCGCATTGATGTTGGCTGGACCGACGACATGCCGAGCAATGCCTATGGCCAGGCTTCGCTGGTGTCCGAACTCGACCTGAACCGCAACCTGCTCGCCAGCCTCACGGACGGCAGCGCTGCCACCAAGAAAACCTATCGCCCCCACGTCACCGTCCGCCGCGAAATGCTCGCAACGGTGTTGCATGAACTCACCCATATTTACGACCGTTCGCGCCTGTGGCCGGACGCAGAACGTACGCTGATCCAGCGCTGTACCCGGCGCAACAACAGTTCCGGCCTGATCGGCATCCCGGATGAATGCCGTGGTCAATCCGACCGCCGCTTTACCCTGAGCGATGATCCGCGCTTGCTCGACCTGGCCGGTTGGCCGCAATACGTCGGTCGCCGTGGCGAGCGCGAGCAGCACAACCGGCAGATCGCCCGCAGCCCCGACATCTACGAAACGAGCAGTCCCAAAGAGTTTGTCGCGGTCAACATGGAGTATTTCCTCCTCGACCCGAGCTATGCCTGCCGTCGCCCCGCGCTGTATCGCTACTACAAAGAACATTTCGGCTGGGCTCCCGCCGCCAAGGACCCGTGCAGCAAATCCTTTGCCTTCCTCAATGCCGGCAACGACTTTGCTAAACAACCGCTGGGCCAAGTCGATCCGGAACGGGTGTACGCCGTCGACTATCTGCTGGCCGAAGCCAACCAGAACTGGGTCAGTCGCTGGGGGCACAGCATGTTGCGCCTGGTGATCTGCGCGCCGGGTCGGCCCCGTGGGCCAGATTGCCGACTGGATCTCGACCAGCACCTGGTCTTGTCCTATCGCGCCTTCGTCGGCGACGTGCAGCTCTCGAGCTGGGATGGGCTGGTGGGTAAATACCCCTCGCGCCTGTTTGTACTGCCGTTGGCCCAAGTGATCGACGAATACACCAAGACTGAACTGCGCAGCCTGGCCTCGGTACCGCTGAACTTGTCGCGCAACGAAATTGAAGACGTGGTGGAACACGCCGCCGAGATGCATTGGAGTTACGACGGCAACTATTATTTCCTCTCCAACAACTGCGCGGTGGAAGGCTTGAAGTTGCTGCGCAGCGGCAGCAACAACGCGAAACTGGTCGGGCTCGACAGCATCATGCCCAACGGCTTGCTGGAAGTGATGAAGGGCCGCGGACTGGCGAATACCAGCGTGCTGGATGACCCACGCGAAGCGTTGCGCCTGGGTTACCGCTTCGACTCCTTCCGTGATCGTTACCAAGCGATGTTCGAAGTGCTGAAAAAGCACTTGCCGATCAAGCAGGAAAAAGTCGAAGACTGGCTGGCATTAAAAGCTGACGAGCGCCGGCAATGGTTTGAGCAGGCTGACTTGCGCACCAGCGCGGCATTGCTGTTGCTGGAGCAGGCAAGCTTCCGTCAACAACTGGTGCTGGCCCAGGATGAAGTGAAGCAGCGTTATCTGGGCGCACGGGAATTGAAGAACGGCGGTATGGACAAGGCAAACGCGACCTTGCAGCAAATTCTCGCTAATAGCGGCTTCCTCAGTCGTCCCGCAGAGCTGCTCGGCACCGGCGGTTACGGATTGCCTCAACCGAATGAATGGCAGCGCCTGGAATCGGAAAGCAACCTGCGGCAGAAGCAGCTTCAGCTGCTGACCGGCGATCTGGACAAGGAAGTCAGAGCGCTGCTCGAACCAGGCCGGGCAGCGGAGATGGCCGCCAATGAAGCCAACCTGAAACTGGTTGGCGAACATTTGCGCAAATTGCATAAAGCAGCAGGCGGGCTGGAGTTGCCATAAGCAAGAAGGCGTCGTGGATGATCCATGACGCCTTCTTTTTGCCTGCACGTTAAATCAAAGCACCCCTTCCAGAATTTCATAGACGATCCCGGTGCCCACGGCGATCAGCACAATGTCGCCCCCTGCACGGCGCCATTCGTAGCCCGGGTAATGCGGCAGCCGCCCCAAGGCACGATTATCCAGACGCTCACCGTAATAGCCGTGAGGCAATGGTCGACCACGCACCAGATGAACACCTGGAGGAGGGGGTGCCCCGCGTACAAAATAGCCGTGGTTATCGTGAATAGTCTGGCGCACCGGGCCGAAGTCCCGTGGCGGAGGCCCGCCGCGATGATTGTCCTGCGGGCCACGGTGGTCATCGCCATGGTTGTCACCACGGTTATCGTAATGGCCCTGCGGCGGGCCGCCGCGGTCGTGATCGTCGCGCTGATCGGCGCTCGCATGCAGCAGCGGCGTGGCACTGAGCATCAGCACGCCCAGGCCGGCAATCAGACGTTTCGGCATTTTCATCAGGTCTTTCCTCACTGCACACACAGCAAAAAGGGCTTCAGAACGTAGTCCTGAAGCCCTCGGTCTTGCTGTTTAGTCTGTGCCGCGAGGCTCTAATTCCTCTGTATCAGGAACTTTACCTTCAGCTGACGCGGGCCTTACGCACGCCTTCAGCCAACGCCGAGCAAAGGCTCAGCACGCCATCAACCGCCTGCGCCGGCGTTGAGGCGTTGGCGATGTGATCGATCAATGCCGAACCCACCACCACACCATCGGCCAGACGCGCGATGGACGCCGCTTGCTCCGGTGTACGAATGCCGAAACCGATACTGATCGGCAGGTCGGTGTGGCGACGCAGACGAGCAACCGCTTCTTCAACGTGTTCCAGCGTCGCCGCGCCCGCCCCGGTCACACCGGCAACCGACACGTAGTAGACGAAGCCAGAGCTGCCGTTCAGAACGGTCGGCAGGCGCACATCGTCGGTTGTCGGCGTGGTCAGGCGGATGAAATCCAGTCCGGCGGCCTGCGCCGGCTCGCACAGCTCACCGTTATGCTCCGGCGGCAGGTCGACCACGATCAAACCATCAACACCGGCCTCCTTGGCGTCGGCGATGAAGCGCGGCACGCCGTACATGTGGATCGGGTTGAAATACCCCATCAGCACCAGCGGCGTCTCGGTATTGCCTTCACGGAACTCGCGAACCATTTGCAGGGTTTTCGCCAGGTTCTGCTTGGCGCCAAGGGCGCGGATGTTGGCCAACTGGATGGCCGGGCCATCGGCCATTGGATCGGTGAAGGGCATGCCCAACTCGATCACATCGGCACCCGCACCGGGCAAGCCTTTGAGGATAGCCAGGGACGTGTCATAGCTCGGGTCGCCAGCGGTGACGAAGGTCACCAGGGCGGCGCGATTCTGTTCCTTGAGTTCGGCAAAGCGCGTTTGCAGGCGGCTCATCAGTGTTTCTCCTGCTTCGATTGTTCCATGTGGTGCATCACGGTTTGCATGTCTTTGTCGCCACGACCGGACAGGTTGACCACCATCAGGTGATCTTTGGGCAGGGTCGGTGCGCGCTTGAACACTTCGGCCAAGGCGTGGGCGCTTTCCAGTGCCGGAATAATCCCTTCCAGGCGGCAGCATTTGTGGAACGCATCGAGGGCTTCGTCGTCGGTCACCGAGGTGTACTGAACGCGGCCGATGTCATGCAACCAAGCGTGTTCCGGGCCGATGCCTGGATAGTCGAGGCCGGCCGAGATCGAGTGGGCGTCGATGATCTGGCCATCGTCGTCCTGCAACAGGAAAGTACGGTTGCCGTGCAGCACACCCGGAACACCGCCGTTCAGGCTGGCGGCATGCTTACCGGTTTCAATGCCGTAACCGGCGGCTTCCACGCCAATGATTTCGACGCTTTTGTCATCGAGGAACGGGTGAAACAGGCCCATGGCGTTGGAACCGCCACCGATGCACGCCACCAGGCTGTCCGGCAGACGACCTTCCTGGGCTTGCAGTTGAGTACGGGTTTCTTTGCCGATAACAGACTGGAAGTCGCGAACCATCGCTGGATAAGGGTGCGGGCCGGCCACGGTGCCGATGAGGTAGAAGGTGCTGTCGACATTGGTCACCCAGTCACGCAACGCTTCGTTCATCGCGTCTTTCAGGGTGCCAGTCCCGGCGACCACCGGGATCACTTCGGCACCCAGCAGTTTCATGCGGAACACGTTGGCCTGCTGACGCTCGATGTCGGTGGTGCCCATGTAGATCACGCAATCCAGGCCGAAACGTGCAGCCACGGTCGCCGTCGCCACGCCGTGCATGCCGGCGCCGGTCTCGGCAATGATGCGTTTCTTGCCCATGCGCCGAGCCAGCAGGATCTGGCCGATGCAGTTGTTGATCTTGTGCGCGCCGGTGTGGTTCAGCTCTTCGCGTTTCAGATAAATCTTTGCGCCGCCGCAGAATTCGGTCAGGCGTTCGGCGTAGTACAGCGGGCTTGGACGTCCGACGTAGTCCCGTTGGAAGTAGGCCAATTCTTCTTTGAATGCTGGATCTTCCTTGGCCAATTCGTATTCACGGGCCAGGTCGAGCACCAACGGCATCAAGGTTTCAGCGACGTAACGGCCGCCGAACGAGCCAAACAGGCCGTTAGCGTCGGGGCCGTTGCGCAGATTAGTCTGGGTCATGGGTCGCTCCAGTGGGATTCGTGAGATGACAATGACGGTCACTCTACCCCTGACGTCCCAGCCTGAAAACCGATAAGATCGCCACAACCTGTCAGGAAAACTCACAGATCCCATGAGCCACGACCTTCCCCCGCTCAACGCCCTTCGCGCCTTTGAAGCCACGGCACGGCTGAACAGCGTCAGTCAGGCTGCCGAACAGCTGCACGTCACTCATGGCGCGGTCAGCCGACAACTCAAGGTGCTCGAAGAACACCTCGGTGTGAGCCTGTTCATCAAGGATGGACGCGGCCTGAAACTCACAGATGCCGGCGTGCGTTTGCGCGATGCCAGCGGTGAGGCCTTTGAACGTCTACGCACCGTTTGCGCAGAGCTGACCCAAAGCACCGCTGACGCTCCATTTGTTTTGGGTTGCTCGGGCAGTTTGTTGGCGCGCTGGTTTATTCCACGCCTGGGACGACTGAATGCGGACTTGCCCGACCTGCGCCTGCACCTGTCGGCCGGGGAAGGCGATCTCGATCCGCGACGGCCGGGGCTCGATGCCCTGCTGGTGTTTGCCGAGCCGCCATGGCCGGCGGACATGCAAGTCTATGAGTTGGCCAGCGAACGAATCGGCCCGGTGATGAGCCCGCGTTTCGCGGGTTATGAAAGGCTGCAAGCTGCGCAGGCCACAGCGTTATTGAACGAACCCTTGCTGCACACCACCTCGCGCCCACAGGCTTGGCCGAGCTGGGCACAGCAAAGTGGCCTCGACGCCAAGGCGTTGAAGTACGGTCAAAGTTTCGAGCATTTGTATTATTTGCTGGAAGCAGCCGTAGCGGGGCTGGGGGTGGCGATTGCGCCTGAGCCGCTGGTGGCTGAGGACTTGAAGGCCGGTCGCCTGGTTGCGCCCTGGGGATTCAGTGAAACCCCGGCGCAACTGGCCTTGTGGCTACCCAAGCGCGCCGCGGACGGGCGCGCTCGACAGTTGGCGCAGTGGCTCAAGGCCGAGCTGCACCAAACCGATCAGTCGCCGCGCTTGAACAGCAGATAAGCCGCAAGCAGACCCAGTGCGCCGACAGCGACGCCCGCAGTAGTCCAAGGGTGTTCCTGGGCGTAGTCCCGAGTGGCAATCCCGGTTTCGCGGGTTTTGACTTTGACTTCTTCATACGCATCGCTGAGCAGATGGCGCGAATGTTTCAGCGCGTTCTCGGCGTTGCCTTTCAGCGCTTTGAGGGTTTTACGCGACTCGTCCGAGGCGTCGTCTTTCAGATTTTCCAAAGATTTCAGCAGACTCTCGATCTCGGCTTCCATGCTTTGCAATGAGGCTTTACGTAAAGAGGTGTTGGCCATGGTGGCTCTCCTTCATTGATGATGAGTAGCGTGTGTTGGTTGGGACTTCAACGGTTCGAGAAAGTGCAGTAAATCTGAACTTCTGCATGGCATTAGCCGACAGAAGTAATACGAAAAATCACTGCTAGGCTGTATTTCACACCCAAGGAGAACGCCATGACTGACCATCACACCTACAAGAAAGTCGAATTGGTTGGCTCGTCCACCAGCAGCATTGAGGACGCCATCAATAACGCGCTGGCCGAAGCCAATAAGAGCATCAAGCACCTGGAATGGTTTGAAGTGACCGAAACCCGCGGGCACATCAAGGATGGCAAGGCCGCTCACTTTCAGGTGACGCTCAAAGTCGGGTTCCGGATTGCCAGCAGCTGAGTTTGAGCTAGTCTCCTGAACTTGCGCGCTGGCCGAATGCCATAGGGAAATGGCAAAGCGCTACATGAGTGCCTCCGGCTGATGGCTGGATGCTCCCTTTGATCCGACCAGGGAATGCGACAGATGAAGTATTTTATTTTAGCGGTAGGTTTGTTGAGCCTTGCAGGAACAGCCTTTGCTGACGGCAAATCGTGCGAAGAGCTGAAAGCCGAAATCGCAGCAAAACTGGATGTCAAGGGCGTTGCCGGCTATTCACTGGAAATCGTCGATAAAGGCGCTGAGGCCGGCGGAACAGTCGTCGGTACCTGTGAAAAGGGCACCAAGGCAATCGTCTACAAGAAAGACTGATGTCCCTTACAAATCAAAAAGCCGACGCAATGCGTCGGCTTTTTTGTGTGGCGGCGTCGGCGCCTCAGCCCTTCATGACCTGCGCCAGCAGCTCATAGGAATGCACCCGATCCGCATGTTCGTAAAGGTCGCAGGTGAAAATCAGCTCGTCCGCCTGAGTCTGCTCGATCAGCACTTCAAGCTTGGCGCGGATCTTCTGCGGGCTGCCCACCATCGCCAGACCGAGGAAATCGCCGACGGCTTCTTTCTCATGGGGCAGCCACAGGCCATCCATGGTTTTCACCGGCGGACGCTGCACCAGGCTTTGGCCACGCATCAACGCCAGGATGCGCTGATAGACCGATGTCGCCAGGTAATCCGCCTGCTCGTCCGTGTCAGCGGCGACCAGCGGCACACCGAGCATCACATACGGCTTATCCAGCACCGCCGAAGGCTTGAAGTGATTACGGTAGACGCGAATCGCCTCGTGCATGAAGCGCGGTGCGAAATGCGAGGCGAAGGCGTAGGGCAAACCGCGCTCACCGGCCAATTGTGCACTGAACAGGCTGGAGCCCAGCAACCAGACAGGGACATTGGTGCCGGTGCCCGGCATGGCGATGATTCGCTGGTCAGGCGTGCGTGGGCCGAGATATCGCATCAGCTCCGTAACATCTTCCGGAAACTCGTCGGCGCTGCCGGAACGTTCGCGACGCAGGGCGCGTGCAGTCATTTGATCGGAACCGGGGGCGCGCCCCAAACCCAGATCGATCCGACCTGGATACAGGCTTTCGAGTGTGCCGAATTGCTCCGCGATCACCAGCGGCGCGTGGTTGGGCAGCATCACGCCGCCGGAGCCGACACGAATGGTCGACGTGCCACCGGCCAGGTAGCCGAGCAATACCGAGGTGGCCGAACTGGCGATGCCGTCCATGTTGTGGTGTTCGGCGACCCAGAAGCGGGTATAGCCTAATTTTTCGACATGCTGCGCCAGGTCCAGGGAATTACGCAGCGACTGGGCCGCGCTGCCGTTCTCGCGTACGGGCACCAGATCAAGGGTCGAAAACTTGATATCGGACAGTCGTTTCATAAGCCTGCTTCTCCAATGGTGGGCGCAGGTTTTTCTTGCGAACGAAAACCTGCCGAATCTATAAGCGTGCTTCATGCAATGAGGGCATATACCCGAGATTCAATAGCCAGGCCAAAAAATCCTACGAAAGCAGTAGGACTTTATGAGATGAGGTGAACTTTGCACAACCGTCTACCCTCAGAACCCTAGCAACCGAAAACCACGAAGGTGCGACGCTCGCACCGGATCTTGAGGAGGCAGACATGGCTATTACGAAGAAAGCATCGGCTCATTGGGAAGGCGATCTGAAAACCGGCATCGGCTCGATCTCTACTGAAACCGGTGTACTCAGAGAAGCGCCCTACGGCTTCAAGGCTCGTTTCGAAGGCGGCAAAGGCACCAATCCGGAAGAGCTGATCGGCGCGGCGCATGCGGGATGTTTCTCGATGGCGTTTTCGATGATCCTGGGTGATGCCGGGCTCAAGGCTGACAGCATCGATACCAATGCTGAAGTGACCCTGGATCAAGTCGACGGTGGTTTTGCGATCACTGCGGTGAAATTGATCCTCAAGGCGAAAATCCCCGGGGCGACTCAGGCGCAGTTCGAGGAGCTGAGCAACAAGGCCAAAGAAGGCTGCCCGGTGTCCAAAGTGCTGAATGCGAAAATCAGCCTGGATGCGACGTTGGTCAGCTGATGATCAGGCGCTGAATGTACTGACGCCTTCGCGACCCGACCCGCTCGCGAAGGCGAACTTGTAAACAACACGATTCCAACGATAAAGCTGCGCTTTGTGAGCGGTGTCAGAACTCGCTTTGCAAAACTGTGGTCGAATAAATGACAGCCGCTCAAGCGCAAAAACTGCGCGCGGCCTCAAGGGAGCTTCAACCATGAAACGTTTTGCCTTGGCGATTATCGGTTGCACGCTGGCCACTTCGGCCCTGGCGGCACCGAAATCCTGTGAAGAACTCAAGGCCGAGATCGAGGCCAAGATCCAGGCCAATAACGTCTCGTCCTACACCCTGGAAATCGTCACCAATGACGAAGTCCACGATCAGAACATGGTCGTCGGCAGCTGCGAAAACGGCACAAAGAAAATCATCTACCAGAAAAACGACCGCTGATTCACCTCACGGGACGCAATAGGTCTGCCGATCTTCAGCGACGATCTCCCGCTTTGCATTGAACAATCGGGCGCTTGGGGTGAAGGCGATCGAACGGCCTTCCAGCACATAACGCTGGCCGGCTTCGAAATGATCGTATTTGACGGTCAGGTAGCACAGCCGTTCCGTGGGGGTGTTCATCATGTTCATGCCCCCACCACCGGGCACCTCAAAGTCGAACCTGACGACCAGCTCATGGCTGCCGGGCGTCACCTGGAAAAAGCGCCCGTCACGCAATCGCTGTTTGTCCAGTCGCTCTGCCATCAGCAACCTGTCGTTGGGGAATGGCGTCGAGAAGTCGATCCAGGCCATCTGCGGATTTACCGCCGGTAACGGACTCTGGCAGCCGGCAACCACGCCTGCCGCGAGCAACAGCATCAATCTGCGCATGATGAATGTCCCAAAGGATGGTCATTCAGCATAGCGCCGATCAGCTGCTTTGGCAGCCAGCCGGCGTGCCTTGGCCAATCACTTTTCGCTGTTGATCATAGAGCTTTGCCCATGGCCGGAAGCCGATATTCCCCGCTTGCAGCTGATATCGCTCACCGGCATTGAAGTCGTTGAATTTCACGTTTAACTGGCAGTCACGCCACAGCGGCTCGGCGTCGGGGCCGATGTTGGTGGGCTGGACCGCAAACTGGTAGCGCACCGTCAGCTCATGACGGCCCGGATGCACCTCGAAATACCGCTTGTCGGTAGAGGCCTTGTCATCGACTTCCAGCGCTTGCAGGGCGGTGTCTTCTTGCTGTGAGTCCAGTTCGATCCATGCTTGCGACGGATCATGGTGAGGTAAACCGAAACCGGCACAGCCGGTCAGCATCAACAAGCCTCCCGTCAGCATCAATTTGCGCATAGCGGAGCTCCAGTCAGGCGGGATAGTCTTGCGGGCAGACTCTCCAGGGATGATTTTATTTTGATCAGGCCGCTTCCAAGCCTTGGGTTACTTGATCGCGTTTTGCGGATTTTGTTTCCGGGTATGTTGCTTTTATTCCTCAGCGGCTGCGCCAGCGTCAGCTATTACAGCCAGTTGGCCAGCGGTCAGCTGCAATTGCTGCGGGCCAGGGAGCCGGTGGCCCAGGTGCTTGCCGATCCGTCTCGCGATCCGATGCTGCGTGCGCACCTGACCCAGTCGCAAAAGGCCCGGACATTCGCCAGCCAACAGCTGCATCTGCCGGATAACCAGAGCTACCGTCTGTACGCCGACATTGGCCGGCCGTTCGTGGTCTGGAACGTCTTTGCCACGCCGGAATTTTCCCTGACAGCACAAAACCATTGCTTCCCTATCGCCGGTTGCGTCGCCTATCGCGGTTACTACAGCCAGAGTGCTGCCCGCGGCGAAGCGGCCTTGCAACGCCTGAAAGGTATGGACGTGTCCATTGGCGGCGTCGAGGCCTATTCGACGCTCGGCTGGTTTAACGATCCGATTCTCAGCTCAATGATGGGTTGGGGCGACGAGCGGCTGGCAACGCTGATCTTCCACGAGCTCGCGCACCAGCGCTTTTATGTGAAGGACGACACCGAGTTCAACGAGTCCTTCGCCACCTTCGTCGAGCAGGAAGGCACCCGGCAATGGCGGGCATCACGCGGTCTGGCAGCGGACAATGGCGCGCAGGCGCAGCATCGAGACCAATTTATTCAATTGGTTATGGATACCCGCACGCGGCTTGAAAATCTCTACGCCCTGCCACTGCCCGCCGACCAGATGCGCCAACGCAAAGCGGCGGAATTCGAACGTCTGCGCCATGACTATCGACAGCTGCGCGATAGCCAATGGGCCGGGGATAAACGCTATGACGCGTGGATCAACGCGCCAATGAACAACGCCCGGTTGTTACCGTTTGGGTTGTATGACCAATGGGTGCCGGCGTTTGCGGCGCTGTACAGGCAGGAGGGTGGGGACTGGCTGAAGTTTTATGCCGCCGTCGAGCAGCTTGGTGCGTTGCCAGTGGTTGAGCGCAAGGTAGCGCTGAAGGCATTGACGGGGTCATAAAATCTGGTGGCTGGGCGGGCCTCTTCGCGGGCAAGCCTCGCTCCTACGGGATCTATGTTGCTTTTGTAGGAGCGAGGCTTGCCCGCGAAGGCGTTTTCAACCTCACAACCAGATCGCGTCCCATAGCGGATAATCCCCTACCCTCTCGACCAAGCCAGCTCGCAACGGATTGGCGACGATGTAGCGAGCAACTGCCTGTAGATCTTCTTCCTTACGAATGGCGCGATCGTGATAACCATGTTGCCAAACCGGACCTTGGCGTCCTGCCGAGCGATTAAGCGTTACTGCGATGCGTGATTTGGTTCGAGCCATCAAACTGGGTAACTGAATATTCTGTAACTCGATCAGCCAATGGAAATGATCGGGCATGACGACCCAGGCCAGTGACGTCGCAAACCCTTCCTGCTCAGCAGTTTTCAGGGCATCGACTACCAGTCGCCCACTCTTGAAGTCATGGAATAACGGTTGCCGGTTCAAAACGACGGCTGTCAGGAGGTAAATCTGTCCGGGCTCCGAATATCGGCCGGTGCGCAATCGATGAGCATGTTTTAGCTCTGTCATTAATGATCCTCCTTGATCGTGACCTCAGACTTTGAGCCTAGGACGATTAGAAGGGACTTGGGTGGTAACTGTTGCACAGGATGTATCTGGGCGGGCCTCTTCGCGGGCAAGCCTCGCTCCTACGGGGTCTATGTTGCTTTTGTAGGAGCGAGGCTTGCCCGCGAAGGCGTACTGATCAACGCCGCAAAAACGCCTGATGCATCTCTTCCAGCGTCTCAAAGTGATAGGCCGGTGCTTCTGCGCTCAATTCTTCCCGGCTGCCAAACCCATAACCGACCGCCACCGCATCCAGCCCATTGCTGCGCGCGCCGATCAGGTCGTGTTTGCGGTCGCCGATCATCAGGGTGTTGGCCGGGTCCAGGCCTTCTTCGGCCATCAGGTGGGCAATCAACTCGACTTTGTTGGTGCGTGTCCCGTCCAGTTCGCTACCGTAAATCACCTTGAAGTGCCTGGCGAAGTCAAAGTGCCGGGCGATTTCCCGGGCGAACACCCACGGCTTTGAGGTTGCGATGAACAACTGTCGCCCCTGCCCGCCGAGGGTTTCCAGCAGCGGTGTGACGCCGTCGTACACACGGTTCTCGTACAGGCCTGTGACCTTGAAGCGTTCGCGGTAGAAATTCACCGCTTCCCAGGCCTTGGGCTCGTCGAAGTCGTAGAACTGCATGAACGCCTGCAACAACGGCGGGCCGATGAAGTGTTCGAGCTTGGTCAGGTCGGGTTCATCGATCCCCAGTTTGCTCAGGGCGAACTGGATCGAACGGGTGATGCCCTCGCGCGGATCGGTCAGGGTCCCATCGAGATCAAACAAAACGGTTTGGTAATGCATTTTGAATCCTGAATAAGGGCGCAGGGTCAGAGCTGGTCGTAGCCTTCAGCCAGATGCAAATTCTTGAGCTTCACGTAGTTCGCCGCGCTATAGGTGAAAAAGGCATTTTCCTTGTCCGTCAGCGGGCGGATTTGTTTCACCGGGCTGCCCACATACAGGAAGCCGCTTTCCAGACGCTTGCCCGGCGGCACCAGACTGCCGGCGCCGACAATCACATCGTCCTCGATCACCGCACCATCCATGACGATGCTGCCCATGCCGATCAGAATCCGGTTGCCGACACTGCAGCCATGCAGCATGACCTTATGGGCAATGGTCACGTCGTCTCCGATCAAGCAGGGAAAGCCATCGGGATTGAACGGCCCGGCATGCGTGATGTGCAGCACGCAGCCATCCTGAACGCTGGTGCGCGCACCGATACGGATGCGGTGCATGTCGCCACGGATCACCGTCAGCGGCCAGACAGAGCTGTCTTCGCCGATTTCAACGTCGCCGATCACCACCGCCGAGCCGTCGACAAAAGCGCCTTTACCCAGTAGCGGCGTGTGGTTCTGATACTTGCGAAGGGTCACGATAGGCTCTCTCTCTTTTGCTGATAGCTGCGGTGAGCGTCGATTGTAATTAAGATGGCCCCATGTTTCTTCCAGCCAAGGTGCCAACCGTGAGCGTGAACAACCCTCTTTTGCAGTCCTACGACCTGCCGCCCTTCTCGGCGATCCGGGCCGAACACGTACAACCGGCCATTGAACAGATCCTGGCTGACAACCGTGCCGCCATTATCGAGATCCTCAACAGCCAGGGCAAACAACCGACCTGGGCCGGCCTGGTGCTGGCGATGGACGAACTCAATGATCGTCTGGGCGCCGCCTGGAGCCCGGTCAGCCACCTCAATGCCGTGTGCAACAGCGCCGAATTGCGCGAAGCCTACGAGTCCTGCCTGCCGGCCTTGAGCGCCTACTCCACCGAGCTGGGCCAGAACCGTGAACTGTTCGAGGCCTTCGAAGCCTTGGCCAACAGCCCGGAAGCCGCCGGTTTCGACGTGGCGCAGAAAACCATCCTGGAACACGCCCTGCGAGACTTCCGTCTGTCGGGTATCGATCTGCCGGACGCCGAGCAGAAGCGCTACGCCGAAGTGCAAAGCAAATTGTCGGAGCTGGGCAGCCGCTTCTCCAACCAGCTGCTCGACGCGACTCAAGCCTGGACCAAGCACGTGACCGATGAAGCCGCCCTCGCCGGCCTCACCGATTCGGCCAAGGCGCAAATGGCCGCCGCAGCCCAGGCCAAAGATCTGGATGGCTTCCTCATCACCCTGGAATTCCCGAGCTATTACGCGGTGATGACCTACGCCCAGGACCGTGCCTTGCGCGAAGAAGTCTACGCCGCCTATTGCACCCGTGCGTCGGACCAAGGCCCGAACGCCGGTCAGAACGATAACGGCCCGGTCATGGAAGAAATCCTCGACCTGCGTCAGGAACTGGCCAAGCTGCTCGGCTTCGCCAGCTTCTCGGAACTGAGCCTGGCCACCAAAATGGCTGAATCCAGCGATCAGGTCCTCAGCTTCCTGCGCGATCTGGCCAAACGCAGCAAACCGTTCGCCGCCCAGGACCTGGAACAGCTCAAGGCCTACGCCGCCGAACAAGGCTGCCCGGACCTGCAAAGCTGGGACAGCGGTTTCTACGGCGAAAAGCTTCGCGAACAACGTTACAGCGTTGCCCAGGAAGCACTGCGCGCCTACTTCCCGATCGACAAAGTGCTGGGCGGCCTGTTCGCTATCGTCCAGCGCCTGTACGGCATCGAGATCGCCGAACTGAAAGGCTTCGACGCCTGGCACCCGGATGTTCGCCTGTTCGAAATCAAGGAAAACGGCCAGCACGTCGGCCGCTTCTTCTTCGACCTCTATGCCCGCGCCAACAAACGCGGCGGTGCCTGGATGGACGGCGCCCGTGACCGTCGCCGCACCATCAGCGGCGTGCTGCAAAGCCCGGTGGCCAATCTGGTGTGCAACTTCACCCCAGCCGACAGCGGCAAACCGGCCCTGCTGACCCACGATGAAGTGACCACCCTGTTCCACGAATTCGGTCACGGCCTGCATCACCTGCTGACCCGCGTAGAACACGCCGGCGTGTCCGGCATCAACGGCGTGGCCTGGGATGCGGTGGAGCTGCCAAGTCAGTTCATGGAAAACTGGTGCTGGGAGCCGGAAGGCCTGGCGCTGATCTCCGGTCACTACGAAACCGGCGAGCCGCTGCCTCAGGATCTTCTGGAGAAAATGCTCGCGGCGAAGAACTTCCAGTCCGGCCTGATGATGGTGCGCCAACTCGAGTTCTCGCTGTTCGACTTCGAACTGCACGCCACCCACGGCGACGGTCGCAGCGTGCTGCAAGTACTCGAAGGTGTGCGTGACGAGGTCTCGGTCATGCGTCCACCGGCCTACAACCGCTTCCCGAACAGCTTCGCCCACATCTTCGCCGGCGGTTACGCAGCGGGTTACTACAGCTACAAGTGGGCTGAAGTGCTGTCGGCCGACGCCTTCTCGAAGTTCGAAGAAGACGGCGTGCTCAATGCCGAAACAGGTCGTGCGTTCCGCGAAGCGATTCTGGCGCGTGGCGGTTCGCAGGAACCCATGGTGCTGTTCGTCGACTTCCGTGGCCGTGCGCCATCGATTGACGCACTCTTGCGCCATAGCGGCCTGAGTGAGGACGCGGCAGCATGAGCGAGGGGCCTGTGATCACGAAGAAACGCTTTATCGCCGGGGCGGTCTGCCCGGCCTGTAGCGAGCCGGACAAATTGATGATGTGGAACGAAGACGAGGTCCCGCATCGCGAATGCGTGGCCTGCGGTTATTCGGATACGCTCAATGAACAAGGTCTGTCGGTGCCCAAGGAATTGGGCACGCGGGTCAACACTTCGGCGCTCAAGGTGCCGGACGCCAAGGTTCAGGCGGTGCAGTTCTTCCCGAACCCGAAGCTGAAGAAGAAGCCTGACGAGCACCATTGAGTCAACATCACCTTCCACCCTTAGACCGGGTGGAAGGTGGTATCTATTTACCACCCTTCCCCCGCGCTTCTTCCTTAGGCTGAATCCTTCAGCCCTACTCAAGGAAGACGCCATGCCTGATAACAATCCGCTGCTACAACACTGGGACCTGCCGCCCTGGCCGGACATTCGCGCCGAGCACCTGGTGCATGCCATCGACACCCTTGTTGCCGACAACCGCAAGGCCATTGCCGGGATTATCGCGAGCCAATCCACGACCCCGAACTGGGATGATCTGGTATTGGCCGTTGATGAAACCGATGCGCGTCTGGATGAGGCCATGGGCGTCATCGAAACCCTTTCAATGGTGAAACATGAGGGTAAGGCCTGGGACGCAGCCAGCGGGACTTGCCGCGATGCCGCTGCGCAGTACAAATCTGAAAAGATGGGTAATCACGCACTGTTCCGGGCTTATCAGCGGCTGGCGCAAAGTCCCGCTGCGGCGAATTACGATGAACCGCGCAAAGCGGTTTTGAACAAAATTCTGCGCCGGTTTCGCTTGTCCGGCATCGACTTGCCCATCGAACAACAGCAGACGCTGGCCCGGCTGAATCGCGACATCGGGGTGCTGCAAAGCCTGTTCCTGACCAACCTGGAAGGCGCCAGCGCAGCCTGGAGCAAGCGCATCGATGACGTCTCGCAGTTGCGCGGTTTGTCTGCGGCGACACTGGAGCGTCTGGCAGTCAACGCGCAACAGGCAGGGCACGACGGCTGGCTGATGCGTCTGGACCAGGACACCTACACTCGTGTCATGGCCTATGCCGAAGACCGATCCCTGCGCGAAGAATACTTTGTCGCTTACTCCACCCGGGCTTCCGATCAAGGCCCCCACGACCGGCAATTCGATAATGGTCCGGTGCTGGAGCTGCTGTTGTCCATGCGTCATCAGAAAGCCAGGTTGCTGGGGTATGAGAACTTTGCGCAACTCAGCCTCGTAACGGAAATGGCCGAGTCCACCGAGCAAGTCACTGGTTTCCTGCGGCGGCAAATCGTGCAGGCAACACCGGAACTCGAGAAGGACGCACAAGAACTCAAGACGATTGCGCTTGAGCGCGGCATGACTGAAGTTGCCCCTTGGGACCACGAGTTTCTCGCCGAACAATTGCGCCAGCAACGTCTCGGCGGGGCGCTGAAAAACCTGCGAACGTACTTTCCACTGGACGGGACTTTGCAGCGGCTCTGCCTGTTCAGCGAGCGCATGTTTGGCATCCGGATCGTCGAACAGAAAGAGTGCAGTCGCTGGCATGACAACGTGCGTCTGTTTGAAATCAGCGAGCATGGCCAGGTCGTCGGGTACATTTACCTCGACCCTTTTCATCGGGACGAAGCGCCGGACTTTGCCTGGACCGCCACGCCACGTAATCGACGGGTGAACGCCGAAGGTCGATTGACGCTGCCGATCGCCGTGCTTCATGGCAACTTCACGCCCGGAATTGCCGAGCATCCTTGCCTTCTCGCTCATAAGGACCTGCGGGTTTTGTTCCATGAGTTCGGCCATTGCCTGCAGCACGTTCTGACCCGCTCGCCTCACCATCGCCTGTCCGGTATCACCCAGCTGGGACGCGATTCGGCAGAGTTCACCGGGCAATTGTTCGAGCTTTGGTGCCTGTCAGGGGAGTTTCTGCTGTGGCTGGCCGCTCACCACCAGACCGGCGAGCGCCTGGCCGAAGCGCGAGTCGACACCGCATTGGCAGCCATCCAGACCCAGACCAGCCGGCAAACCGCAGAGCTGTTAATGTCCGCGTTGTTTGACTTCGAATTGCACCGCAGCCAAGGCGATGGCCGAAGCGTTGAACAGATCTTCGACGACGTACAGCGCGAGATCCCTCACCTGCAACTGCCGCCTTACTGTCGGTTCGCCAACAGCTTCGATTACCTGGTGACCGGGTACGCAGCGTCGGTTTACGCCTACAAATGGTCGGGTGTACTGGCGACCGAGGTGTTCAAACGGTTTCAACGCGAGTGGGTATTCAACCCGCAAACCGGCAAGGCCTTTCGCGAAGCCTTTTTTTCGCCGGGGGATTCGCGATCGCTATTGGTCGCCCTGGAAGAATTCCTCGGACAACCGATCGCCGACAGCTTTTTCGCAACGCCGTCCAGCAGCCGCTGCCCACTGAACTGATGCTTATTCGACGTGGGCGGACTGGAACCAACTCTTCATGGAACAGGCCGCAAACGGACTGGTGCTGCAATCGCCGTTGGCGAGCGCGGTCCGAAGCTTGTCGGCATCGGCCTGCATCATGTAACGCACACCGTCCTTGAAATGGGTGCTGTCACCAAAGCCGCCTTGGGTCATCTCGTTCAGGGCGTCTTCCTTGCTCCAGCCTTGCACCACCACCCGATACATCGCCGCCATCAGGCCGGTGCGGTCCGAACCGTGTTTGCAATGCATGAGCACCGGGCCGTGGGATTCGGCGGTCTGGATGGCACGAAGGGCCTTGAGCACCTGGGCGTCATCCACGTGATTGGTGCGATAGGGCAGCTGCACCTGAGTAATGTCCGGCGTGGACAACCAGCTTGAATCCGACTCGGGCAGAAAATTGATGACGGTCGCGACGTTGAGTTTCTTCAGCAGCGATACGGCGCCGCTGTCGGGCAAAGCGCTGCGGTAAAGCGTCGGGGTCATTTGGTAGAGGTTGTATTGCGCCTCTACCGATTGAGCCCATTCCGCCGGGCGGGGCGATGCGCTGTCGTCAGCGAAGGCCACCGTCAGGTTGAAAAGTGCGGCCAGCGACAACAGGAGCGTCACAGGAAAGAGGCGCGTTAAGGACATGCTCGGACGACCGTGTGTGAAGAAGTGGATAGATGACTCACAGCTTCGGCCCTGAACGGTCAAAGGCCCGTGAGTCAACCGTCAAAGAATTGTGAATCGAACAGTTCATCCTGCTTTCATCGCGCGACCTACACAATTCAATAACACAGAAGCGGCACGGAAATTTTCGCACCGCTTATAAGTGCTTAGTTCAAAGACATACTCATGCAGTTTTTATACAAGCCTGCGTTCAGTAGCACTCAAGGATTAGTGATTTTCGAATAAGCTTTCGCCAGGGCCAGCAGAACGGCCTTGTCTTGCGCGTCGATGTCACCATCACCGTCCACATCAGAACGAGCGGCGCCCATGGTGAAGGTCACGCCGCCGTCATTCGATACAGCCTCGCGGGTGCTGGAGTCCAGCAGGGAGTAAGTGCTCGTGCGGTTTTCCGGGTCATAACCCTCCTCCTTTAACGCAAACTGCATGGAAACCCGAACTTCTTTTGGACTAACGATAGAGGCGGGCAACAGCTGAAGAAAGATACCGCGCTGATTGTAATTCGACATTCATTAAATCCTTTTAATGTTTTAAACACGACAATTTCGCGTGAAACGAATACTACTAATGAAGTTTATAATTGCGCCACTTGCGATGTGTTTCTCATGATTGCAAATATTTGATAGAACCCATCAATACTCCAACAAATCCAAAACTAAATAGGCCGTAGGGAGCATTCCGTACGGCCTCACCAATACTTACTTCAACATTTCAGCGGCGGCAGCCGCAAGGCGGATGAATTTTTTATCATCGGCGGGATCGAAATCCCCATCACCATCGGCGTCACCTTTAACGTCAACCTTATCGTAAACACCTTTCTTTTTTGACGCCGAAACGGAAGTTGAAAACTCGAGCTCCTTCTTTTTATCATAGAACTCGAGCAAGACTTCTGGGACTTTATCGTTGTTCAAATCTTCAATGGAAATGCGAATCTCTTTAACGGCCATCATGACACCTCGTGAGTCAGTCAATTGAGAGGGAGGTTCCATTGAATTGGAATCCTCCAACCCAAAGTAGGCCGCCCACTCACAAGCTGTCTACTGTCATACATGACAGGTGGCTGTATATCCAGTACTGTTCAGCGCCTTCAATTTCCGCTACTCGCCTTGAATTTAATGACTGTGTTTGCAAGATCAAAAAGCAGTTGCTCATCCTCCATATCAATATCTCCATCTTGGTCAATATCGCCATGCACGGAAGCCTTATTGAATGTTGTCGAGCCATTTTTCTTAGAAACCAAAACCGCATATGAATTAACGATAGTGTCGCTAAAATTCCCGGAGCCCAGATCGAAGTCAGTTTCCCGAGTAACAAATTCTATTTTGACCTCTTGAACTCCGTCTTTATTAACGTCGAGTACCGTCAACAATATCCCTTTACTCGTCTCCATAACCAAATCTCCTATGACGTAAACGTGAAACAGCGGCCAGATATCGGTGCCTTGTTATTCATAGGATGTATTTCTTGCCCCGTCTACTGTCAAACATGACAGGTATATACACAACCAGTCCCCTCTACCTTGGAGAACACGCCGAACGGAGCTAGGCAAATCTTGTTGCTTCTAATACTGTGTATTTATACAGCTAGCAGGAGCTCAAATGGCCATTCCTATTCCCCCTCGCGGCCGCGGCACCGCCACCAACCCGCACAACCGCTTCGCGCCGAATCGCTCGGTGGCCGAGGATGACGGCTGGTATCAGGAAGCGCCCGTCACGCAGGGCACACAAGTGCGCATCGAAACGGCGAAAACCATCATCACCCGCAACAATTCCCCGGACTTGCCCTTCGACCGCTCGATCAACCCTTACCGCTGCTGCGAGCACGGTTGCATCTACTGCTACGCGCGCCCCAGCCATGCCTATTGGGACATGTCACCCGGGCTCGATTTCGAAACCAAACTGATCGCCAAGACCAACGCCGCCGATGTGCTGGAAGAACAGCTGTCCAAGCGCGGCTATCAATGCGCGCCGATCAATCTGGGCTCCAACACCGATCCCTACCAGCCGATCGAGCGCGAACACAAAATCACCCGCAAGACCCTTGAAGTGCTACTGCGTTACCGGCATCCGGTGACCATCATTACAAAGGGCTCGCTGATTCTTCGGGACCTGGATCTGCTGGCCGAACTCGCCGAGCAACGGCTGGTGGCGGTGATGATCAGCCTCACCACCCTCGACGATGAACTCAAACGCATCCTCGAACCGCGCGCGGCTGCGCCCAAGGCCCGGCTACGTGCCATCCGGGTCATGCGCGAAGCCGGGATACCGGTGGGCGTGCTGTGTTCGCCGATGATTCCGATGATCAACGACAGCGAACTCGAAAGCCTGCTCAACGAAGCCCATGCTGCCGGTGCCCAGAGCGCCGCCTATATGATGTTGCGGCTGCCGCTGGAAGTGGCGCCGCTGTTCGAAGAATGGCTGGCCGCCCACTATCCGCAGCGTGCCGCTCATGTGTTGAGCCTGATCCGCCAAAGCCGTGGCGGGGAGCTCTACGACAGTCGGTTCGGAGCCCGAATGCGCGGAGAGGGGCCGTTTGCCGATCTGTTGGCGCAACGCTTTGCCAAATCGATCAAACGGTTGGGGCTCAATCATCGCGAAGGTTTTAACCTGGACTGCGACGCCTTCTGTCCGCCAGGTCGCCAGATGTCGTTGATTTGAGGACAATTGGCCTATGGTTGAGTAGGAGGAAAAGCACTTGGCCATTAGGCTGGTCACGTTTTTTGTGACCTGGAACACACGTCCTAGAGCGCTTGATTCAGTTTGAGTTAAGTTTCGACAGATACCTTGTTCATCGAGTGACTGACGGGTCGAGATCTTCGGCCTGGATGTTTTTTAAACAGCCACTGGCTTCACACCGGACAAAACGGGAAAATTCCCTGACTCCGCCAAAGAGGATGAATCATGAGTGACAAGGATAAACAGCCGTTGGCTGCGTCGGCTTCAGCCCAACCCGAGGCGGAAACCGCCGATGCAGCGCTGAAGCATATCGTTGACGGCTTTTTGCATTTTCATCACGAAGTTTTTCCCCAGCAGGAAGAACTCTTCAAAAAACTCGCCACGGCTCAGAGCCCTCGAGCGATGTTTATCGCCTGCGCCGATTCGCGCATCGTTCCTGAACTGATCACCCAAAGCGCCCCCGGCGACCTGTTCGTGACCCGTAACGTCGGCAACGTTGTGCCGCCTTATGGGCAGATGAACGGCGGTGTTTCCACGGCCATCGAATACGCGGTCCTGGCCCTCGGCGTACAGCACATCATCATTTGCGGGCACTCCGACTGTGGCGCGATGCGCGCCGTGCTCAACCCGCAAAGCCTGGAAAAAATGCCCACGGTCAAAGCCTGGCTGCGTCATGCCGAAGTGGCGAAATCGATGGTCCAGGAAAACTGCCATTGCGCTGACGAAAGCGAAAGCATGCATGTCCTCACCGAAGAAAACGTGATCGCCCAGCTTCAGCATTTGCGCACGCACCCTTCGGTCGCCTCGCGCATGGCTAACGGTCAGCTGTTTATCCATGGCTGGATCTACAACATCGAAACCAGCGAAATCAGAGCTTACGACGCGGACAAAGGGTGTTTCCTGCCGCTTGATGGCAGCCATCCGATCCCCGTGGCGACGCCCAAAGCGCGCTTCTAAATCCTCCCAGGTGTGGTTTAGCCGAGGTTGCTGATCAAGCAGCCTGGCTTTGCCACGCCTGAAGAAAACTTCGGGAGAGTCACCATGCGTGCTGCTCAACTCAAAGCTGTTCTGCCACGGGAGCTGCTGGCGTCCGTGGTTGTGTTTCTGGTCGCCCTGCCCTTGTGCATGGGCATCGCCATCGCCTCGGGCCTGCCGCCGGCCAAGGGTTTGATCACCGGGATCATCGGTGGACTGGTCGTCGGTTGGCTTGCAGGTTCGCCTCTGCAAGTCAGCGGCCCGGCGGCGGGTCTGGCGGTGCTGGTTTTTGAACTGGTGCGCCAGCATGGTGTTGCCATGCTCGGTCCCATCCTGCTGTTGGCGGGTTTTCTGCAACTGATGGCCGGGCGCTTCAAGCTGGGCTGCTGGTTTCGGGTTACGGCGCCAGCGGTGGTGTACGGCATGCTCGCCGGGATTGGCGTGCTGATCGTGTTGTCGCAAGTGCATGTGATGCTGGACGCCGTGCCCAAGCCTTCGGGGCTGGATAACCTTGCAGCCTTCCCGGCGGCCGTGATCCAGGCCTTGCCTTCCCTTGGCTGGCAGGCTGGGTTGCTTGGGCTGTCGACGATTGCGGTGATGTGGCTGTGGGAAAAATTCCGTCCGCACTCCCTTCGCTTCATACCCGGCGCGCTGCTTGGCGTAGGTCTGGCGACGGTGGCCAGCCTGATGCTCGCCTTGCAGGTCAAACGCGTGGAAGTCCCGGCCAACCTGGCAGAAGCCATAGACTGGCTGAAGCCTGCCGACTTGCTCAATCTGGCCGACCCGACGTTATTGATCGCCGCTTTCGCCGTGGCCTTCATCGCCAGCGCCGAGACCCTGCTCTCCGCAGCGGCGGTGGATCGCATGCACAGCGGCCAGCGCTCCGATTTCGATCGGGAGTTGTCGGCACAGGGCGTCGGCAACATGCTCTGCGGCCTGCTTGGCGCGCTGCCCATGACCGGCGTGATCGTGCGTAGCTCGGCCAACGTCCAGGCTGGCGCCACCACGCGAATGTCGGCGATCTTCCACGGTCTGTGGTTGCTGGCTTTCGTGTTGTTGCTGTCCAGCGTGCTGCAAAGCATTCCGGTGGCTAGCCTGGCGGGTGTGCTGGTTTACACCGGTTTCAAACTGGTCGACCTCAAGGCCTTTCGCGGTCTGGGCCGTTATGGCCGGATGCCGATGTTCACCTACGCGGCGACGGCGCTGGCAATCATCTTCACCGATCTGTTGACCGGCGTGCTCATCGGCTTCGGGTTGACCCTGGCCAAACTGGCCTGGAAGGCCTCGCGGTTGAAAATCAGCCTGATCGACCTGCCGGCCGACGGTGAGATGGAGTTACGACTGACGGGGGCCGCAACCTTTCTCAAGGTGCCGGCGCTGACCCAGGTGCTGGGGACCATTCCCCCAGGCGCGACGGTGCATGTGCCGCTCAATAACCTGAGCTACATCGATCACTCGTGTCTGGAGTTGCTTGAGGAATGGGGTCGGGCCAATGCGGCCAAGGGGTCGAAGCTGATTATTGAAGCGCGGGGGTTGAAGCGTCGGTTGGAGGGGCGTTTACGAACCACCTCCGGAGTGGGCTCTACGGCGTAGAAGTAACCAATGTGGGAGCGAGCCTGCTCGCGAAGGCGGTGTATCAATCGACATAAATGTTGAATGACATATCGCAATCGCGAGCAGGCTCGTTCCCACAGGGGACGGTGCTGATTCTAAAGAATCAAGCCGCCGGCTGATCCAGCTCCAGCCCTACGCCCAGCTGGCGCGACAGGCACGGCCAGCGCTTCCAGGCGGCGCCGGTGTCCGGGCTGTTGAGTTTTTCGCGGTAGGCCTCCACGGACTCCAGCGCGAAACTGTCTTCATTGAGCATCTCATCCACAGCGTGATGCACCGCCTCATCCAGTTGGTTGGCAAAATCCTCGCCGATCAGTTGGTGAGCAATCAGGTTGGCGACCGTCATGTCCAAGGGGATCAGTGGCTGGCCAAAATGCTTGATGTACAGGTCATTGACCTCTTCCACCAACCGATGCGCCAGATAGGCTTCATCCAGCAGGCTGTCCAGGCCGACATGACCGGCCATGATTGCCGGTGGCTGGAGGAAGAACTGCTCGGCGATCGTCAGCACCGGCTTGATCTGTGATTCGATACCCGCTTCCCTGGCGACTTCATTGGCTGCGTCCAGCAGGTCCGGCACTTGCTCTATGTACGCGGCCACAAAACGCGTCATCACGCCGTTGGCGTCGACATCCGGCAATTGGATGGCGGAGTGAAGGTGTGGCAATTGATTTTCAAGCTGACGAGTCAGCAGGCCGGTCTCGGCCTCGTGTTGTTGGGCTTTTTGGATCTGCTCGCGCAATGCGGCGGTGTTCATGAAAACTCCAGGAAACAAAGGCAATGAAATAGGGAAGACATAACTTAGCTGGCTTATGAAAAATGCTAAGACGCATTTGTCATAATTGTTTCATCCTTGAGACGCCTCCGTTATATCGATTTGCCACCACTCGTCTGCATCCTTCTCCATTCGTGACCTTGAACGCAAGTCCCAGCTGTTTCAGATCATTTACGCCATCACGTTGCGAGGTAGCAGTCGCTGTCTATACTCGGGTGGGAATGGAGTTAGCTGATGACGCCCGACTGCACACGCAGCAAGGCTCGGCGATTCAAGTTTCGTAGTCTGAAAAAGCCGCTCCCTTGCCGCAGGTGAAAGCCGGCGGGATAACAAGAACGATAAGGGGAACCCGCAATGATGCGACATCCACACGTCTGGATGGGCCTCCTGTTGTGGTCGATTTTCAGCCAGGCGCAAGCCGCCTGGACTGTGAATATGGCGCCGGGAGCGACTGAAATCAGTCACGCAGTATTTGACCTGCACATGACCATTTTCTGGATCTGTGTAGTGATCGGCATCATCGTCTTCGGCGCCATGTTCTGGTCGATGATGGTCCACCGCCGCTCCACCGGGCAGGTGGCCGCAAAATTTCATGAAAGCACCACCGTCGAAATCCTCTGGACCATCGTGCCCTTCCTGATTCTGGTGGCCATGGCGGTTCCTGCGACGGCAACCCTGATCAAGATGTACGACGCCAGTGAGCCGGATATCGATATCCAGGTCACCGGCTATCAGTGGAAGTGGCACTACAAATACCTGGGCCAGGACGTCGAATTCTTCAGCAACCTGACGACCCCTGCCGACCAGATCCACAACAAGGAAACCAAGGGCGAGCATTACTTGCTTGAGGTCGACAAGCCTTTAGTGCTGCCGATTGGCGCCAAGGTGCGTTTCCTCGTGACGTCCGCCGATGTTATTCACTCCTGGTGGGTGCCGGCCTTTGCGGTCAAGCGCGATGCGATTCCCGGGTTCGTCAACGAAGCCTGGACCCGCGTCGACAAACCCGGCATCTATCGTGGCCAGTGCGCCGAACTGTGCGGCAAGGACCATGGCTTCATGCCGATCGTGGTCGAGGTCAAGGAAAAGGCCGATTACGAAAAATGGCTGGCCGAACGCAAGGCCGAATCCCTGCAGCTTAAAGAACTGACCAGCAAGGAATGGACCCTCGACGAGCTCAAGGAGCGCGGCGACAAGGTCTATCACACCGCCTGCGTCGCCTGTCACCAGGCCGAAGGTCAGGGTTTGCCGCCGATGTTCCCGGCGCTCAAAGGCTCGAAAATCGCCACCGGACCGAAGGAAGGTCACCTGAGCATTGTCTACCACGGCAAGCCGGGGACCGCGATGGCGGCGTTCGGCAAGCAGCTCTCGGAAGTCGATATCGCGGCGGTGGTGACCTACGAACGTAACGCCTGGGGCAACAACAAAGGCGACATGGTCACTCCTAAAGAAGTGCTGGAGCTGAAACAGGCGGAAAGCAAATGACCCGGTCTATTGCGCAACCAAGGAACCGGTCGGGGCAGCACGCCCCGGCCTGCCCAGCCCATCTGTTTGCAGGAGACACGCCATGAGCGCCGTCATCGATGACCATGGTCATGCCGATCACGCCCACGGTCCCGCCAAAGGCCTGATGCGTTGGGTGCTGACCACCAACCACAAGGACATCGGCACGCTGTACCTGTGGTTTGCGTTTTCCATGTTCCTGTTGGGTGGCTCGTTCGCGATGGTGATTCGCGCCGAGCTGTTCCAGCCGGGACTGCAAATCGTCCAGCCGGAATTCTTCAACCAGATGACGACCATGCATGGTCTGGTCATGGTGTTCGGCGCGGTGATGCCGGCGTTCGTCGGCCTCGCCAACTGGATGATCCCGTTGATGATCGGCGCGCCCGACATGGCCCTGCCACGGATGAACAACTTCAGCTTCTGGCTGTTGCCGGCGGCGTTCATCCTGCTGGTGTCGACCCTGTTCACCCCCGGTGGCGGACCGAACTTCGGCTGGACGTTCTACGCCCCGCTGTCGACGACCTATGCACCGGAAAGCGTGACGTTCTTCATCTTCGCCATCCACTTGATGGGGATCAGTTCGATCATGGGTGCGATCAACGTGATTGCCACCATCCTCAACCTGCGCGCCCCCGGCATGACGTTGATGAAGATGCCGCTGTTCGTCTGGACGTGGCTGATCACCGCTTTCCTGCTGATCGCGGTGATGCCGGTGCTGGCCGGGTGCGTGACGATGATGCTGATGGACATCCACTTCGGCACCAGCTTCTTCAGTGCCGCCGGTGGCGGTGATCCGGTGTTGTTCCAGCATGTGTTCTGGTTCTTCGGTCACCCCGAGGTGTACATCATGATCCTGCCGGCCTTCGGTGCCGTCAGCTCGATCATCCCGACCTTCTCGCGCAAGCCGCTGTTTGGCTACACCTCGATGGTCTACGCCACGGCGAGCATCGCGTTCCTGTCGTTCATCGTCTGGGCGCACCACATGTTCGTGGTCGGCATTCCGCTGGTGGGCGAGTTGTTCTTCATGTACGCCACACTGCTGATCGCGGTGCCAACCGGGGTGAAAGTGTTCAACTGGGCCAGCACCATGTGGCAAGGCTCGCTGACCTTCGAGACACCGATGCTGTTCGCGGTGGCGTTCGTGATCCTGTTCTCCATCGGCGGCTTCTCCGGGCTGATGCTTGCCATTGCCCCGGCGGACTTCCAGTACCAGGACACCTACTTCGTGGTCGCGCATTTCCACTATGTATTGGTGCCGGGGGCGATCTTCGGGATCTTCGCGTCGGCCTACTATTGGTTGCCGAAATGGACCGGCCACATGTACGACGAAACCCTCGGCAAGCTGCATTTCTGGCTCTCGTTCATCGGCATGAACATGGCGTTCTTCCCGATGCACTTCGTGGGCCTGGCGGGCATGCCGCGGCGGATTCCGGACTACAACCTGCAATTCGCCGACTTCAACATGGTGTCGTCGATTGGTGCGTTCATGTTCGGCGCCACGCAGATCTTCTTCCTGTTCATCGTAATCAAGACCATCCGCGGCGGCCCGCCAGCACCCGCCAAACCGTGGGATGGCGCGGAAGGCCTGGAGTGGAGCATTCCGTCACCAGCGCCGTATCACACCTTCACTACGCCGCCGGAAGTGAAATGAACACACAAACCTATGTGGGAGCGAGCCTGCTCGCGAAGAACGATGACGCGGTCTGCCTGTTAAACCGCGGTGTTTGCTTCGCGAGCAGGCTCGCTCCCACAGGGTTCGGCGAAGAGGTTGGAAACCATGGCTGATTCGATTTCGATGAAAAAACTCGTCACCCGCCTGCTGCTGGTCGTGGTGGCGATGTTTATCTTCGGGTTTGCCCTGGTGCCGATCTATGACGTGATGTGCAAGGCGTTCGGCATCAATGGCAAGACCGCCGGGCAGTACGAGGGCGAGCAGACGGTCGACACTTCGCGGCAGGTGCGCGTGCAGTTCCTGTCGACCAATTCCGCCGACATGTCCTGGGATTTCTATCCCAAAAGTGACGAACTGACGGCCAACCCGGGGGCAGTGAACGAGATGATTTTTATCGCGCACAACCCGACCGACAAACCGATGAGCGCCCAGGCAGTGCCGAGCATCGCACCCAGCAACGCGGCAGCGTACTTCCACAAGACCGAATGTTTCTGCTTTACCCAGCAAGTGCTGCAGCCCGGTCAACGGATCGAGATGCCGGTACGTTTCATCGTTGACCGCGACATGCCCAAGGAAGTGAAGCACCTGACGCTGTCCTACACGCTGTTCGATATCACCGCCCGACATCCACCGGTAGCTGTAAACACTGGCGGCTGAGCGTGCCCGATAAGGAGAACAATAAATGGCAACTCATGAACACTATTACGTACCGGCCCAGAGCAAATGGCCGATCATCGCCACCGTCGGCATGTTCGTCACCGTGTTCGGCCTGGCCACCTGGTTCAACGACCTGAAGGCTGCGCGGCCGGAATCCCACGGCCCGCTGATCTTTTTCGTCGGCGGCCTGCTCTTGGCTTACATGCTGTTCGGCTGGTTCGGCACGGTAATCAAGGAAAGTCGCAGCGGGTTGTACAGCGCCCAGATGGATCGCTCGTTCCGCTGGGGCATGAGCTGGTTCATCTTTTCGGAGGTGATGTTCTTCATCGCCTTCTTCGGTGCACTGTTTTATGTGCGGCATGTGTCCGGTCCGGCGCTCGGCGGTGAAGGCGCGAAAGGCCTGGCGCACATGCTGTGGCCGAACTTCGAGTTCGTCTGGCCGCTGTTGAACAACCCGGATCCGAAACTCTTCCCGGCCCCCAAGGACGTTATCAGCCCCTGGGGCCTGCCGCTGCTCAATACCGTATTGCTCGTGAGCTCCAGCGTCACCGTGACCATCGCCCACCACGCTTTGAAAAAGGGCCATCGCGGTGCGCTGAAAGTCTGGCTGGCGATCACTGTCTTGCTCGGCTGTGCGTTCCTCGGTTTTCAGGCCGAAGAATATATCCACGCCTATCACGAACTGGGCCTGACCCTGGGTTCCGGCATCTACGGCGCGACGTTCTTCATGCTCACCGGGTTCCACGGCGCCCACGTGACCATCGGCACCATCATTCTGTTTGTGATGCTGATGCGGATCATGCGCGGGCACTTCGATAACGAGCACCAGTTCGCGTTTGAAGCGGCGAGTTGGTATTGGCACTTCGTGGACGTGGTGTGGATCGGGCTGTTCGTTTTCGTCTACGTGCTCTGAGGCTTTACCAAGGCGCACTAGAAACCAACTGGCCGCTGAAAAAACCCCAGGCAATCAAGCCGACGGTAATAGCGGCCAGGGCAACACGAACACTCAAGGCAATGACGAGGCGGTTCGAGCTGCTGTCGTCCTTGACCAGAAAAAACAGGCCGCTGAACAGGCTGATAACCGTGGCAATCAGCATCAGGACGATGGCTGCTTTGAGCATGGTGGGACTCCGGGGGAAAGGCGATGCACTTGAGTATAGCTATCGCAACCAGCGACTTTCTGGCGACGCCATGAAGCGCTTCCGGCCGGGCATCGTGCCGACCCTGGTGGTCGCACTTCTATTGCCCATGCTGGTGTCACTGGGGTTCTGGCAATTGAGCCGGGGCGCGGAGAAAAGCGCGCTGCTGCAAAGCTACGCCGAGCGCCGCACGGCTGAACCGATGGCCAGCACCGAGCTGCTACACACCGACGATCCAGCCTTTCGCCGGGTTCAAATTCACGGCCAGTTCGATGCCGCACACAGCCTGCTGCTGGATAACCGCCAGCGCGACGGCAAGGTCGGCGTCGAACTGCTGCAACCGTTTCAGGACCAGGCGACCGGGCTCTGGTTGCTGGTCAATCGCGGCTGGCTGCCGTGGCCGGATCGGCGAACCCCGCCGCAGTTCACGACACCGACTCAGGCCCTGAGCCTGGATGCCTGGGTCTACGTCTCCCCCGGCGCCACCTTCCAATTGCACGCCGACCCGAGCACCGCCACCTGGCCACAACTGATCACTGCCGTCGAACCCGCCAAGCTGTGGACGGCGCTCGACCGTGACGGTTTTGCCTATGAATTACGCGCAGAAGCCGGCCCCGCGTCCTACCAGGCCGATTGGCCGGTAGTGGCCATGGGGCCGGAAAAACATATCGCTTATGCCGTGCAGTGGTTCGCCATGTCGATCGCCCTGTTCGGCCTTTATCTCTATCTCGGTTGGCACAACGCAAAGGAGAAACACCATGGGAGCGGCCATGAATCCACCCAGCATGTCTGAGGCGAAAACGCCGGCGAGTCGGCGCAAGGGCCGGTTGCAGTTATTGCTGATCCTGCTGGGGGTGATCGGTCCGATGATCCTCGCCACGGGCATGTACAAGTTGCAGTTCTGGGTGCCGGAAGGCCGCAGTTATCACGGCGAGCTGATCGGCAACGGCCAGACCCGCGCCGACCTTGGCGTGCAAGCGCAGGAGGACCGTTGGCAATTGCTGGTCACGGCGCCCAAGGAGTGTTCGGTGGACTGCCAGCAGCTGGTTTATCTGGCGCGGCAGATCCAGATCGGCCTCGGTCGCGATGCCGGGCGTGCCAGTCACGCCCTGGCTGCGGCCCAACCGTTGGCGGCCGATTACGACGCCAAGCTGACCCGCGAATACCCGCAACTGCAACGCTACCCAATGGACCTGACCACTTTCACCAAAACAGCGGGAGGCAAAACCGCACCGCAACTGTGGATCATCGACCCGCACGGCAATCTGGTGCTGCGCTACGACCCGACGGTGAAGGGTAAGGACCTGCTCAACGACCTGCGTCATTTGCTGAAACTGTCGAACATCGGATAAGGGCATCGTCATGGCCAAACCTGGATTTCGCCTCGCGCTGTTTGCCACCTTGCTGGCACTGATTGTGGTGTTGCTCGGCGCCTACACCCGCCTGACCCACGCCGGCCTCGGCTGCCCGGACTGGCCGGGTTGCTACGGCTTTATCAGCGTGCCGAAAAGCGAAGCCCAACTGGCCCATGCCGAATTGCATTTTCCCGATGCACCCGTCGAAGCCCACAAAGGCTGGAACGAGATGGTCCACCGCTATTTCGCCGGCACCCTCGGGTTGTTGATTTCAGTGCTGGCCGGTCGCGCCTGGGTGCATCGTCGTCATCCGGGGCAACCGGTGAAGCTGCCGCTGTTTCTGCTGGTGGTTGTCATCGCCCAAGCGGCGTTCGGCATGTGGACGGTGACGCTCAAGCTCTGGCCGCAGGTGGTGACCGGGCATTTGCTCGGCGGTTTTGCGACCTTGAGCCTGCTGTTTTTGCTGACCTTGCGCCTGTCCGGCGTACTGCCGGCGCTGACCGTGCCACGGCGTTTGCAGCATTGGGCGACGGCCGGGTTGCTGCTGGTAATCCTGCAAATCGCCCTCGGGGGCTGGGTCAGTTCCAACTATGCAGCCGTGGCTTGCATCGACTTCCCGACCTGCCATGGGCAATGGCTGCCACCGGCTGATTTCGCCAATGGTTTTCACCTGACCCAACACATCGGCCCCAATTACCTGGGCGGGCAACTGGACAGTGATGCCCGCACAGCGATCCATCTGACTCACCGCATCGGCGCGTTGCTGGTGACGCTCGTGCTGCTGGGGCTGGCCTGGCAACTGAAAGTGGTTGGCATGACGCGCTTGGCCGCAATGGTGCTGATCGCCCTTGCGGCCCAAATCACCCTCGGCATCAGCAACGTCTTGTTCCACCTGCCGCTGCCGGTCGCGGTCGCGCATAACGCGGGGGGCGCAGCGCTGTTGCTCACGATGGTGCTGGTCAATTATCACGCGCGAACCAGCCTGGTTCGGGTCAAACAGCAAAACCTTGCACGCTGGCGGTTCAGCCCGCGTAAACACTCAGCCGGGCCCATAACAATAAAAGGAGAGATGCCATGGCGACTCTGATCGGCGAACGTCACAGTCAGGCGATCTGGCGTGACTACCTGGAGCTGACCAAGCCGAAAGTGGTGGTGCTGATGCTCATCACCTCGCTGGTCGGCATGTTCCTCGCGACCCGCGCCGGGGTGCCGTGGACGGTGCTGGTGTTCGGCAACCTGGGGATCGCGTTGTGTGCCGGGGGTGCGGCGGCGGTGAATCATGTGGTGGACCGGCGTATCGATGCAGTGATGGCGCGTACCCACAAACGTCCCTTGGCTGAAGGGCGAGTTTCACCTGCGGCGGCGCTGACATTTGCCCTGGTATTGGCGGTGCTTGGGCAAGCCGTACTGCTGGCCTTCACCAATGCGCTGACGGCCTGGCTGACCCTCGCGTCCTTGCTCGGTTATGCGGTGATCTATACCGGTTTCCTGAAGCGCGCTACGCCGTAGAACATCGTTATCGGTGGCCTGGCCGGCGCTGCCCCGCCGTTGCTCGGCTGGACCGCGGCCACCGGTCATGTCAGCGCCGAACCCTTGTTGCTGGTGTTGATCATTTTCGCCTGGACTCCGCCTCACTTCTGGGCCCTGGCCATTCACCGCAAAGAGGAATATGCCAAGGCCAACATCCCGATGTTGCCGGTGACCCATGGCGAGCATTACACCAAGGTCCACATCCTGCTTTATACCTTCGCGCTGCTGGCGGTCAGCCTGATGCCCTACGTGATCCACATGAGCGGCATGCTTTACCTGATTTGCGCCCTGGGACTGGGCGCAAGGTTTCTGCAATGGGCCGTGGTGCTGTACCGTGGCACTCGGCCGCACGCGGCGATCAACACCTTCAAGTACTCTATCTACTACTTGTTCCTGCTGTTTATCGCGCTGCTCGTAGACCACTACTTACTGTTGAACCTATGACTCGAACTCAGAAAACCGTCTTTATCCTCGTCGCCCTGATCGCGCTGGTTCTGGGCCTGACCATCAACAAAGTGCTGTCCGGAAAAGGCCAGGGCGATCCTACGGCATTGATCGATGCCGGGATCATTTTGCTGCCGCAAAGCCGCAACCTGCCAAACGTGACGATGACCGATCAGGACGGCAAGCCGGTGATGGTCAACGAGCTGAAAGACAAATGGTCACTGCTGTTCTTCGGCTACACCTTCTGCCCGGACATCTGCCCGACCACCCTCGCCCAGCTGCGCCAGATCAAAAGTGAACTGCCGCCAGAGGCTGTGGCGAAGTTGCAGATCATCCTGGTCAGCGTCGACCCGAACCGCGACACGCCCAAGCAGCTCAAGCAGTACCTGGGCTACTTCGATCCGCAGTTCACAGGCCTGACGCCTTCGTCGATTGAAGACATTCAGAAACTGGCCAATGCGGTGAGCATTCCGTTCATTCCGGCAGACACCAGCAAGCCGAATTACACGGTTGATCACAGCGGCAACCTCGCGGTGATCGGGCCGGACGGGACACAGCGTGGGTTCATTCGTGCACCGCTGAATAACGCCAAGTTGGTGGCGCAGTTGCCGGTGATGCTCAACCGCAAATAAACACCACGCCCCCTGTAGGAGCCAGGCTTGCCGGCGAAAGCGCCCGTGAGATCGCCGTCGCCGGCAAGCCTGGCTCCTACAGGGGACGGTGTTTCAGGCATAAAAAAATGGGGCGCATTCGATGCGCCCCATTTTTTGTTAACGACTCAGATCAGAACGCCGGCAATACCGCGCCTTTGTACTTCTCGAGGATAAAGGCCTTCACTTCCGGGCTGTGCAGGGCAGCAATCAGTTTCTTCATGTCTTCGCTGTCCTTGTCGTCCGGGCGGGCTACGAGGATGTTCACGTAAGGCGAGTCGTTGCCTTCGATGACCAGTGCATCCTTGGACGGATCGAGCTTGGCTTCCAGCGCGTAGTTGGTGTTGATCAGCGCCAGGTCGACCTGGGTCAGCACGCGCGGGATGGTCGCGGCTTCCAGCTCACGGAATTTCAGGTCCTTGGTGTTCTCGGTGATGTCCTTGACCGTCGACAGGATGTTGTTCGAATCCTTCAACTTGATCAGGCCGGCCTTGGCCAGCAGCAACAGCGCGCGACCGCCGTTGGTGGCGTCGTTCGGGATCACCACGTTGGCGCCGCCTGGCAGTTCGGTCAGGGCCTTGTACTTGCTGGAGTAAGCGCCCAGCGGTTCCAGGTGTACGCCAGCAACGGCGACCAGGTCGGTGCCCTTGGCCTTGTTGAACTCATCGAGGTACGGCTGGTGCTGGAAGAAGTTGGCGTCCAGGCGTTTTTCGGCAACCTGCACGTTTGGCTGGATGTAGTCAGTGAACACTTTGACCTTCAGGTCCACGCCGTCTTTGGCCAGGGCCGGTTTGACGAATTCGAGGATTTCCGCGTGCGGCACCGGGGTGGCTGCAACGGTCAGAGTGTCAGCGTGAGCGGAAAACGCTGCAACGGCTGCGAACGCGACGAGTAGTTTTTTCATTCAGCTAACTCCTTGTGGGTACCCGCTTGCGGCGCCTGGATTTGGCGCCTGCCAGCGAATGGCCGGCTCATGTCTTGTTTACGAGAACTGTTTATTTTCTGGAGAAATGGACGACCAGTTTGTCACCAACCATTTGCAGAACCTGCACCAGCACCAGCAACAGCACCACGGTGACGATCATCACATCGGTCTGGAAACGCTGATAACCAAAACGGATCGCCAGGTCGCCCAACCCACCGGCACCGACCACACCGGCCATCGCCGTGTAGGACACCAGTGTAATAGCCGTCACCGTAATCGCCGCGTAAATGCCCGGGCGGGCTTCTGGCAGTAGGGCGTTGATGATGATCTGCCGGGTCGTCGCACCCATGGCCTGGGTGGCTTCGATGATGCCGCGATCCACTTCACGCAGGGCGGTTTCCACCAGTCGCCCGAAGAACGGCGTGGCACCCACTACCAGCGGCGGGATCGCACCGGCGACGCCGAGCGAGGTGCCGGTGATCAGCACGGTGAACGGGATCATCACGATCAGCAAAATGATGAACGGCAGCGAACGCAGGATGTTCACCACCAGCGACAGCACGGCGTATAGCGTTCTGGATTCCAGCAACTGACGCGGACTGCACAGGAACAACAACACGCCCAGCGGGAGGCCGAGCAACACGGTGAACAACAACGAACCGAAGAGCATCAGCAGGGTATCGCCGGTAGCCAGCCAGATTTCGAACCAGTCGATGTTGACGAAGAAACTTGTCAGGACTTCCATCAGCGCAGGACCTCCATGTGGACGTCAGCCGCGGTGAAGTGGGCGAACGCCGCCTCCATGTCGCCACCGGTAACAGCCAGGGTCAATTGCCCGTAAGGGACGTCTTTGATGCGGTCGATACGACCGGCCAGGATGCTGTAGTCCACGCCCGTTTCCCGAGCGACGGTCCCCAACAGTGGTGCGTAGGTCGCTTCGCCCTGGAAGGTCAGACGCACGATGCGGCCCGGCACATGGGAGAAGTCGTCACGCTGTTCGCTTTCATCGATCTGCTCGTCTTCTTGCACGAAACGTTTGGTGGTCGGGTGTTTCGGATGCAGGAACACCTGGGCCACCGAACCTTGCTCGACGATCACACCCGCGTCCATTACGGCGACCTGGTCGCAGACCCGGCGGATCACGTCCATCTCGTGGGTAATCAGGACGATGGTCAGTTTCAGCTCGCGATTGATCTCAGCCAGCAATTGCAGGACCGACGCCGTGGTCTGCGGGTCCAGGGCGCTGGTGGCTTCGTCGCACAGCAGGATTTTTGGCTTGGTCGCCAGGGCGCGGGCAATGCCGACGCGCTGCTTCTGGCCGCCGGACAGCTGCGCCGGGTACTTTTTGGCGTGGTCAGACAAACCGACCCGCGCCAGCAACTCGGCGACACGCTGGTCAATCTCGCTGCGCGACAGTTCACCGGCCAGGGTCAGCGGCAGCGCGACGTTGTCGGCCACGGTCTTGGACGCCAGCAGGTTGAAGTGCTGGAAAATCATCCCGACCTGCTGGCGGAAGCGGCGCAGGCTGTTGGCGTCGAGCGCGGTGACTTCTTCACCGTCGACGAAGATCTTGCCGCCGCTGGATTCTTCCAGGCGATTGATCAGACGCAGCAGGGTACTTTTTCCCGCGCCGGAGTGACCGATCAGGCCGAAGACCTGACCGTTCTCAATCGTCAGACTGGTCGGGTGCAGGGCGGGAATATCCTTACCGGCGACGCGGTAGGTTTTGTGGACGTTTTGAAACTCGATCACGTAGCGAACCTTGTGGGGCGCGTTGGAAAAGGGTCAGCGGTTAGCCGGGCGCGCATTTTAGCCTGTCCGTATAGAGGTTATTAGCATTTATTCCGCATTCAACCTTCCATTTGGCAATAACGCGATCGAAGGCTAGAAAAAAGGAACGGCTAAAAAGCGCGCCAGTCACTAATAAGGCAACTCGAAAACGCCCCCGGTGCCGTGCCTGGGGAATGCATATAAGTCCTGGCTACGGGATCGCAACGAGGAGTTTACGACTGATGAGTACTAAAAAGCCTGCCGCACCTAAAAGCGCACTGGCCGGGACCGATACCCTGGACCGCGGCAACACCAATGCCAAGCTCGAGAGCCTGGAAAAGTTTCGCTCCGACGCCACCGAACAAGCCCTGCGCACCAATCAGGGCGTGAAGGTTTCGGACAACCAGAACACGTTGAAGGTCGGCGCGCGCGGGCCGTCGTTGCTGGAAGACTTCATCATGCGTGAAAAAATCACGCATTTTGACCATGAGCGCATTCCAGAGCGCATCGTCCATGCACGGGGCACTGGCGCTCATGGTTTTTTCCAGACCTATGAAAACCATTCCGTACTGACCAAAGCCGGTTTCCTACAAGATCCCGGCAAGAAAACCCCGGTCTTCGTGCGCTTTTCCACGGTGCAGGGCCCGCGAGGGTCAGGCGATACCGTGCGGGACGTGCGAGGTTTCGCCGTGAAATTCTTCACCGACGAGGGCAACTTCGACCTGGTGGGCAATAACATGCCGGTGTTTTTCATTCAGGATGCGATCAAGTTCCCTGACTTCGTGCACGCGGTGAAACCGGAGCCACACAACGAGATCCCTACCGGCGGCTCGGCTCACGACACCTTCTGGGATTTCGTCTCGCTGGTGCCAGAGTCGGCGCACATGGTGATCTGGGCCATGTCCGACCGGGCGATCCCGAAAAGCCTGCGCAGCATGCAGGGCTTTGGCGTACACACATTCCGCTTGATCAATGCCGAAGGAAAATCACGCTTCGTCAAATTCCACTGGCGCCCTACCGCCGGTACTTGCTCACTGGTGTGGGATGAAGCGCAGAAGCTCGCCGGTAAAGACACCGATTACCACCGCCGCGATCTGTGGGAGTCGATCGAGATGGGCGACTACCCGGAGTGGGAGTTGGGCGTGCAGGTCATCGAAGAAGAAAACGAACATAACTTCGACTTCGACATCCTCGACCCGACCAAACTGATCCCGGAAGAACTGGTGCCCATTACCCCGCTGGGCAAGATGGTGCTCAACCGCAACCCGGATAACTTCTTCGCCGAAACCGAGCAGGTTGCGTTCTGCCCGGGCCATATCGTGCCGGGCATCGACTTCTCCAATGATCCGCTGCTGCAAGGGCGGCTGTTTTCCTACACCGATACGCAGATCAGCCGACTCGGTGGGCCGAATTTTCACGAGATCCCGATCAACCGTCCCGTAGCACCCTTCCATAACGGCCAGCGGGATGCGCTGCATCGCACCACCATCGACAAGGGGCGCGCCTCCTACGAGCCGAATTCCATCGATGGCGGTTGGCCGAAAGAAACGCCGCCTGCCGCGCAGGACGGTGGATTCGAGACCTATCCAGAGCGCATCGACGCCAACAAGATTCGCCAGCGCAGCGAGTCGTTCGGCGATCACTTCTCCCAAGCGCGCCTGTTTTTCCACAGCATGAGCAAGCACGAGCAGGAACACATCATCTCGGCTTACAGCTTTGAGCTGGGCAAGGTTGAGCGTGAATTCATCCGTGCACGTCAGGTGAACGAGATCCTGGCCAATATCGATCTGGAACTGGCCAAACGCGTGGCGCAGAACCTTGGTTTGCCGGCGCCGAAGGCTGGCACCGTCGAAGTGCGTAAAACTTCACTCGATCGCTCACCGGCCTTGAGCCAGGCCAACCTGCTGCCGGGGGATATCAAAACGCGGAAAGTGGCGATTCTGGCGGCCAACGGTGTCGATGGTGCTGCGATTGATGCGATGAAGAAGGCGCTGAAGGCAGAAGGTGCGCACGCCAAGCTGCTCGGCCCGACTTCCGCGCCAGTGACCACCGCCGATGGCAAGACACTGCCGGTGGACGCTTCAATGGAAGGCTTGCCTTCGGTGGCATTCGATGCGGTGTTCGTACCCGGTGGCGCGGCGTCGATCAAGGCGTTGAGTGGCGATGGCGTAGCGCTGCATTACCTGTTGGAAGCTTACAAACACTTGAAAGCGATTGCGCTGCATGGCGAGGCGAAGCAGTTGCTGGACGTGTTGAAGCTTGAGGTGGATGCGGGGCTGGTCGTAGGTGCGGATGCCAAGTTGATCAAACCGTTCTTTGCCGCCATCGGGCAGCATCGGGTTTGGGATCGGGAGCCGAAGGCCAAGGCGATTCCGGCTTAAGGTTTTGTATCGTTAGGGAGGGCGCCTTCGCAAGCAGGCTCGCTCCCACAGGGTTTGGGTTTGATCATAGAAAGTGTAATCAACCCCGATTCACTGTGAGAGCGAGTCTGCTCGCGACGCTTTCAGGGTTTACGCGGACTCAAGACGATCTGCGCCGGAACGTTGCGCAGAATCTGCTTCTGCAGATTCAGATCGAACTCCGAATCCAGCTTCTTCACCCGTTTAGTCAGCAACGTCGCCAACCATGGGTAATCCTGGGTACGCGGCGCCTGAATGCTGACATCGCACTGGTAATTCACCACATCGGCGGCAATCGCATCCAATTGACGGCGAAGTTTGCTCATATCAGTGAGGTTCAAGGCAATTGTGGTGCTCTCAGCCGTAGGGTCAATGACTCTGGCCTGTGGCTTGGCCTCGGCTGCCATGAGCGCCGCTTCAGCCCTGTCCAGTTCAGCTTTACGGGCATTGACGATGGCGTTGTTGACCCCACCCGTCAGCGCCGGAGCCTTTGGCATTAATGCCCGGGCCCGGGCCAGCGCCGTAGCGGCCGCATTTACATCGCCCTTTTGCAGCACGATCTGGCTGCGACGCAGATAGGCTTCGGCCAATTGCCGCTGATAGTGCACAAGGGACGGATCGTCTGGCGACTGGGCCTGCAAGGTCGCCAACTGGTCTTCGGCGGTGGCCAGCTCGCTGCTGGCCAGGTTTTGTTCCAGCTGCGCGATGGCCGTGGCCCGGGCATCGGTCGCCGCAGTGGTGGCCGATGGCGTGCTTTGGCAAGCGCCCAGTAGCAGCGAAAATGCGACAAGGAGCAGATAACGGGAGGCTGACAGCTTCATTCCTGCGACTCTCTATTTGCGCAAAAAACGAGCAAGTCTACACCCCTCGACGGGGCAGGACAAAACTCAGCAGAAACAGTGCGGCGGCCGTCACAACAATCGACGGGCCCGCCGGGGTGTCTTTGAACCACGACAACGCCAGCCCGCCACAGACCGCGAGCATGCCCAGCAGGCTCGCGCCCAGCGCCATCTGTTCCGGCGAGCGAGCGTGACGTTGTGCCGCAGCCGCCGGGATAATCAACAGCGAAGTAATCAGCAACACACCGACGATTTTCATCGCCACAGCGATCACCACCGCGATCAGCAACATCAGGGCCAGGCGTAGCGCCGGCACGGGCAAACCTTCCACCCGGGCCAGTTCTTCATGCACCGTGATCGCCAACAATGGCCGCCACAACGTCACCAGCAACGCGAGAACACCGGCGCTGCCACCGAGTATCCAGGCCAAGTCGGTCGGGCTGATCGCCAGCAAGTCGCCGAACAGATACGCCATCAGGTCGATCCGCACTTCGTGCATGAAGCTTAGTACGACCAGGCCCAGAGAGAGCGTGCTTGGTGCGAGAATTCCCAAAAGCGTGTCGGACGCCAGCGGCTGACGCTGTTGCAACGTCACCAGCAGCACCGCCAACAGCAAGCAACCGACGGTGACGGCAACGGTAGGGCTGACATCCAGCAGAAAGCCCAATGCCACGCCGAGCAAGGCCGCGTGGGACAACGTGTCGCCGAAATAGGCCATGCGCCGCCAGACCACGAACGAACCCAGCGGTCCTGCGACCAGCGCCAAAGCCAGACCTGCAAGCAGGGCGTAGAGCAGAAAATCAGCCATGCTTGCAGCTATCTCCATGGACATGGGGTTGGGCCGTCGGGGCCGCGTTGACCACCGAACCATGCAGGTCATGGGCGTGGTCGTGGTGGTGGTGATAAATCGCCAGGCTTTGTGCGTTTTTGCCGAACAGCTCGACGAAAGCCGGATCGCCGCTGACTTGTTCCGGGTGCCCGGAGCAGCAGACATGACGATTCAGACAGACCACCTGGTCGGTGGTGCTCATGACCAGGTGCAAATCGTGGGAGACCATCAATACCCCGCAGCCGTGACGGTCGCGCAGCCGCGTGATCAGGCTGTAGAGCTCGGCTTGGCCGGCCACATCGACGCCTTGCACCGGTTCGTCGAGCACCAGCAGTTCCGGCTCACGCAGCAGGGCTCGAGCCAGCAGCACACGCTGCATTTCGCCACCGGATACACTTTGCACCGGGCTGTCGATCACCTGCTCGGCGCCGACTTCCTTGAGTGCCGCCAAGGCCCTGGCACGGTCCACGCCGGGCACCAGACGCAAAAAGCGCAGTACCGACAACGGCAGCGTCGGATCGACGTGAAGTTTTTGCGGCATGTAACCGACCCGCAGTTTCGGCTTGCGCCAGACGCTGCCGCTGTCCGGTTTCAACAGACCGAGCACCGCGCGCACCAGCGTGGTCTTGCCCGCGCCGTTCGGGCCGATCAGGGTGACGATCTGCCCCGGCTCGACGCTCAGCTCGATGTTATCCAGCACGTTTTGCCCGGCAAAGGTGACGGCAACCTGCTCGAGGCGAATCAGCGCATTGCTCATCAAGCCCCCTGGCAACCCGAGCAGAGGCCGACCACTTCAACGGTCTGGCCTTCGACGACGAAACCGACATCCTTGGCGCTGCTGATGATCGCGTCGCTGATGGATTTCTGTTCGAGCTCAATGGCGGCGTGACATTCGCGGCAGATCAGGAATTGACCCTGGTGGGCATGCTCCGGGTGATTGCAGCCGACGAAGGCGTTGAGCGAGGAGATGCGGTGGACGAGGCCGTTTTCCAACAGGAAATCCAGCGCACGGTACACGGTAGGCGGCGCAGCGCGGCGGCCATCCTGCTCACTGAGTACCGCAAGAATGTCGTAGGCACCCAACGGCTTGTGACTTTGCCACACCAGCTCCAGCACCCGCCGACGCAAGGCGGTCAGGCGCAGGCCTTGACGTGCGCACAAGGCATCGGCCTCAGTCAGTGCGCTATGTACGCAATGAGAGTGGTCGTGGGGACGGCTGGCAATCGGTGTTTTAGGCATGAGCGGCGACGAGTTTTGTGAGAGACGTTATTATGTTACCCGTTCTCGCCTCTTCGAGTGGTCATCGTGTCCCGACTTTTTTCTATCTTTGTCACATTTGCCGCAAGTTTTCTGTTCATTGGCTCAGCTCAAGCCGACGTCAAAGTCCTCACCAGCATCAAGCCGCTACAGCTGATTGCCGCTGCGGTGCAGGACGGCGTGGCAATCCCGGAAGTGCTGCTACCACCGGGCGCTTCACCGCATAACTATGCCTTGCGTCCTTCCGACGTACGGAAGGTGCAATCGGTGGATCTGGTTTACTGGATCGGTCCGGACATGGAAGGGTTCCTGCCTCGCGTGCTGAACGGTCGAACGCTGCCGAGCGTCGCTGTGCAGGATCTGCCGGGACTGAAACTTCGCCACTTCGGCGAAGACAACCATTCGCACGCGGAAGAAGCCGACGAGCATGACCACGATCATCGCCCCGGCAGCCTGGACGCGCATTTGTGGTTGTCTCCGATAAACGCTCGCGTGATCGCCACAAAAATGGCTGCTGACTTGAGTGCAACCGATCCGGCCAACGCCACGCGTTATCAGAGCAACCTCAAGGCGTTCGATGAGCGTCTGGATGCAATGGATCTTCGCTTGAAAGCGCGTCTGGCCGGCATCGCAGGCAAACCGTACTTCGTATTCCACGAGGCCTTCGACTACTTTGAAGACGCCTACGGCCTCAAGCACGCCGGCGTATTCAGCGTCGCCGCCGAAGTCCAGCCGGGCGCCCAGCACGTCGCAGCGATGCGCACGCGGTTGCAGGAAGTCGGCAAGACCTGTGTGTTCAGTGAGCCGCCGTTGCGTCCGCGCCTGGCGGAAACCCTGGTGGCAGGCCTGCCGGTGAAATTGGCGGAGCTGGATGCGTTGGGCGGGTACACGCCGGCGACTGCGCAGGGGTATGAGCAGGTGCTGGAGAAGTTGGGGAATGATTTGGCGGGGTGTCTGGAGTCGTTGTAACAGCGGGATCTGCGACGCCCCATCCGCGGGCAAGCCTCGCTCCTACGGAATTTGTGCCGTTCACAGATAATGTGCACGACACAAACCTGTAGGAGCGAGGCTTGCCGCGAAGCTGTTAAAGGGCGAACGGTAGCGGCGTACTGACCTTTTGCCGCTGCGCCAACCGCTGCTGAAACTCCATCGGATCGTGAATCAACACGTCCTGCCCGGCAAACGACTCCGCGGCAATCAACCGTGACAACCAGAACCGCACACACGCCACGCGCAACATGATCGGCCACAGTTCAGCCTCTGCGGCAGTGAACGGACGCAACGCAGCATAGGCCCCGAGCAACGCCCGCGCCCGCGGCCCGTCGATCAGCCCTTCGTCATCCGAACACCAGTCATTCAAGGCAATTGCAACGTCGTAGAGCATCGGCCCCGAGCACGCGTTGTAGAAGTCGATCAACCCGGTCAGGTGCGTGCCTTCGAACATCGCGTTGTCGCGGAACAGATCCGCGTGGATGTTGGCCCGTGGCAACGCCAGGATTTTCGTCTTCTGCTGAGTGATTTCGTCCAGCGCCCGCTGCAACAAATCACTCTGCTCGGCATTCAGGTGGGAGAGCAACTGCGTGCCCTCCTCCAGCATCCAGTCCAGGCCACGATCGGTTTTGCGCTTGATCATGTTGGCCTGGGTCGCCAGATGCAGATGACCCAGCAACTCGCCGACTTGGGCGCAATGCTGCGCGTTGGCTTCCTTGATGTGCTTGCCGGCCAGGCGTGGTTGCAACAGCGCAGGCTTGCCGGCCAGTTCGCGCAAGGCCACGCCGTCGGTGGTGCGCAGTGCGTAAGGCACCGGCAAGTCGGCTTCGTGCAGCACATCGAGCAGTTCGATGAAGAACGGCATCTCCTGAACCGGACCGCGCTCGACCAGGGTCAGGACAAATTCGCCCTGCTCCAGGCTGATGAAGAAATTGGTGTTTTCACTACCGGCGGCAATTCCCTGGAAATCAAGCAGGCGGCCGAGCCCGTATGGGGCGAGAAAGGTTTCCAGCTCGGGCCGAGCCAGCGGGGTGAACACAGACATGTTTAAACTGCCAGTACGGGCGCCGCTGCATGAGCCAGCGCCGATTGAAATTAAGAAACTATTTCCATTCAAAAATCTTCCACGACGGAATCAGCATATCCGGCTGATCCGAGCGGATGAAGTTTGCATCTGTCCCATCCGCACGCACCAGGAAATACGGCGGTGCGCCCTTCGGCGTGACCTTGATCGCGTACAGGAAACCGTTTTGGCGGTACTCCTGAATCGTTTTGTCCCCTTCCGTGCGGATCGTGACTTCCGGCTCCGGTGTGGGCGCATCATCCGCCGCCATGACGGCCAGGGGAACGGTTGCAAACAAGCCAGCCAGCAACAGGCGATTTAGTGTGCGCATGATAACCTTGTCCCTTTGTCGTCAACGGTCCCGCTATTCTAGCGCCGGACCCGCCGAAAAGGTTGATCCTGCTCATGAGCCAAGCCCCCCTCGTCCTGGTGGACGGTTCTTCTTACCTGTATCGCGCCTTTCACGCCCTGCCGCCGCTGACCACTTCCAAGGGTTTGCCGACCGGAGCGGTCAAAGGCGTGTTGAACATGCTCAAGAGTCTGCGCAAGCAGTACCCGGACAGTCCGTTCGCCGTGGTGTTCGACGCCAAGGGCGGGACATTCCGTGACGAAATGTTCGCCGAGTACAAAGCTAACCGTCCGAGCATGCCCGACGACATGCGCGTACAGATTGAGCCACTGCATCAGAGCGTGATCGCGCTGGGCTTCCCGTTATTGTGCGTCGAAGGCGTCGAGGCCGATGACGTGATCGGCACTTTGGCCCGCAGCAGCGCAGCAGCTGACCGACCAGTGGTGATCTCCACCGGCGACAAGGACATGGCGCAACTGGTCGACGGCCACATTACCTTGGTCAACACCATGACCGGTAGCGCGCTGGACGTGGAGGGCGTGAAGGAGAAATTCGGCGTCGCTCCCGAGCAGATCATCGATTATCTGGCACTGATGGGCGATTCTTCCGACAACATTCCGGGCGTTCCAGGCATTGGTCCTAAAACCGCTTCCGGCCTGTTGGTGGGTGTGAACGGCGGTCTGACCGAGCTGTACGCACAGCTCGACATCGTGCCGACCCTGCCGATTCGCGGCGCCAAGACCCTGCCGGCCAAGCTCGAAGAGCATAAGGAGATGGCATTCCTCTCCTATCAATTGGCAACCATCAAGATCGACGTGCCGCTGGACATCGGGCTCGACGACCTGCAAATGGGCGGGCCGGATCACGACAAACTCGCCGAGCTCTACACCCTGCTTGAATTCAAGAGCTGGTTCGAAGAGAACCAGCGCGATGCCAAGCGTTCCGGCCAGGAAGTTACCGTGCCGGTGGCTGAAGAAGCCGCTGTCGAGACCGAGCTCCAGTACACCACGATCCTGACCCAGGCTGATTTCGACCTGTGGCTGAAGAAGCTCAACGACGCCAAATTGATCGCCTTTGATACCGAAACCACCGGCATCGATGCGCAGCAGGCACAGCTTGTCGGCCTGTCGTTTGCTGTACAGGCCAACGAAGCAGCCTACATCCCGCTGACCCATTCCTACATGGGTGTGCCGGATCAGCTTGATCGCGACACCGTGCTGCGCGCGCTGAAACCGATTCTGGAAGATCCGAACAAACTCAAGGTCGGCCAGCACGCCAAGTTCGACATGAACATCCTCGCCAACTGCGCCATCGGTGGCGACCAGAATTGCGGTATCACCGTGCAAGGCATCGCGTTCGACACCATGCTCGAATCTTACGTGCTGGATTCCACCGCGACCCGCCACGACATGGACAGCCTGGCGCTCAAGTACCTGAACCACACCACTACGAGTTTTCAGGACATCGCCGGCAAGGGTGCCAAGCAGCTGACGTTTGACCAGATCTCGCTGGAACTGGCCGGGCCTTACGCCGCCGAAGACGCCGACGTGACGCTGCGCCTGCACCAGACCTTGCAGGAAAAGCTCAATGCCATTCCGAGCCTGAGCAAAGTCCTGAGCGAAATCGAAATGCCGTTGGTGCCGGTACTGGCGCGAATCGAACGCCAGGGCGCGTTGGTCGATGCCAACCTGCTCGGCATCCAAAGCGTCGAGCTCGGCGACAAAATGGTCGCGCTGGAGCGTGAGGCATTCGCCATCGCCGGTGAAGAATTCAACTTGGGCTCGCCGAAGCAATTGGGCGTGATCCTGTACGAAAAACTCGGGTTGCCGATCCTCAGCAAAACCGCCAAGGGCCAGGCGTCCACAGCCGAAGCCGTCCTGGCGGAACTGGCCGAGCAGGATTACCCGTTGCCCAAAGTGCTGATGCAGTACCGCTCGATGAGCAAGCTGAAAAGCACTTACACCGATCGCCTGCCGGAACAGATCAACCCGCGCACCGGGCGGATTCACACGTCCTATCATCAAGCTGTCGCGGCGACCGGGCGCTTGTCGTCCAGCGATCCGAACTTGCAGAACATTCCAATCCGCACGGCCGAAGGGCGGCGGATTCGTCAGGCGTTCGTCGCGCCAAAGGGCTACAAGCTGCTGGCGGCGGACTATTCGCAAATCGAGCTGCGGATCATGGCGCACCTGGCCAAGGACGAAGGTTTGCTGCACGCCTTCCGCAATGACCTGGACGTGCACAAGGCCACCGCCGCTGAAGTGTTCGGCGTGGAACTGGCCGACGTCACCACCGATCAACGTCGCAGCGCCAAGGCGATCAACTTCGGTTTGATCTACGGCATGAGCGCGTTTGGCCTGGCCAAGCAGATCGGCGTTGATCGCAAGCAATCCCAGGCATACATCGACCGTTATTTCGCCCGCTATCCGGGTGTTCTGGCGTACATGGAACGCACCCGCACCCAGGCGGCCGAGCAAGGTTTTGTCGAAACGATCTTCGGCCGACGCCTGTACCTGCCGGAAATCAACGCGAAAAACCCGGCCCTGCGCAAAGGCGCCGAACGCACGGCGATCAACGCCCCGATGCAGGGCACGGCGGCGGACATCATCAAGAAAGCCATGGTGGCGGTGGATAACTGGCTGACCTCCTCGGGCCTCGACGCCAAAGTCATCCTGCAGGTGCACGATGAATTGGTGCTTGAGGTGCGTGAAGATCTGGTCGACCAGGTCCGCGATGAAATTCGCGTGCACATGAGCGACGCCGTGAAGCTGGATGTACCGCTTCTGGTCGAGGTTGGCGTAGGCAATAACTGGGATGAGGCTCACTGAGCCGTCTGAAAGGGCGTTTTCTGCTGCGGCATAGTGCCGCGGCAGATGGGTCAAGAGCCCTTATTTCGGAAAGAAATCACACTTATTACAAATGGTTTCTGAAGCTCCGGAACTAAACCTGTGAACTGCCACTCAGAGTTACTGAATGGCTGGTGAAGCCCTTCGATGCTCCTATGTTGTGTTAAGTGTTGGCAGATATCTGGACCCCGCCCTAGCGGTCCGGAACTTGAACCCCGGAACTTCCCCCTCCCCATAAGAAGTCCGGGGTTTTTTTTGCCTGCGATTTATTGCTCCGCAACCTCGGAGCCTTTGTCCGCCAGCTCCATCCAGCCTGCCAATACAGTGTAGGCGTCTTCCAGACCCATGCGCTTTGGCGCCGAGAACAGCTGGATGCTAATCGCATCGCCCCATCCTTTGCGGATGTCTGCCTGAACCTTGAGCAGCACGTTTTTCGCCGCGCCATAGGTCAGCTTGTCAGCTTTAGTCAGCAAAATGTGCATCGGCATGCCACTGGCGACGGCCCAGTCGAGCATCAACAGGTCGAAATCGGTCATTGGATGACGGATGTCCATCATCAAAATCAGGCCTTTCAGACTTTCGCGACCACCCAGATAAGCTTCCAGGTGACGCTGCCAGTGCAGCTTCAACGGGATAGGTACTTTCGCGTAACCGTAACCCGGAAGGTCGACCAGACGACGATCATCGTCTAGCTTGAAGAAGTTCAAGAGCTGCGTGCGACCCGGAGTTTTCGAGGTTCGCGCCAGGCTGGCGTGCGTCAGGGTGTTCAGCGCGCTGGATTTGCCGGCGTTGGAACGCCCGGCGAAGGCCACTTCAAAGCCTTCGTCGTCGGGACATTGATCGACTTTGGCAGCGCTGAGCATGAAGGTGGACTGTTGGCACAGGCCGAGGATGGGGTTCTTGAGTTGCATGGGATTTCCGATGTGGGCGGCGCCGGGAATGGACGCGGCAAGCGGTGTCGTTTCCGTTTCAGTGACGCCAGTATATAATGCCGCAGATTTTGTGTGCGCTTTGTCCCAGCGTAGGATGAAGTTCACGAGAGCGATTGACCTTGATTGCGCATTAGAACGCAGAACGCTCTCAACCCTGAAAAGGTCGTTTTATGACGAAATGGCTGCTAGCTGCCGGTGTCTTGATGCCGCTTTACAGCGCTCAGGCTACACAGGATCCGGAAGCTGTGTACAACCGTGTTTGTGGTGCCTGTCATTCCGGCCAACTACCCATGGCGCCCAAAAAGGGCGACCAGGAAGCTTGGACGCCGAGGTTGGCGAAAGGTATGGGGACGCTGGTGCAACACGTGACCCAGGGTTTCAAGGCGATGCCGCCGCGTGGTTTGTGCATGGACTGCAGTGCCGAGGATTACCAGGCAATCATCCAGTGGATGAGCGAGTGATCCCGGTCCATAACTCTTTAACCCTTAGCCGTAGTTGGATTAGCTGATGAACAAATTGATCGTGAGTCTGCTGTTGACCGTGGGGATCTCCGGCGTAGCCCATGCTGCAGGTGATGCAACTGCTGGTCAGGCGAAAGCCGCAGTATGTGGCGCCTGTCATGGCCCGGATGGCAACAGCATGGCGCCTAACTTTCCGAAACTGGCAGGCCAGGGCGAGCGTTATCTGAACAAGCAGCTGCACGACATCAAGTCCGGCAAACGCACCGTTCTGGAAATGACCGGCCTGCTGACCAACCTGAGCGATCAGGACCTGGCTGATATCGCCGCTTACTTCGCCAGCCAGAAAGGCAGCGTTGGCGCCGCCGACCCGAAAGTCGTGGCTCGCGGTGAGGCCTTGTTCCGCGGTGGCGACCTGGCCAAGGGCCTGCCAGCCTGCACCGGCTGCCACTCTCCGGATGGCAAGGGCAACGCGGCTGCCGGCTTCCCGCATCTGGGTGGTCAGCACGCTCAATACGTTGCCAAGCAATTGACCGACTTCCGCAAGGAAGAAGGCGGTCGTGCCAACGATGGCGATACCAAACCAATGCAAAGCATTGCCAAAAAGCTCAGCGACGAAGATATCGCTGCGGTGTCCAGCTACATTCAAGGCCTGCACTAAGACCGGCGAACCGGGCGTGCCGCGGGAAGTACATCTCCTGCAACGTTAACGCTCTATTAATCCGTCGCAGCAAGTATAAAAAGGGTGGCTCAGGCCGCCCTTTTTTGTGGCCGCTGCCGTTACACTACAGAACTCAAGCCCGCCAGGACCTGTCTGAAAACAGGTCGCGCGAGGCGACCCAAATTGTCCAGGAGTAAAGCATGCGTAATCTGATCATCAGCGCCGCACTCGTCGCTGCCAGCCTGTTCGGCATGACTGCCCAAGCCGCCGAAGCACCCGCCGCCCCTTATGTCGAACTGACCAATCCGGTTCCGGTCGCCGTGCCTGGCAAGATCGAAGTCGTGGAGCTGTTCTGGTACGGCTGCCCGCATTGCTACGCTTTTGAACCGGTGATCAACCCATGGGTCGAGAAACTGCCTTCCGACGTGAACTTCGTCCGTATCCCTGCCATGTTCGGCGGCCCATGGGACGCACACGGCCAGATGTTCCTGACCCTTGAAGCGATGGGCGTAGAGAACAAGGTTCACGCTGCGGTATTCAACGCAATCCAGAAAGAACACAAGAAACTGACCGACAAAGACGACATGGCCGACTTCCTGGCCACTCAAGGCGTAGACAAGGACAAGTTCCTGGCCACCTTCGACTCCTTCGCCATCAAGGGCCAGATCAACAAAGCCAAAGAACTGGCCAAGAAATATGAAATCACCGGCGTGCCTACCATGATCGTCAACGGCAAGTATCGCTTTGACATCGGTTCTGCCGGCGGCGCCGAACAAGCGCTGAAACTGGCCGACCAACTGGTAGCCAAAGAGCGAGCGGCAACCAAGGCCGTCGCCAACTAAGCGCGGCACCTGCCATGCGCCGCTGGGGAACTGAACGTGTCGTTGGCCTGCATGATCCGCGGGTCAACGAGCATCACCTGGAATCGACGGGATTGCCCGCAGACAGCCGTCTGCGCTTGCTCAGTTTCAATATCCAGGTCGGCATCAGTACCGAGCGCTATCGGCACTACCTGACCCGAGGCTGGCAGCATCTGCTGCCACACACCGGGCGTGCCGACAATCTGCAAAAGATCGGCAATCTGCTGGGCGACTTCGATCTGGTCGCCTTGCAGGAAGCCGATGGCGGCAGCCTGCGATCAGGCTACGTCAATCAGGTTGAACACTTGGCGCAGCTCGGCGCCTTTCCCTACTGGTATCAACAACTCAATCGCAATCTCGGTCGCCTCGGCCAGCACAGCAATGGCGTGCTCAGCCGCCTGCGCCCGTGGGCAATCGAAGATCATCCGCTGCCGGGGCCCAAGGGCCGCGGGGCGATTCTGGTGCGTTTCGGCGAAGGTCCGGAGGCGCTGGTGGTGGTGATGATGCACCTGGCGCTGGGCGCTCGGGCTCGCAGCATGCAACTGGCTTACATCCGCGAGTTGATCGGCGGTTACAAACACCAGGTGCTGATGGGCGATATGAACACCCACGCCAGTGATTTGCTGCAGAACTCCCCGTTGCGTGACCTCGGTCTGCTAGCACCGCAACTGGAAGCGACCTTCCCCAGCTGGCGCCCGCAGCGCTGCCTCGACCATATTCTGCTCAGCCCCACACTGACCCTTGAAAAGGTCGAGGTGCTGGCACAACCGATTTCAGATCACCTGCCCGTCGCGGTAGAGATTCGTCTGCCGGGTTCGCTCACGGCCGATGCATTCCCCGCGTTGAGTCCTGCCCCTTCGCGGATCCCATGAATGAGCGACGAAACACAGCGCTGGAAAGAGAAATACCTTAAAAGCATCGAACAACAGGAAAAGCTCGAACGCCGATGGGATGCCCGGCTCGACTTGCTGCGCCGTGGGCTGGTGCGCAGCACCCTGGCCGCAGAAGGCACCGATCGCGCCGTTGACCAGTGCATGAAGGAAATGCGCGAAGTCGTGCGCACCGATGACATGGACGCCGGCCTGGCCGCCCTGCTTCCACGCCTGGAAAAAGCCGTACTCGACTCCGAGCAGCGCCGGGAAACCCGGGTCAATCAGACCAGCGCCGCATTGACTGCGCTGGTGACTCAGCTGCAAACACTGCCACTGCCTCGCGAAGTCAGCCGGACGCTGAAGAACTTTGCCAAACAACTGGATGGTCGAGTCAGTCAGGCCCGTGAGATTCCGTTGCTGCTCAGCGAACTGAGTGGCCTGCAAGGCAAAGCCTTACGTCAACTGGATACCCCGGCAGAACCTGATCGCCCCGGTTTTCTGCAGCGCCTTTTTGGTAACCGGGAAGCGGATGAAGCCACCCCGCAGGCCACCGTTCCTGCGGTGCAAGCGGCGCCCCTGCAAACTGTCGAACCGATTGCCGAGACCCCGCCGGCAACGGTTGATCTCGCACCCGCGGTGGAGCATCCGCCAGTCGAACAGCCAACGGTCATCGACGTCCAACCTGCCGCTGCGATCCCTGAATCACTGGAAGTACAGGCAACGGAACCTGCTCCGGAATTGGTGGTGTTTGTCCCGCCTGTGCTTCAGTCAGAGACTGCATCTGCGCAAGCGGTAGAGCCACAGACCCAGCCGAACATCGAACAACCGATAGATCCAACGCCAGCCGAGCAAGAGCCACAGGCAGTCAACCCGGATGAACTGACCCCGGTGACCATCGAGGCGGAGCACCTGGCGCCAGAGGAAGTTCTCTACGCCCTGCCCGACTCACCCGAGCCGTCCTATAGTTCAGTCGCCAAGCATATCGAAGACACGCTCCTTGGCCTCCTCGACGACCTGACGCTGCCCGAACGCCATCGACCACAAGCCGAAGCGATGCGTGATCGTCTGCAAAACGGGTTGAACTGGTACGAACTGATCCCGATCCTCGATGATCTGGCGACGTTGATGCTGGCGATCACCGACAGCGGCCAGCACGAATTCGAAGCGTACCTGCAGCAACTCAACGAACGTCTTGAATCGTTCCAGAGCAACTTGCAAGCTGCCAGCGACGGCCATGCCGACAACCGCTCGGCTGCACGCGAGATGGATACGCAGATTCGCGAGCAAGTCGACGGCCTGCAGAGCAGCGTGCAAGAAGCGGCGGACCTGGACGACCTCAAGCACGTCCTGGAGAACCACCTCGAAGGCCTGCTCGGCACCATGGATCAACACCAGAAACAGCGCGACGAACGTGAGCAGGAAGTCGCGGCTCGGTTGCAAAGCCTGGCCGAACGCGTGGCGCACATGGAACAGGAAGCGCTGGGCTACCGCGAACACCTTGAAGAACAACGGCAGAAAGCGCTGCTCGATCCCCTCACCGGCCTGCCCAATCGCGCGGCCTGGAGTGAGCGGCTGGAACACGAAGTCCGCGAATGGCAGCAACACGGCAACATCCTGTTGCTGGCGATGCTCGACCTCGACCACTTCAAACGCATCAACGATAACTACGGTCACCTGGCAGGTGACAAAGTGCTGAAAATCATTGCCAGCGTATTGCGCAAACGCCTGCGCGGGACGGATTTCATTGCGCGGTTCGGGGGTGAGGAGTTCGTTTTGCTGATGCCCGACACGTCACCGATAAATGGCGCACAACTGCTGGATACTTTGCGCGCATCGATTGAAGCCTGCCCTTTTCACTTCAAGGGCGAGCGGGTAACTATCACCATTTCCATAGGTTTTACGGCATTCAAACCCGGAGAACACAGCGACCTGGTGCTTAAAAGAGCCGATCAGGCGCTATACCGTGCGAAAAATGCTGGTCGCAATCGCGTCGAGGCTGGTTGACAGCCAATTGTTCCATTTTATTTAAAACAGCGCTTTTGCCCTCTGCGCGCAAGTCAGTACGTTACACTGTTGCATTACTGACTTGCGTGTACTGCCTACTGCCATGAAATGTCTTGCCCTCTTTACGTCGCTGCTCCTGTTGGCCGGTTGTGCCAGCGGCCCGCGGATTGACACCAGCCACCCTTCAGCCAATCACGACAGTCGTATTCAGTTCGTGGTAGTGCATTACACCTCCGCCTCCCTCGAGCGCTCCCTGCAATTGCTGACCCACGGCGAGGTCAGCAGTCACTACCTGATCGGTGACGACAAAGGCGCCACCATCTATAAGCTGATGGATGAAAATCTTCGGTCCTGGCACGCAGGCGAAAGCGAATGGCAAGGCCGGACCTGGCTGAACTCCAGCTCCATCGGCATCGAGATCGTCAATCCTGGCTTCAAAGACACTCCAACGGGCCGCCTTTGGTATCCCTACAGTGAAGACCAGGTTCAGTCGCTGATCTTCCTGCTCAAAGACATCAGCAAGCGTTACAACATCAACCCTCGTTCCATCATCGGGCACAGCGACATCGCGCCGCTGCGCAAGCTCGATCCCGGCCCGCTGTTCCCCTGGAAGCGTCTGGCCGGCGAAGGCATAGGCGTCTGGCCAAACGAGCAGGCCGTCGCACGCCAGCAAACCCAGTTCGCAGCAGAACTGCCGAGCATCAGCTGGTATCAGGGACAGCTGGCCCGACTGGGTTATGCCACGCCACAAACGGGCGAGCTTGATGTCGCTACGCGCCATGTACTGGCGGCCTTTCAAATGCATTTCCGCCCCGCTCGATTCGATGGCACTCCTGACGCTCAGACGGCGGCGCTTCTACAAGTTTTGAATCAGACAAAATAATGACGGCCGCCCGACGGTAAGGGCTTTTTCTCAATCAGCAGCTATAACTCATTGGTAATTCTTCGGATATCCATAATGGCTGTAGCTCGAGAGACGCTCCGTAGCTGGTTCTATCGCCCTTGGTTTTTGGCGACGCTGGCTGCTGCCTTGAGTGCAACGCTATTGATGACCGCCAGCCTGTTTCTGGCGATGCATCAAGTGGAGCAGCGGGAAAGCCAGGAAATGAATGCCCAGGGCGAGCGTTTCCTCGCCCGGCTTGAACAGCTATTCGGGCAGCTACGCGAAAGCCTCGACGATCTGGAAGCCCAGCCCCTGCGTGGCTGCGATGATGAAATGATCGCAACCTTGCAACAGGTCAGCTTCAATTACCGATTCGTTTATGAAGCTGCCTATATGGACGCCTCGCGGATTTGCTCGAATCGACCTCGCCAGGAAGGGCTATCGCTGAGTCGACCACCGGACATCAAGGGCCCCACCTACAGCTACTGGCTGAACACCACCACCGAACCCGATGAAAACCGTGCTGCGCTGATGCTGGGACGCGGCAACTTTCGGGTCGCTACCTCTCGTGGCCATTTGACCGACATGGTCGATCTCTCCCCGGGCAGTAGCCTGCTGGTGGTGCTCTCCCATGGCACTCGTGCGATTCCTGTCCTCGGTGCCGCACAGGCCTGGCCGCCCACGGAATTCTGGCCACTGGAAAGCCGCGATGCGCTGCAGGTGACACAAACCCGCTTGATTTACCGCATGCCCACCAACAACCCCGAATACCAATTGGTGCTGATCACCCCACGCACGAACATGCATGTGCCAGCCGTGTGGTGGTGGCTGCTGCCGGCCAGTCTGGCGCTGAGCGCCTTGGTCGGTTTCATGGTGTTTCTGCTGGTGCGCCAGCGTCAGTCACTGGACGCTGAACTGAACGGCGCCATTCGACGGGGCGAATTGCAGGTGTTGTATCAGCCGATCTTCGATCTCGACAGCCGCAACTGTGTCGGGGCCGAAGCCTTGCTGCGCTGGCGAAGGCCGGACGGCACGCTGACCAGCCCCGACCTGTTTATCCCAATGGCGGAAAACACCGGCCAGATCCGCCAGATGACCGACTTCGTATTGCAGCGACTTCTCGAACAACTGGGGCAACTGCTACGCGCCAATCCGCAGTTGTACATCTCCGTCAACCTTGCAGCTTGCGACGTCATGGTGCCGCGTATCGGCCAGGTGATGGCACGCCTGCTGACCTTGCACCGGGTCGCGGCAAAGCAGATTGCTTTTGAGGTGACTGAGCGGGGCTTGATCGATGTAGTGGTGGCCAGGGAAAACCTGCAAGCCTTGCGCGATGTCGGGCATCAGGTCCTGATCGATGATTTCGGCACGGGCTATTGCAGCCTCGCCTACCTGCAAACCCTGCCGGTGGACTGCCTGAAAATCGACAAGGCGTTCATTGATGCGCTGGGCCATGATGCCGCCAGCAGCGGCGTGGCACCGCACATCATTCATATGGCCCAGGCCCTGCAACTCAGGGTGATTGCCGAGGGCATAGAACACGAAGCCCAAGCGGCGTTTCTGAGCAGCGAAGGCGTCAAGTATGGTCAGGGCTGGCTGTTCGCCCATGCACTGAGCGCCGTGCAGTTCATCGAACTGATTACCCGTGGGCGCCGATTGAGCAATCGACGCCTGGATGATGAAGCCTGAGCAGACTGCTGGGTCTACACCGCCAGCGCCATGTAGAACTGCGTGCCCTGTCCCGGCCGCGAATAAACGCCCATTCGCCCGCCATGCAACTGCACGATTTCCTTGCACAACGCCAAACCAAGCCCGGCACCGCCCTTCTTGCGTCCGACCTGGACGAAGGGCTCGAAGATCCGCCCCTGCTGACCGTAGGCAATGCCTTCACCGTTGTCTTCAACGCTGATGATCACTCGCTCGCCATGGCGCCGCGCCTGCAAACGTATCAGTCCATCCTGGGCGGTATGACGCAAAGCGTTATCGATCAGGTTATCGAGCACCCGGTCCAATTGCGCCTGGTCGGCCTGCAATCGGGGTAACGGCCCCTGCACTTCCACCCGCAGCTCAATACCCTTCTGCGCCGCAGCCCCGGCAAAGCGTGTCTGAGCCTGTTCCAGTAACTCTTCAATGGAACAAGGCGCCAGCGTGAGTTTCTGCAACCCGTTTTGGTAGCGCGAGAAATTCAGCAGGTCGTTGATCAGCTGCATCAAGCGCTGCATTTCTTCGTTCACGGTGTCCAGTAAATCGGCTTCGCGAGAGTCTTCAGGAAATTTCGCCCGTTCGCGGAACAGCCCGAAGGCCATGTGCATCCCGGTCACCGGGGTGCGCAACTCATGGGAGGCGCGCAAGACGAACTCGCTGCGCACCCGTTCGAATGCACGCTGTTCTGTGACGTCATGCAGCACCATCACGGCGCCAAGAATGTGGCCCTGCGTATGGCTGACAGGGGTCAGGCTGTACGTCAGTAACCTCGACTCACCGTCGACCTCAATACTCAGGTCTTCCGGCGCCCGCTCCAGGGTCCCGCCGCGCAGCACCAATTGCAGCTGCTCATCCAGTTCAGGACGATCGAGCGCTGTGCCCAGCCCTTGACCAAGTCGGTCGGTGTCCCACCCCAACTGACGCTGGGCCACGGGGTTGAGGTGTTCCAGATACCCTTCGCGGTCGATCATCAACAACCCATCGTCGATGCTGTCGAGTACCGCTTGCAAACGCTGCTGACCGGCGAGCAGCTCGTCGATGTTCATCGCCTGATGCTCACGTAGCGCCTCTGCCATGATGCCGAAGCGCTTGGTCAGCTGGTTCATTTCCTCGGCGGAGGAAACCGGCAGTGTCACCTCGAAATTACCCTGGCCGATGTCGTCGGCAGCCTGGACCAACGCTTCAATCGGAGCGCCAAACCGCCGGGCGATTGCATGGGCGGTCACGAACCCGATGATCAGCACGGCCAGCCCTATCAAACCGAGCAGCCCGGCAATCAGCAACGCGCGTTCCCGGGCCTGGCGTTCGATGTCATTGATGTTATCCAGGGAACGCTTTTGTTCGGAGACGAGACCGCTGCGCAGGGTATTGAATTTTTCCAACAGCGCCTCGTTGCCGGTCAATACGGGCACCGAGGCTTGTGTTTGATCGTAGGCCTGAAGAAAGTCGAGGTAGTCAGCCTTCGCCTGTGTGAAACCGTAGCCGCCATTGCCGGATTGCTGAAGGGAAGCGCCTTCGTCAAGCAGCTCGAGGTAGTGCTGCCTGGAGGCCTGGAACGCTGCGGGATCGGGATTTTCGTCGATCATGATCATCAGTTGATCGCCCAAGGCCTGACGCAATTTCAAGCCCAGGTCCAGCGTGACAAAGTTGTTGCGAACCAGCACTTCCTGAGTGCCAGCCATCTGCATCACGCTGACCAGCCCGAGCAAGAGCCCGAGCAGCGCCACGGTAATCAGCGCCGAAATACTCAGGAACAGCCGAGTACGCAGCTTCATCGCCAGTTTCATTGCCGGCTCACAGGTTGTACTGCTTGCGTTTGCGATACAGGGTCGAGGCATCGATGCCAAGTGTCTTGGCCGCCTGATCGAGGGTATCGGCGGTGGCGAGGACGGCACCGATGTGGGCTTTCTCCAATTCATCCAGGCTCAACGCCGCACCGATTCGAGGGGCGTTGTTGGTCGGGGTCTCGGCCATGCCCAAGTGGCTGATCTCGACCCGTTCCTGAGGGCAGATAATGCTCGCCCGCTCCACCACGTTACGCAGTTCGCGGATGTTGCCGGGCCAGCGGTAACCCAGCAACGCTTCGCGAGCCTCGTCGCTAAAGCCACGTGCCGGACGTGCGTACTCCTTGACGAAACGCGCCAGGAAACGGTCGGCCAAGTTCAGAATGTCCTCCCGGCGCTCGCGCAGTGGCGGCAAGTGCAAGGTAATGACGTTCAGGCGATAGAGCAGGTCTTCACGGAAACGACCGTCGCGCACCATGTCTTCGAGGTTCAGGTTGGTCGCGGCGAGGATGCGCACATCGGCGCGGCGGGTCACGGGGTCCCCCACGCGCTCGTATTCCTTATCCTGGATAAAACGCAGCAACTTGGGTTGCAACGTCAGGGGAAAGTCGCCGATCTCGTCGAGAAACAAGGTGCCGCCGTCCGCTTGATTGACCCGACCCAAGGTGCTTTCGCTGGCACCGGTGAAGGCGCCTCGGCTGTGGCCGAAGAGTTCACTTTCCATCAATTCCGCCGTCAGCGACGGGCAGTTGATGGTGACGCAGGATTTCTTCTGGCGTTTGCTCCAACCGTGGATGGCTTGGGACAGTTCACCTTTACCGGTACCGGACTCGCCGAGAATCAGAATGTTGGCGTCAGTGCTGGCGACCTGGCGTGCGGTTTCGAGTACCACTTTCATGGCCGGGCTATGGGAATCCAGACCGTCCTTGGGTTTACGCACTTCGCCTTCAAGGGCTTCCAGCCGTGCCGAGAGTTGCCGAACTTCCAGCTGTTTGGCGGTGGCCAGACGCAACTGGTCGGGGCTGCAAGGTTTGACGAGGTAGTCGGCGGCACCGGCCTGGATCGCATCCACGGCGGTGTCGACAGCCGAGTGAGCGGTGACGATCACCACCCGCATCCAGGGTGCCTGAATGCGCATCTGAGCCAGCACATCCAGGCCATTGTCTTCACCCAGGCGCAGATCGAGGAAGCACAGATCAAACACCTGACGTTGCAGCAACGCATCGGCCTGCGCTGCACTGTTCGCGGTGGCGACGCTATAGCCTTCATCTTCAAGGCAATAGCGGAAGGTTCGCAGAATGGCGGATTCGTCATCCACCAGCAGAATGCGGCCTTGATGCTCAGTGGCTGATTCCATGTTCCTGCGCTCCTTTAATGAATGATCTTGAGTTAGTCCCGGAAAAATCGGGCAAGTTGCATGGTTGATTCTGATCCATTCCGGCCATGGCAGGGTAGCTCTCTACTCATCCATTAGCTAATGGACTGATTTCTCTGGTTTTTTGCACAAAAATCGCCGTTGAGGCGATTACCTGCGTTCTTTTCTGACATCCGCGCCCTCCTCTCAATTCAAAAATAATCAAAGTTGCCGGGAAACGATCGTGCAATACGCACGACCCTGCACGGCCCATCGTGCAGGATGCGTCCGTCATGATTTATACGTCAGATCTAACATATTGATTTAAAACGATTTTTTTCTTTGAAAAAGCTGGCATGCAGGCTGCAATAGCCTAGATAACCAGGGCCATTTTGAATCGACGCCCACTAAACAAGATCACCACCAGAGTGGGAGGAGTTTCAGGATGAATCGCCAACGTGTCGCCCAATTGCGTATCTCGCCTTTGCATATCCAACAAGGACTGTTTGGCATTCTGGCGCTGCTGATCACGCTGATCGCAGGTCAGCAGTTTTTGCTTTGGGAACAGAGCCAGCAACCAGAGGCTCCGCACCTGTCGATTCAACGTGCTACCCAGACCCATTTCAGCGCCGTCAGCAGCAGCCAGGCTGACCTCGCACCGATGCGAATGATGGACGTCGACCAGGCGCAGCCTGTGGATGAGATGCCCCGTCAGGAACGTTGGGTGTTCTAAGCAACCGGACTTGGCGCGCTCAATGCGCCGGGAAAAGCAACACAAGCTGCACCTCTAATATAGAAGCGTAAGGAGAATCACCATGTTGAGCTGGGCAATCACATTCTTGATCATTGCCATCATTGCTGCAGTACTGGGCTTCGGTGGTATCGCGGGCACCGCCACGGGTATCGCCAAGATTCTCTTTGTCGTGTTCCTGGTGATGTTTATTGCTTCCTTCTTCTTTGGCCGTCGCGGTCGAGGCTGAACATGAGCGTTTTGTTAAAGACACTGGCAGCCGCCCTGCTTCTGGGCGGTAGTGCCATGGCGATGGCGGCCAATGACGGCCAGACGCGGGCCAGCGAATTATTGAATTCGGACCCGCAGTACCGTGAAACGTGGACTAAAGTCGTTAAAAAGGAAGAACGACTGCCGGAATGGGTGATGAACCTGTCTGGCGATGCCGAGCAAATGAATGCTGTTGAAGAGGATGGCGACAAGTACCTGGTCGGGCCGCTTTGCGAAACGCAACCGACGTGCCTGAGCAAGCGCTTGATCGTGGCTTTCAGCTTCGACAGACAGGACGCCTACGCCATGCTGGTCGAAGTACCTGCAGGATTGCCGGCCGACAAGTCGCCAACGCGACATGCCGACTACCGCTTCCTCGGGAAACCGAACCAAGGCATGCAGGACATGTTGATGGAACAGCTCAAGAAAGATCCGAACTGGTACTGAGTTTGAAACACGAAAGGAGCAGCATCGCTTCTTTCCAGTGCGCTACCCGAGGAAGGTAGACGCATGACCAAGGGGTCGGGACGTTCTGACTGTTTCAGGGTCGGAGTGACCTACGGGCACATGGAGTGTCTGCGCAAGGGCCGGGTCAGGTAATAAAGCTGCGACGCAAGTTCGCCAGCCCAGAGTGGCTGGACGGACTTGCGAAGAGCTTCAACGTGCAAAGCGTTGATCTAGAGCACTGCACCCTATTCCCCCTACTGCATATTCCCCACAAAACCGTTTCGCGGTGTTTCTTCACGACCGTATATCGAGAAACCTTCGACTTTCGGCAGAAGAGTTTTCGCTGCCAAACGTAGGCTTTTTCCGAAATTTCGTCATGAATTCAACTGTTTAAAAAACAACCAACCTCCTCTGAAATGGCCGGTTCACGGCACTTATGCCTGCCGAAATGTCGTATTCGAACCGGTTGGGACGCGAGTTTCAATTAAAAAAGCTCATGCCGATTCGGCATAGGGTAGGCGTTTACGGCATTAGACGTCGCATCCTTGCATCGGAATAGTTGCGCCTTTTTTCGCCTGCCAGAGAGCCGAAACAAAGCGCTCCGGGGCACCTTATACGGGGGCAGATGCGCAGACTTTTTCGCCACGAGCGTTCCAGTTCTTGCATTCGCCTGAGTCAAACGCAAGTAAGGGTAAAGATATGAAGAAGGCAAAGCTCAGCCTCGCCTGGCAGATCCTCATCGGTCTGGTTCTGGGGATAGCAATCGGTGCGCTGCTCAACCATTTCAGTGCCGAAAAAGCCTGGTGGATCAGCAACGTCCTGCAACCGGCAGGCGATATCTTTATCCGTCTGATCAAGATGATCGTGATCCCGATCGTCATCTCCTCGTTGATCGTCGGCATCGCTGGCGTAGGCGATGCGAAGAAACTCGGGCGTATCGGCCTCAAGACCATCATTTACTTCGAGATCGTCACCACCATCGCCATCGTGGTCGGTCTGGTGCTGGCCAACGTGTTCCATCCGGGCACCGGCATCGACATGAGCACCCTGGGTACGGTGGATATTTCCAAGTACCAGGCCACAGCTGCCGAGGTTCAGCATGAACACGCGTTCATCGAAACCATCCTCAACCTGATCCCGTCGAACATCTTCGCGGCCATGGCCCGCGGCGAAATGCTGCCGATCATCTTCTTCTCCGTATTGTTCGGCCTCGGTCTGTCGAGCCTGCAATCGGACCTGCGCGAGCCGCTGGTGAAGATGTTCCAGGGCGTATCCGAGAGCATGTTCAAAGTCACCCACATGATCATGAACTATGCCCCGATCGGCGTGTTCGCACTGATCGCGGTGACCGTGGCCAACTTCGGTTTCGCTTCTCTGATACCGCTGGCCAAACTGGTGATCCTGGTTTACGTCGCCATCGCCTTCTTCGCCTTTGTCATTCTCGGCCTGATTGCCAGGATGTTTGGCTTCTCGGTGATCAAGCTGATGCGCATCTTCAAGGATGAGCTGGTGCTGGCCTACTCCACCGCCAGTTCCGAAACCGTGCTGCCGCGCGTGATCGAGAAGATGGAAGCCTACGGCGCGCCGAAAGCCATTTGCAGCTTCGTGGTGCCGACCGGTTACTCGTTCAACCTCGACGGCTCGACCCTGTACCAGAGCATCGCGGCGATCTTCATTGCCCAGCTGTACGGCATCGACCTGTCGATCAGCCAGCAATTGCTGCTGGTGCTGACCCTGATGGTGACGTCCAAAGGCATCGCCGGCGTACCGGGCGTGTCCTTCGTAGTGCTGCTGGCCACCTTGGGCAGCGTGGGTATTCCGCTGGAAGGCCTGGCCTTCATCGCTGGTGTCGACCGCATCATGGACATGGCGCGTACCGCCCTGAACGTGATCGGCAATGCCTTGGCCGTGCTGGTCATCTCCCGCTGGGAAGGCATGTACGACGACGCCAAGGGCCAACGCTACTGGAACTCGCTGCCGCACTGGCGCAGCAAGGAAAAGCTGCCAGTTGGCGAGGTTTCCAAGAACTAACGCAAAACCTTGCAGGAGTGAGCCTGCTCGCGATAGCGGTGCATCAAACAACAGAGATGTTGGATGTGCCGCCCCCATCGCGAGCAGGCTCACTCCTACAAAGGTCCGGTGTAAGCCGAACAAACAAACCCCGGAGAAATCCGGGGTTTGTCGTTTCTGCACACCCCGCTATCATTCGCGGCATTCTTCGGGGGATTTAACTGTGCTCAATGGCCTGTGGCTTGGCTTTTTCATCGTGGCTGCCGTTTCGGCACTGGCGCAATGGCTGATCGGCGGTAACGCCGGGATCTTCGCGGCGATGGTGGAAAGCATTTTCGCCATGGCCAAGTTATCGGTCGAAGTCATGGTCCTGCTGTTTGGCACCCTGACCCTCTGGCTGGGCTTTCTGCGAATTGCCGAGAAAGCCGGGATCGTCGAATGGCTGGCCAAGGCGCTGGGCCCCTTGTTCTTGCGCCTGATGCCGGAAGTGCCGGCCGGTCACCCGGCCATCGGCCTGATCACGCTGAACTTCGCCGCCAACGGCCTGGGCCTGGACAACGCCGCCACGCCAATCGGCCTCAAAGCCATGAAGGCGCTGCAAGAACTCAACCCCAGCGCCACCATCGCCAGCAATGCGCAGATCCTGTTCCTGGTCCTCAACGCCTCCTCCCTGACCCTGCTGCCGGTGACGATCTTCATGTACCGCGCCCAGCAAGGTGCGCCCGATCCGACGCTGGTGTTCTTGCCGATTTTGCTGGCAACCAGCTGCTCGACACTGGTGGGCCTGCTGTCGGTGGCGTTCATGCAACGTCTGCGACTGTGGGACCCCGTGGTGCTCGCGTACCTGATTCCCGGTGCCTTGGCCCTCGGTGGCTTCATGGCGCTGCTGGCGACGCTCTCGGCGACCGCTCTGGCCGGCCTGTCATCGATCCTCGGCAACCTGACGCTGTTCGGGTTGATCATGCTGTTTCTGGTGGTTGGCGCATTGCGCAAAGTGAAGGTCTACGAAGCGTTCGTCGAAGGCGCCAAGGAGGGCTTCGACGTGGCCAAGAACCTGCTGCCGTATCTGGTGGCGATGCTCTGCGCCGTCGGTGTACTGCGGGCGTCCGGGGCGCTGGATTTTGGTCTCGACGGGATTCGGCATCTGGTGGAGTGGGCCGGTTGGGACACGCGCTTCGTCGACGCACTGCCGACGGCGATGGTCAAACCGTTCTCCGGCAGCGCCGCGCGGGCGATGCTGATCGAAACGATGAAGACCTCTGGCGTGGACAGCTTCCCGGCGCTGGTGGCGGCGACGGTCCAGGGCAGTACGGAAACGACATTCTATGTGTTGGCCGTGTACTTCGGCGCGGTGGGCATCCAGCGGGCGCGGCACGCGGTGGGGTGTGCGTTGCTGGCGGAGTTTGCTGGCGTACTGGGCGCCATCGGCGTTTGCTACTGGTTCTTCGGTTAACCAACGATCCCCTGTGGGAGCGAGCCTGCTCGCGATAGCGGTGTGACAGTCGACATTAGTGGTGACTGATTTACCGCTATCGCGAGCAGGCTTACGCCTACAGGGGTCCCGTGTTGGCTTTAAGGGCGACTTTCTGGCCTTGCTCTACCGTCCAAGCCACCACCTGCGCCGTCAACTGATCACTCGCCTGGCCAAATCCGGCCACCACCGCCGGCACTTTCACATCGCTCAATGGCTGACGCACTTCAAAGCGGCGGCTGGCGAGGATGCGCTGGTCATACCCGCGCACCAGCAAGGCATCCAGCCGCACGACCACGCTCGCAGTGGTGCCTTGGTACTCAGTCTGAAATGCTTGCAGGCTCCCGCCCAACTCCAGATCTGCCTGGAAGTTGCTGTCATCCGTGCTCAGCAACGGCACTCGACCGTCCCGCTGGAAACCATCCAGCAACCGATTACGCAGCAACACCGGCGCCGGATCACTCCAGCGCGAGGCGGTGTAGCTGCTGATCAGATCACCTTGCGGGATCACGGCGATTTTCGGGCTGTTCAACGCTTCGCTGGCCTGCGGCTTGGTCAGGCGCAGCGACCAGCGTTGCGGCGTGCCGTGGCTGGCCGAAACGCTGCTCTGGGCCGACGGCAAGCGATAGACATCGGAGGGCTCGGACTTGGGCAGGATCGAGCAGGCGCTGACCAACGTGAAGCTGGCGAGGAGGGCGAAGGTCGCAAGCTTCATGGCGTGAACTCCTTGTTTTTGTCATTGCCCAGCAAATAACCGCTGGGGTTGGCTTCCAGGCGCTGGGAGATGGCTCGCAACGACGTCAGGGTGTCGCGCAGCTCGCGCACCGCTGGCGCCAGGCCATTGAGGCCCTGCAAGCCGCTGTTCAGGGAATCCTGGTTGGTCGTGAGCAACTTGTTGATGGTCGCGCTGCTTTGTTCCAGTGATTTCATCGCCTGCTCGGCGCTGCCGAACATCTGCTTGCCCTGATCGTTGAGCAAGCCGTTGGCGTTGCGCATCAGCGTCGACGTCTGTTCCAGCATGGCGCCAGCCTGCTTGCCGACCGACGCCAGTTGCTGCATCGCCTGACGAATATCACCGCGCTGGTCGGCGATGGTCCCGGTGGTTTGTTCCAGGTGCTCCAGCGTCTTGCTGATGCGCTCGACGTTCTCCGTAGAAAACATCAGGTTGGCGTTATGCATCAGTGTGTTCACACCGGCCATCAGGTCGCCGCTGTCATTGAGCAAGCGAGCGATAGGCGAGGGTGAAGCGACAATCACCGGCAGATGGCCGTCCTTGCCTTTGAGGGTCGGGCTTTGCGGCGTACCGCCACTGAGTTGAATGATCGATGTGCCGGTGATCCCGGTCAGCGCCAGGATGGCCCGGGTGTCTTCCTTGATCGGCGTATCGCCGCCCAGGCGAATCCGCGCCAGCACCCGGCGCGGGTCTTTCGGGTCCAGGCGCAACGTCACCACATCACCGACCTTGATCCCGCTGTACTGCACGGCGCTGCCCTTGGACAGGCCGCTGACCGCCTCGTTGAAGACGACTTCGTAATCCTTGAACTCGGTGTCGACACTGGACTTGGCCAGCCACAGGCCGAAGAGCAGGGCGCCTGCCACCACAATCACGGTGAACAGGCCGATCAATACATGATGGGCTCGGGTTTCCATGTCAGACCTCTTTCAACTGTTGAGCGGCGGTCAGCGCCGCGCGGCCGCGAGGGCCATGGAAGTATTCGTGAATCCACGGGTCGTCGGTTTCCGAGACCTTGTCGATGGCGTCCGCCACCAGCACCTTTTTCTGCGCCAGCACCGCCACCCGGTCGGTGATGGTGTAGAGCGTGTCGAGGTCATGGGTCACCAGAAACACACTCAGGCCCAACGCATCGCGCAACGTCAGGATCAATTGATCAAAGGCTGCGGCGCCAATCGGGTCGAGGCCGGCGGTGGGTTCGTCGAGAAACAGAATGTCCGGGTCCAGCGCCAACGCCCGGGCCAGCGCCGCGCGCTTGATCATGCCGCCAGACAGCGAGGCAGGGTATTTGTCCGCCGCGGACAGCGGCAACCCGGCCAACGCCAGTTTCACCGCCGCCAGATGCTCGGCGTCTTCACGGCTCAGGCCGGCGTGTTCGATCAGGGGCAGGGCGACGTTCTCGGTCACGGTCAGCGAAGAAAACAGGGCGCCTTTCTGGAACAGCACGCCGAAACGCCGTTCGACCATCGAGCGTTCATGTTCGGGCAGCGTCGGCAGGTTCTTGCCAAAGACCTTCACCACACCCTCGCTGGGCTGGCGTAAGCCGACGATGCTGCGCAGCAGCACCGATTTTCCGCTGCCGGAACCGCCGACCACGGCAAGGATTTCACCTTTGTACAAATCGAGGTCGAGGTTTTCGTGCACGCTCTGGCTGCCGAAGCGATTGCACAGCCCACGGACTTCGATCACCGCCTCGGAGGGCGCTCGGGGTAAACGACTCACCAGCCCATCTCCATGAAAAACAGCGCGGCCACGGCATCGAGCACGATCACCACGAAAATCGACTGCACCACACTCGACGTGGTGTGCGCGCCCACGGACTCAGCGCTGCCACTGACCTTGAAGCCTTCGAGGCAACCGATTGCAGCGATCAGGAACGCGAAGATCGGCGCTTTGACGATCCCCACCAGAAAGTGCTGAACGCCGATATCGGTTTGCAGCAGCGACAGGAACATCGCCGGCGAGATACCCAGCGACACGGCACAGACCACGCCACCGCCGATAATCCCCGAGAGCATGGCCAGGAAGGTCAACATCGGCAACGCCACCAGCAGCGCCAGCACCCGTGGCACCACGAGCAATTCCATCGGGTCGAGGCCCAGTGTGCGGATCGCGTCGATTTCTTCGTTAGCCTTCATCGAACCGATTTGCGCGGTGAACGCACTGGCCGTGCGGCCGGCCATCAGAATCGCGGTCAGCAACACACCGAACTCTCGCAGGAAGGAGAACGCCACCAGGTCCACGGTAAAAATACTCGCACCGAAGCTGGCCAGCACCGTCGCCCCGAGAAACGCCACCACCGCACCGACCAGAAAGGTCAGCAGGGCGACGATGGGCGCGGCGTCGAGGCCAGTCTGTTCGATGTGCGCGACCATGGGCGTGATGCGCCAGCGCTTGGGACGAAACAGATTGCGGGCGATGGTTTCGAGGATCAGGCCGACGAAGCCCAGCAGTTGCAGGGTGTCCTGCCAGACGGTGTCGACTGCGCGGCCAATGCGGGTCAGCAGTTGAATGCCGACACTGATCTCCGGTTCCTTGACCGGTACGCAGAAGTCGCTGAGCGAGCAATAAACCGTCTGCAACAAGGCACGGTCTGCAGAAGAGAGGGTGCAATCAGGGTGTTCGGCGGATCGCCCCAGACGCTCGGACCCGAGCAATTCCACCAACAACGACGCCCCGGCGGTATCGAGCGCACCGAGGCCATTGAGGTCGATGTGCGTGCTGTCGTCGTATTGACCACGGAGCTTTTCGCTCAGGTGCTTGAGATCGGCGTAGTGGGCGAGCGTCCAGTCACCCGTGACCCGCAGTTGAGCAGGGGAGTGAGAGACATCTAGCTGGGCATTGCCGGCCATTGTGCTGCTGGTCATAAGCTCCGTGCTTGTTCGGCTATTAGCGCAGCGCTACGTAATAGCACGAACCGGATTACTTTTCTTTGATCGGTGTGCTGTCCGTGATCTTGAAGCGCAGCACGCCGATGACCTGGCCATCCTCGGTCAGCACCCGCACTTGCCATTTACCGGCAGGATTGCCTGGGAAATTCTGCTTGTGGGTCCAGGCACGGTAGCCTTCCTTGCGTCCGCCGTGGATGTCCAGCGGGATACGGTCGACCTCTTTACCGTTGAACTGCCACACGTGATAAATCCGCTCATCGAGGCCGCGCGGGGCGTTGATGGCGGTGTAGGCGTACAACCCGTCCCCACGGATCTGCTCGGCGCTGACCTCGTCCAGACTCTTGCCGGGTGTGCGGTCCTGCATTTGCGTGCTGATCGCCACGTCGGTCATCCATAAAGTGGCCGGCGGCACCCACGAACGCAGCACCCAGCCGAGGGCACCGATGCCCAGCGTGATACTCAGGATCGCCAACGCGTTGCGCACCGTGCGGATCGGGAAGATCGAGGCCAGGCTCGGGAACGACAGTAAAACAGCGGTGCCCAGCGCCAGTTTGAAGCTTTGCGAAGTGGTCAGGTGCAGGATGACGGGCAGGGCGGTGAGCAGCGCGGCAAACAGCGTCAGCGTGTGCAACGCCAGGAACGCCCAGCGCCGGGGTGCCAGCCATTTGTAGTAGAGCGGGTCGATGATGGAAATCAGCGCCGCCATGCTCAGCAAACCGGTGAAGAAAAACTGGCCACTGTTCCAGGTCGTGGTGATGAAAAAGAACGGCAGGACGAAGAACAGGCTTTCCTGGTGGATCATCTGCGTGGCGTAACGCAGCAAAGGCTGGGGGATTTCGCGCTTGAAGAGTTTGGTGAACAACTTGGTCAGGCTGTTTTCCAGCATCAGCCAGATCCAGCTGAGCACCATGATGATGGTGATCCAGGTCGCCAGGCCCTGTTGCCGATCCACCAGGATGAAGCTGCCGACTCCCGAGATAAAACCACCGAGCGCAATGACCCCTGGATAGCGCTTCATCAATTCCAGGATGCGCTGGACGTACAGGGTCAGAGTAGGCATTCGGCGGTTCGCAATAGTCGTGGGAAAAATCCTCGACAGAGTACCGCCCGGGCGGGGGCGTGGCGAGGGGATACGTCCGTTTTCCCTATACAACATTGTGGCGAGGGAGCTTGCTCCCGCTGGGGTGCGAAGCGCCCCCAAACCCGCACACTGCGTGTCATCAGGTAGAGCGCAAGCACCGGTTTTACGACTGCTGCGCAGCCGAGCGGGAGCAAGCTCCCTCGCCACAAAAGCCCTGCTGCCAGGGCGGCCAGTTACCGGCGGCGATGGACTCGCCAAGCCAATACCCCGAGGACAAGCAATCCAAACACCCCGGCCATCGCCCACATCAACTGGTCATAACTCATCAGCGGCTTCTCGATCCGTACATACCCCGGTTGCATGAGCAACTCGCGCATGGCCTTGTTCGCTTCTTCCAGCGTCACGCCTTGCAGTTCCCTGGCCGGGGCGGCGAAACGCCCGTCCTGGTAGTCGCCCAGCGCGCTCCAGTAGTAATCGGCCAGCGCGCTGTTGCCTTGCACGGCCCAAGCCTGGCGGGCGATGGCGGCCTGTTTGAGGCGGTTGAAGGTGTCTGCGTCGAGACCATCCTTGAGCAAATCGGCCTTCAAATCCTCCAGCACCTGCCGGGCCTTAGGCACGTCATCGCGCTCAAGGTCGGCGTTCAGGCTCATGAAGCCCACCCCGCCAAACACCTCGCGCTCGGCCGAGGGGCCGTAGGACAAACCGTGGGACAGGCGCAATTGGCGGTAGAGCGCCCAGTCCAGATAGTCCTTGAGCAGGTCGAAGGTTTCGTCGTGCTGATCCTGCAGCACCGGTTCCGGCACCAGCCAATGCAACTTGGCGCCGCCGCCGACGAAACCATCGCTCAGCGTTCGTTCGTGGGCGGCACTGGCCTGGATTTCCGGCAAGGGCAGGTGATCGGTAGGCTCGACCGCTTCAAGTTCACCATAGGAGCGTTCCAGATACGCCGGCAACAACTTGTCGAGCTCGCCAACCACGATCAGCGTCATGTTATTGGGCGCGTACCAGGCCTTGCGTACCGTCTCCAGTTGCTCGCGAGTCAGGTTATCGACTTCCGGGCGCTCGGGGCATTTAAGGCCCAGCTCCACTGCCAGCTGATTGCTCGCGGTGTGGCCCAGGTCCTGACGATCCAGCCAGCGCTGCAAGTGCGAGTAATGGCCGCCGTCCTCACGCTCGACCACTTGTTTGGCGGCGTTGATGGCGTTGTCGTCGATTCGGGTCTGCGTCAGCAGCGCCAGCAGCAGGTCGAGCACCTTGCGCTGGTTTTTCGCCGGGGCCTCAATGACGAACGTCGTGTCAGCGTTGCTGGTGAACGCGTTCCACTCACCGCCCAACGCCTGCATGCGCTCTTCCAGGCCGCCTTCGCCGGTTGCATCAATGCCGCTGAACAACAAGTGTTCGAGCAGATGCGGCAGCTCCTTGTCGGCGCAGCTGAAATCATCCAGACCTACGCCGACCACCAGGCGAATCGCCACGTGCCCGCGCTCGGTGCCGGGTTTGAGCAGTAATTGCAAACCGTTGGGCAGCGTATAGCCCTCGACCTGGAAACGATCCAGGGCAAACGAAGGAAATGAGCCAAGCAACAGACAGGCGAACAGCAGACAACGCATAGCAAGCTTCCATACGGCTGATTGGAGATCCGTGTCGCTTTCCAGGCAGCCATCGCGAGCAGGCTCGCTCCCACATTGGTTTTGTGAACACCACAATTCAAATGTGGAAGCGAGCCTGCTCGCGATGATCTTGAACCGGAACCACTGTTACTGACTGACCACACCGCCAGACGTTCAAGGCGAATGCGTGATGTCAGCCATATCGTCGACCGCCAGTGCACCGGTGTCCGATGTTTCCAGCACCACATAAGCGCTGCTACAGAACAGCGAGTTCAAGCGCTTCATGTCGGCGATCAGCTCCAGGTGCAGTGAACTGGTCTCGATACTCTGCACAATCTTACGTTGCAGACGGCTGACATGAGCATGGGCCAGGCGGCGTTCCTGTGCGCGAAAGCGACGTTTCTCACGCAGAAGCTGGCGGGCACTTTCCTTGTCGGCACTGAGAAATACCGACAAACCCAAACGCAGGTTGGAGATCAACTGGCTGTGCAACCCGGCCAGCTCTTCCAGACCAACCTCGGAAAAAGACCGGCGCTGCGAGGTTTTCTGCTGCTGCACCTTGCGCAGCATGCGTTCGATCAAATCGCTGGCCAGCTTGAGGTTGATCGCCAGTTCGATGATTTCCGCCCAACGCCGGCTGTCTTGGTCGCTCAAATCTTCTCGGGGCATTTGCGCCAGGTAAAGCTTGATGGCGCTGTAGAGCGCTTCGACATCATCCGTCAGTTTGCGCATTTCCTGGGTGATGGCGGATTGTTTACCACGCAGCACGTCGAGCATTGCTTCGAGCATGTTGTCGATCAGATCGCCCATGCGCAGGGTTTCTCGCGCGGCGTTGGCCAATGCCAGGCTGGGGGTAACCAGCGCGGTCGGATCAAGGTGGCGGGGTTTCGCCGTGCCGTTGAGCTCCGGCCGCTCCGGCAGCAGCCACGCGCAAAGCCTGGCCATCGGGCCGACGCTGGGCAACAGGATCAGGCAGCGCGCGGTGTTGTAGAGCAGGTGGAAGCCAATGACCATTTCCTGGGGGCTGAAGTCGAGGCTGTCGATCCAGTGCACCAGCGGGTCCAGCACCGGAATGATCAGCAGCAGCCCGATCAGTTTGTACAGCAGGCTGCCGAGCGCCACCTGACGGCCAGCGGCGTTTTGCATGCTGGTGCTGAGAAACGCGAGGATACCGCTGCCGATGTTGGCACCGATCACCAGGCCGATCGCCACCGGCAGGCTGATGACGCCGGCGCCAGCCAGGGTTGCGGTCAGCAGCACGGCGGCCAGGCTGGAATAGGAAACCATCGCGAACAACGCGCCGACCAGGGCATCCAGCAGGATATCGCCAGTCAACGAGGCGAAAATCACTTTCACGCCCTGCGCCTGGGTAATCGGCGCGGCGGATTCGACGATCAGTTGCAGCGCCAGGATGATCAGCCCGAGACCGATGCTGACGCGACCCATCTGGCCCAGGCGAGTCTGCTTGCGGGACAGGAAGAAAATCACTCCGAGAAAAATCAGCAGCGGCGACAGCCACGACAAATCAAACGTCAGCACCCGCGCCATCAGCGCCGTACCGACATCCGCGCCGAGCATCGTTGCCAGGGCGGGCGTCAGCGCCATCAGGCCCTGACCGACGAAGGATGTGACGAGCATGGCCGTGGCGTTGCTGCTCTGGACCATCGCGGTAACGACGATCCCCGAGATGAACGCGAGCCAGCGTTTGGACATGTTCTGGCCGATCACATGGCGCAGATTGGAACCGTAGACCCGCAAGATGCCGGTTCGGACGATGTGCGTGCCCCAGATCAACAAGGCCACGGCAGATAACAAATTGAGCAGGGTGAGCATGCAGGCCCCCTGTGGTGGTAGCGCCCCAGAGGGGCAAATTGACGGTGCCGCGCGACGTTCTACGTTCTGTACTTAAGCTGTAGTTGGCTAACGGTCTGGGCGCCAGCATCGCATAGCTAAAGACGTGATTGAAACAAAACTGTCATGAAAACAGGTTGATGCAGAGAGTAAAAAAGGGACCCGAAGGTCTCAGCCGGACAGTTGAAAAGGTGCGCGACACAACCCCTGTGGCGAGGGAGCTTGCTCCCGCTGGGCTGCGCAGCTGCCCTAAGATCATTGGTAGTTCAATCGCTAAAGAAATCGTCGCCTAGCCCTACGTCGATCAAATATTTGGGAATGTCGAGTCTTGTGCGACTTCTCTGTATGACTTCCCGATATGAATGTTCAAAAAATCAACTGGGTGGTGAAAAGAAGCCAGACAAATGAACAGGGTAAAAAACGCTGCTCTTTGCAAACACCAACGCCGCCTTCTGAAGCGGCTCTTCATTCGCTGTAGTAATCCGAACCGACACTGACATCAATCAGATACTTCGCCGTTTTCGGGTCGCGCTCATCACAGCGGGCGTAGCATTTGACGTTTAGCGCAAGACTGTATTTGTGAGGTATAAGGAGCATCACGATGACTACCTGATCGAACAACTGCCTTTGCAAAGCGTTTTTTTCTACTTCGCTGACGACGGCTAACCAAGAGTTATCTTGTGGGTTGCGCGGTACCCAACCCGAGTCTTTTAGCTTCCCCTGCAACTGAGTGAGTAAGGGAATCAGCTGATTGAAAGGCAAGGTCTCCAACATTGGAGAAGTTGTCATGGTCGAGACTTTACCTTCATCAAAACCAACGGCGCCAAACTTGGTTGCTGGTAGCGTAAAACCATGCTCAGGATCATCAAAATGGATGATGACTGGCTCTGATATCCATGTAGAACTAGGATGCGGTGGCGTGCTTGGATAAAAAGCGGTATTCGCAGGCACCGAAAACGTTGAGTCCTCAACGGTATCCTTGTAAGACTTCCCTATGTGCGCACTCAAAACTTCCGTATTCCAATTGAAGTAGGCAATACACAGCCCAATAACAATTGCACTCATGCTTATCAGAGATAGCCTGGTGAGTGGTTTCATCAGCGGATCCCTCCACCTTGAGATATTTCTGTAATGGATTGCTTTAGTTGGGCTTTTGAAGTGGGGTTTTTTAATAAGGCATCGAATTGTGTTGCAGCACGAAGTACGAATTCTATTCGTTGATCCTTGTTTGCCAGATTGGCCAATGGATTACTGCCGAAGGCAACCTTTCGCCCGTCTGCCGCTTTGCATTGACTTGCCAGAGTCAACTGGATTTCTTCTGCGGCTCCGGACAGCATCCCTGTGACTACTGATACGACATCTCCAGCATGGGTGCCGCGCATTAGGTAAGCGAAGTGGGAATCGTCATACATCGCAGGTTGCAAAATGTTCAGCTGTTCATGACCGGCCATGAATTCTACGCTTTTGGTAATTCTTCCTTCATCTATGGCTTTGAAAGTATCGGTCACTTCTGCACGCGCTGCACCGAACTCTACTTTGTCAGCGATGGGCCACAGAACTTCATTTTTTAGTTGGTTGCGTTTGGAAAGACAGGCTTCCATTTCTTTGAAGCCCCGCACCATAAAAAACCGATGCAACGGATAAACATCCAGAAACAGCGAGGTATTACCGAGGGCCAGCATTTCATACACGTAGTCCAACTGCTGCTGAACAGCGGAGCGGGAGTTGTCGCCGAAGGTAATATCCTCAGTGGGAAGAGGATTGGCCGCTTTGGCGCTCGCTAACTCTTTCTCGATTTCCGGATCAGTCTTGCTGAGCTTGAACCCAAATCCTTCGAAAAGGGTTTCCGACTTCCCCGTCCGCAATTTCTCCTGCGCCGCCTTCTGCGCCGCAATAGCCGTTTGCAACTTGGTCGCATGGATCAACCCACACCCCACCTGCTTCGAAGCAAACGCCGCCAACCCCGCCCACTGAAACCGGTTATCCGCCAGCCACAATTGTGCATAGGCCGCGTTGATCTTGCGGTTACGGGCTTGCGGGTCGGCAATCAACACGCCGCCCGGTGCGACCCACTCTTCGGCTTCTTTTTGAAACCTGCGCCACAGGCAATTACAGGTCAGTAATGGCACTTCAACGCGGGTTTTCGGGTTAGGGCCGCCCTTAGTGGTTTCGCGTTTGCAAACGGGGAGTTCGCAGGTGCTGTCCCAGAGTTTCTTCATGTCCAGGTCGTCTGGGGCCATGCATTGTCCAGTCATTTCATTCTTCCTTGAGGCGTCAGACAGTCCAGCGGACGACGGCGAGGTCGGGCTGCAGGGTAGCGACGCTTTGGGTCATGCCCTCCGCGTTGGTCTGGCCTTTGACGATCCGGCCTTCAGCGGTTTCGATTTCGTAGTCCTGTTGGGCAATCGGTTCGCCATTGCCAGCGCTGACGGCTTTGAATTCGACCAAAGGCTGGCCAATGATCGGCAAGGGCGGGATGAAGGGCGCAGGGGAATGAGAGTTGCCGATGATGACGTTGCCGGAGCCGCCAATCACCACACCGCCATGGCTGGTGGTGCTATCGAGCGTATGGCATTCAGGCCGTTGATGAACACGGTTGAAGAGAATCCACCGTTCAGGGCCTGGTCGCAGGTGCATGTGTCGCTGACCCGAGCGGCCGCAAGACCGTTGAAAAAGACATCGGGTGAGCCGCTGGCAATCGGGATGGTGCCGTGGCCGGGAAGGGGACAGGTGGTCGGGTCCGTGAGGCGTGCAGCCGGTTTTCCAGACATATGCATTCCTTGTCATGTCGTTTGAAGCGAGCGAGGGACGCTAACCACCAGAGCTCGGTGCGTCAACCTTTGAACACGCCATCGTGAAGTATCCGCAATCGAGTGTTGAATAACCTCGATCCGCCAGGCTAATCACAGAGCAAAAAAAGTGGGAGCGAGCCTGCTCGCGATGAGGCCGTCACATTCAACGTTGATGTTGAATGACAGGCCGCTATCGCGAGCAGGCTCGCTCCCACAGGTTTTGTGCACTGACTGGCAGCAGCCAGTGCACAGGTTCGGGTTATTGCCCCGGAATGTCCTTGCGCAGTTTCACCGGATCCTGCTGTTTGCGCTTTTTAGCAATCGCGGTGCGCATCTTGATGTTGATCGCTTCCACCGCCAGCGAGAACGCCATGGCGAAGTAGACGTAGCCTTTTGGCACGTGAACGTCGAAGGATTCGGCAATCAGCACCGTACCGACGATCAGCAGGAACGACAGCGCCAGCATCTTCAGCGACGGGTGCTTGTCGATGAACTCACTGATGGTGCCGGCAGCCAGCATCATCACCAGCACCGCAACGATGATCGCCGCGACCATGACCGGTACGTGGGAGACCATGCCGACGGCGGTAATCACCGAGTCCAGCGAGAACACGATGTCGATGATCGCGATCTGGATGATGGTGTAGAGGAAGTTGCCGCCCTTGCCACTCGGCTCTTCGTTCGTTTCGTCTTCACCTTCCAGCGCGTGGTACATCTCTTGCGAGCTCTTCCACAGCAGGAACAGGCCACCGAAGAACAGAATCAGGTCTCGCCCGGAAATGCCTTGGCCAAACACTTCAAACAAGTCGGCGGTGAGGCGCATGACCCAAGTGATCGACAGCAGCAACAGGATCCGCGTGACCATGGCCAGCGCCAGGCCGAAGATCCGGGTGCGCTGCTGCATGTGTTTGGGCATGCGGCTGACCAGGATCGAAATCATGATGATGTTATCGATACCCAGGACGATTTCCAGGGCGGTCAGGGTAAAGAAGGCAACCCAGATTTCAGGGTTGGTCAGCCATTCCATGTGTATTCCTTTGAGCGAGTGTTAAACCACAAAAGGCCCGGCTTCAAACAGCGAAGCCTGGACCCTTTGTGGTGAGTCTTGGGCTTATAGAGTGCTGAACAGCGGAAAAATCCCCATCAGCAATGCGGCTACCAGTATGCACATGCACACCAGCACTGCCCATTTCAGGGTAAAGCGCTGATGGTCACCAAAATCGATACCGGCCAGGGCCACCAACAAGTAGGTCGATGGTACCAGCGGGCTCAACAGGTGGACGGGCTGACCGACGATCGAGGCACGTGCCATTTCAACCGCGGTTATACCGTAATGACTGGCGGCTTCGGCAAGTACTGGTAACACGCCGTAATAAAATGCGTCGTTCGACATAAAGAACGTGAACGGCATGCTCACCAGCGCGGTAATCACGGCCAGGTACGGGCCGAGGAAATCAGGAATCACCGCCAGCAGGCTTTTCGACATCGCATCGACCATGCCGGTGCCCGACAGGATACCGGTGAAAATGCCCGCCGCGAAGATCAAACCGACCACCGCAAGTACGCTGCCGGCGTGAGCCGCGACGCGATCCTTCTGCTGTTGCAGGCAAGGATAGTTGACGATCATGGCAATACTGAACGCCACCATGAACAACACCGGCATCGGCAACAGACCGGCAATCAGGGTGCACATCAGGCCCAGGGTCAGGGCGCCGTTGAACCAGATCAACTTCGGACGACGGGCATCCGGGAATTGCGAAACGCTGATTTCACTGTGGTCGATTTCATCGCCCACCAGGTGCAGTTCACCCAGACGCGCACGCTCGCGTTTGCCGTAGAAGTAGGCAATCGCCAGGATTGCCACCACGCCGAACGCCATCGCTGGAATCATCGGAACGAAAATGTCGGACGGGTCCACATGCAGCGCACTGGCCGCACGGGCAGTCGGGCCGCCCCATGGCGTCATGTTCATCACGCCACCGGCGAGGATGATCAGGCCGGCCATGATCCGCGGGCTCATGCCGATGCGACTGTAGAGCGGCAGCATGGCGGCCACGCAGATCATATAAGTGGTTGCGCCGTCACCGTCGAGGGAAACGACGAGCGCCAATACGGCGGTGCCGACCGACACTTTCAGCGGGTCGCCCTTGACCAGTTTGAGGATCTTGCGCACGGCCGGGTCGAACAGGCCGGAGTCGATCATCAGGGCGAAATACAGAATGGCAAACATCAGCATCACGCCGGTCGGCGCCAGCTTGGTGATGCCTTCGAGCATCATCGGGCCGATCTTCGGCGCGAAACCACCGAACAGGGCGAAGACGATAGGAATGATGATCAGGGCGATCAGCGCGGACAGGCGCTTGGTCATGATCAGGAACATGAACGTGATGACCATGGCGAAGCCAAGGAAAGTCAGCATGGGAATACTCCAGGCGTAGCGCGGCTAGGGAATGGGCGAACCGGGTGGGTCAGCGCAGAACGGGAAGCACGAGGCGTACGGGCGGAGTTGCAGCGAAGCGGCGGGTAGCAGAGGACATCAGAATCACCATTGTTGTTGTTAAATGGGCTGTGCGAGCGATAAAACACTGGCATTGGCCGACCGGTCTTTTGCCGGCAGTGGGGGCGATCCTAATCGGGGAAGCTTTCACCCAGCTTTCGCTGATGAAAGCATTGACCGGATGTGCAACCGGTCGTCGGACTGGGGCAGAGAGGGCGACCGAGTTGCGGGCATCGCGAGCAGGCTCGCTCCCACACTGGATCTGTGTCGTATACAAACCATATGGGAGCGAGCCTGCTCGCGAAAGCGTCAGGAAATACGCATCAGGAGGTAAGGTCATGAGCGAATTTCACACCGGCGGCTGCCACTGCGGACAGCTGCGCTATCAATTCAGCGGACCTTTGCACGACATCGCCCACTGCCATTGTTCGATCTGCCGGCGCGTCAGCGGCGGGATCGTGACAACCTGGATCACGGTTCCCGTATCGGCCTTTAAATGGCTGAAAGGGACGCCGGCGCAGTACGAATCTTCAACCACCTGCGTGCGCTATTTCTGTCCGAACTGTGGGGCGCAACTGGCGTTGATCACACATCTGAGCCCCGAGAGTATCGACGTGACCATCGCCACCCTCGATCACCCGGAGCAAGCCCCGGCCGAGCGTCACATCTGGACCCGCAGCCACTTACCCTGGCTGCACTTGGACGAACATTTGCCCGGCGAAGCCGAAGAAAACCTCTGATCAAAAAATAGACAGGTCCAGCGGCCGGATTGCGCCCATCCAGATCGCGTGCTCGGTGTGGTCCAGCAGATCGTCGCCGGTGTCCGGGTGCAGGAACACCACCAAACCCTTGCGGTTGAGCGCCAGCCACGGCAGCACTTCGCCGATCAGCTCCGGCCCGAACGCCAATTGGCAACTCCAGTCCGGGTGCGGACCCACGGGACGTTCATGCACGCGGCCCATTTTCAGCGGGAACACCTGCGCGGCGTGCTCACACAGCGCTCGCGCCTGATCAATGCTCGTGGCGTCGAAATAGACATGGGCGTGGTAACCCTTGATCTGTTGCATCTGAAACCCTCTGAAACCCAGTCGAACCCTCACCTATTCCCACAGGTCACACGCCATATACGTTGTGAACAAGGAATCTCAGCCATGAAAAATGCCGAAACCCCGGTGGTCAAAGTGGTGCTTTATGGTGCCATGAGTAGCCTGGGCAGTGCGCTGATGGCTGAAATGCTACGGCGTCAACATGAAGTGATCGCGATTCTGGATGACCTGACGGCGCTCCCACCGCGCCCAGGATTGCGCACCAAGACCGGCGATCTGTTCGAGGCTGAGCGGGTCAAGCAAAGCGTAGCGGGCAGTTCGGTGGTTATTTGCCTGCTGGATGCCCCCGGATTGCCATTCAATAGCGAGACCGTTGAAAAAACCATCGTTCCAGGCCCGGTCGAACAGGTGTTGGCCGTGGACGCGCTGATCGAGGGCATGCAGGCGGCCGGTATTGCCCGGCTGTTCCTGGTGGGGGATTTTGCCGAACTCGACGACACAGAGGCTGAAGCGCTGGACCCCCTTCAGCGGCATGCCGCCGAGGAAATCCTTGATGCCCTGCAAAGCAGTGCCTTGCACTGGACCCTGGTCAATGCGCCTCGCGGAGTGCCGGGGCTGACGATTGAACATTTCAGCCACGTCAGCAGCAGCCTTGAACCGGGCCTGGCCGAACCGCTTGAACGGTTGAACCGCGTGGCCGTAGGGATTGCCGATGAGCTGCGGCTGAATCTTCACGTTCGCGAGCATGTGAACTTCGTTTCGACCGACCCTACACGGCGATAGACGGCAGCGGTAAACCATTCAGCGATTGGGCGCTGCTGGCCTGCTCAGCCATCAACCAGTCCACAAATTGTTGGATCAATACCCCACGCCGTTTTCGCTGGGGCAAAACCACGTAGTAGCCGAGCCTGGAAATCACCGTGTCGGCTATCGGTCGACACAACAAACCTTGCGCCAGCAAGTTATCCACAAGGTGCCGCCAGCCGATTGCAACACCCTGACCACCAATCGCCGCTTGAATCAGCAACGTGTAATTGTCGAAGCGCAATTGCCCGGGGGCCGGGGCCGATGTGATCCCTAACTCGCGAAAGACGCCGCTCCAGTCAAACCAGTTGCTGCTGTTTTCGCCGCGCAGGTGCAGCAGTGGAAATTCCAGCAATGACTGGGCCGGCAAGGGCAGGGGACGATCCTTCAACAGCAGCGGGCTGCAGACCGGAAACACTTCTTCGCTGAACAGCCAATGGCTTTCGCCCTGCTTGAAGCGGCCATCCCCAAACAACACCGCCACATCGATATCAGTGCGCAGCATGTTGTGATTGCGCTCGCTGGTGACCAGGCTGACGTCGACGTGGGGATTGGCTTTATGAAAGCGGTGCAATCGGGGCATCAGCCAATACGCGGCAAAAGCGAAATCCGTGGCCACCTGCAAGACTTCATGTTGATGCTGTGTGCTGATCGCGCTTAATCCGGCATCGATATTCTGCAAACCGAGCTGAACCTGCTCGAAAAGAATGGTCCCGGCCTCAGTCAACTCAATGCCACGGTAAATGCGATCAAACAACCGCGCGGTGAGTTGTTCTTCCAGGCGTTTGATCTGCTGGCTGACGGCGGGCTGCGTAGTGCCCAGCTCTACCGCTGCGGCGGTAAAACTGCGATGGCGGGCCGCCGCTTCAAACGCTCGCAGCAGGTCCAGCGACAAACTTCCAAGGGCGTCATACATAAGCGGTGCTTATCCTAGTCATTGCCGTGCATGGGCTTTACCACAAAGTGCCTGGACTCCATGCTCGATCGCAGCACTCTCGCATAAATATTCACTATGGAATGCCGCGATCACATGAAGCGCAAGAATATTCTTTTCATCATGGCCGATCAGATGGCCGCGCCAATGTTGCCGTTCTACGGTTCCTCGCCCATCAAATTGCCCAATCTCAGCCGCCTCGCCGCCGAAGGCGTGGTGTTCGACGCCGCTTATTGCAACAGCCCACTGTGCGCGCCGTCGCGTTTCACCCTGGTCAGCGGTCAATTGCCGAGCAAGATCGGCGCCTACGACAACGCGGCCGATTTCCCCGCCGATGTACCGACTTATGCCCACTACCTGCGTCGCCTCGGCTACCGCACAGCGCTGTCGGGCAAGATGCATTTCTGTGGCCCGGATCAACTCCACGGCTATGAAGAGCGCCTGACCAGCGACATCTACCCGGCCGACTACGGCTGGTCGGTGAACTGGGATGAACCGGACGTGCGTCCGACCTGGTACCACAACATGTCTTCGGTGCTGCAGGCCGGGCCGTGCGTGCGCACCAATCAGCTGGATTTCGACGAAGAGGTGGTGTTCAAGGCCCAGCAATACCTGTTCGATCACATTCGCGAGGATGGCGACCAGCCGTTTTGCCTGACCGTGTCGATGACGCACCCACATGATCCGTACACCATTCCCAAGGCTTTTTGGGACATGTACGACGATGCCGACATCCCGCTGCCGGAAACCCCGACGCAAACCGAACTTGATCCGCATTCCCAGCGTTTGCTCAAGGTGTATGACCTGTGGGACAAGCCGCTGCCTGTGGATAAGATTCGCGATGCGCGTCGTGCTTATTTCGGAGCTTGCAGCTATATCGACAGCAACGTCGGCAAACTCCTGCAAACGCTCGAAGATACCGGGCTGATCGATGACACCATCATCGTCTTCTCCGGCGACCACGGCGACATGCTCGGCGAGCGCGGCCTCTGGTACAAAATGCATTGGTTCGAAATGGCCGCCCGCGTACCGCTGTTGATCAGCGCACCGGGACAATTCGGCGCCGGGCGGGTCAGTGCTGCGGTTTCCACCGCTGATTTGCTGCCAACCTTTGTAGAGCTGGCCGGCGGTTCGCTGGAGCCGGGCTTGCCACTGGACGGTCGTTCGCTGGTCTCGCACCTGCAAGGGCAGGGCGGTCACGACGAAGTCTTCGGCGAATACATGGCCGAAGGCACCATCAGCCCTTTGATGATGATCCGCCGTGGCGCTTACAAATTCATCTACAGCGAAGATGACCCTTGCCTACTCTTCGACGTACACAACGACCCGCGCGAACAGGAAGAACTCAGCCAATCGCCGCAACATCGGCCGCTGTTCGAGGCGTTTCTGTCTGAAGCACGGGCCAAATGGGACATTCCGGCGATCCACCAACAGGTGCTCGCGAGCCAGCGTCGCCGGCGATTCGTCGCCGAGGCGCTGACCATCGGCAAGCTGAAGAGCTGGGATCACCAGCCGCTGGTAGACGCCAGTCAGCAATACATGCGCAACCACATCGACCTCGACGATCTGGAACGTAAAGCACGTTATCCACAACCCTGCCAAAACCAATAATGTTAAGGGGAAGTCCATGCAAAAGTTATCCACAGTACTGACGGTCGGGCTACTGGCTCTGGGCAGTGCATCGGCCTTTGCCGATCAGAGCTGCGACACGGTGAAAATGGCTGATCCGGGCTGGAGCGACATCGCTGCGACCAACGCCATCACCGGGTTTCTGCTGGACGGCATGGGCTACAAGGCCAAGGTCGACACCCTCGCGGTGCCGATCACCTTTGGCGGGCTGAAGGATGGCCAGGTCGACGTGTTCCTGGGGAACTGGATGCCGGCGCAGCAGGGCTTCTATGACAAATTCGTCGCCACGGGTGATGTCACCCAACTGGCGAAGAACCTCGACGGCACCGAATTCACCTTGGCCGTCCCGGATTACGTGTGGGACGCGGGTGTGCATAACTTTTCCGACCTGAATAAATACGCCGACAAGTTCGACAAGAAGATCTACGGCATCGGTTCCGGCGCCCCGGCGAACATCTCGCTGCAAGAGATCATCAAGAAGAACGACTTCGACATGGGCCAGTGGAAACTGGTCGAGTCCAGCGAGCAGGCCATGCTGGCCGAAGTGTCCCGCGCAGTGAAAAAACAGAAGTTCGTGACCTTCCTCGGCTGGACGCCGCACCCGATGAACGTGCAGTTGAAAATGCATTACCTGAAAGGCGGCGAGAAGTATTTCGGCGACACCGGCAGCGTTTATACGCTGACCCGCAAAGGTTATGCACAGGCCTGTCCGAACGTCGGCAAGCTGCTCACCAACCTGAGTTTCACCCAGGAGATGGAGAACAGCATCATGGCCGAGGTGGTGAACAAGAAAATCAGCAATGCCGAGGCGGCCAAGGCGTGGATCAAGGCCAATCCTGCCGTGCTGGATAAATGGCTGGATGGCGTGAAGACCGTGGATGGGAAAGATGCGTTGCCGGCGGTAAAAGCGAAGTTGTAAGGGTTACCTGTGGCGAGGGAGCTTGCTCCCGCTGGGCAGCGAAGCAGCCCTAAAAATCTGCGGGCGCTTCGCTCCCGAGCGGGAACAAGCTCCCTCGCCACAATGTTCACCCGGTACTGATACCCTTGCGCAAAACTCCACCCGAGAGGACCCATGGCCTTCCCCAGCCGCCATTCACTCTTTCCCTTCCTTTCCTGGTTGCCCCGGCAAACCCGCGCCAGCGTCGGGCGTGACCTGATCGTTGGCCTCAGCGGCGCCATTCTTGCGTTGCCGCAATCCATTGCCTACGCCCTGATCGCCGGTCTCCCGCCGGAATACGGCCTGTACGCCGCGATCATTCCGGTACTGATCGCTTGCCTCTGGGGTTCGTCGTGGCATTTGATCTGTGGTCCTACAGCGGCGATATCCATCGTCCTGTATGCCAGCGTCAGTCCTCTGGCCGTTCCCGCGTCAGAAGACTACGTCACCCTGATCCTGCTTCTGACACTGCTCGCCGGCATTTTCCAGTGGCTGCTCGGATTGTTGCGCTTTGGCGCCCTGGTGAATTTCGTTTCTCACTCGGTAGTGCTGGGCTTCACCCTCGGCGCGGCGGTGGTGATTGCCATCGGCCAGTTGCCGAACCTGCTGGGGCTCGACCTGCCCAATCAGTCCACGGCGCTGGACAGCTTTTTGATGGTGTTCAAACACCTCGGCGACGTGGATAAACCTTCGCTGGTGCTGGGGCTGGCCACCGTCGGGGTGGGCGTGATCCTGAAATTACTGCTGCCACGCTGGCCGACGCTTTTGATCACCTTGGCGCTGAGCGGACTGCTGGTGTGGTTCTGGCCGTCGATGTTTGGCCATGTGAAGTTGGTCAGTGCGTTTGTCGGGCGACTGCCGCCCTTCAGTCCGCTGCCGCTGGACCTGGATCTGATCCTGCGCCTGCTGCCCAGCGCCGTGGCGGTGGGGATGCTCGGGCTGGTGACGAGCCTGTCGATTGCCCGTTCCTTGTCGGCACGCTCCCAGCAATTGCTCGACGCCAATCAGGAAGTACGCGCCCAGGGTTTTTCGAACATGGTCGGTGCGTTTTTTTCCGGCTCGCTGTCAGCCGGTTCCTTCACCCGCTCGGGCCTGAGTTACGAGGCGGGTGCCTGCTCACCGCTGGCCGGGGTATTTTCAGCACTGTGGGTGGCGCTGTTCGCCATCTTCGGCGCGGCGTTGATTTCGCACATTCCGATCCCGGCCATGGCGGGCAGCATCCTGTTGATCGCCTGGGGATTGGTCGATCATCGCGGCATCCGCGCGCTGTTGCGGGTCAGTCGCGCCGAGTTCCTGGTCATGGCGCTGACCTGCGTGGCCACGCTGCTGCTGGAGTTGCAGACAGCTATCTATGCCGGGGTGCTGGCTTCGCTGTTCTTTTACCTCAAGCGGACTTCACAACCGCGAGTCCAGCATTGGCGCGAAGGCGATGAAGATATTCTGCAGGTCGGCGGGTCGATCTTTTTCGGCGCCAGCCATTACCTGCAAGTGCGTTTGCAACGGATGCACGGCGCACGTGTGGTGATCGAGGCGCAGCAGATCAACTTCATCGACTATTCAGGGGTGGAAATGCTGCATCAGGAAGCGCGGCGGCTGCTCAAGCAGAATCGCAGCCTGACGCTGCGCAGCGCGCGGCCGCAGGTGGTGGAGGAGTTGAGGAAGCTTGAAGGGGCGGAGAAATGCCCGATCCGGTTTGAGGACTAAAACACCACTCTGATGACGAACGCATAACTTTTGGCGAGGGCGCTTGCTCCCGCTGGGTTGCGAAGCAGCCCTGAAAATCTGCGAGCGCTTCGCACCCGAGCGGGAGCAAGCTCCCTCGCCACAAAGAACTACAGCGCCAGTTGGCGGCGGAGTTCGGCCAGCACCGGCGCTGTATCCGGCCGCACACCGCGCCACAGGAAAAACGCTTCTGCCGCTTGCTCAGCGAGCATCCCCAATCCATCCATCGACACCGCCGCACCGTGTTCAGTGGCCCAGCGGCAGAACGAGGTCGGCTCCTTGCCGTACATCATGTCGTAGCACACCGTCTTGCCCGGTTCGATCAGGCTGCTGGCAATCGGCGGTACATCGCCTGACAGACTCGCCGACGTCGCGTTAATGATCAGGTCCACCGACTCTTGCAGCCAGTCAAAACCGCTGGCCGACACCGGCCCCAGGTCCGCGAACAATTCCGCCAGCAACTCGGCTTTCTCGACGGTGCGGTTGGCGATAATTACCGAAGCGGGTTGCTCGGCCAGCAACGGCTCCAGCGCACCGCGCACCGCGCCGCCAGCGCCGAGCAGCAGGATGCGTTTGCCCTTGAGACTGAAACCGGCGTTGACCGTCAGGTCCCGCACCAGTCCGGCGCCGTCGGTGTTGTCACCCAACAACGTGCCATCGGCAAGTTTGCTCAGGGTGTTCACCGCGCCTGCCCGCTGCGCCCGTGCCGTCAGACTGTTGGCCAGGCGATAAGCCTCTTCCTTGAACGGCACCGTCACATTCGCCCCGCGACCTTCGAGGAAAAACGTCTTGGCGAAGTCGGAAAAGTCGTCGAGTGGCGCCAGCGAGGTGCTGTAGTCCAGTTGCTGAGCGGTCTGCTCGGCAAACAAGCGGTGGATCAGCGGCGACTTGCTGTGACCAATCGGGTTACCGAATACGACGTAACGGTCCATCAGAACTCCTCGTTCAGGCCTTGGCCAACCAATCGCGGTCTTGCAGGAAATAGTCGGTCAGGCGAGCTTCTTCGCTGCCCGGCTCGGCTTTCCAGTCGTAGCCCCAGCGGACTTGCGGGGGCAGGGACATGAGGATCGACTCGGTGCGCCCACCCGATTGCAGGCCGAACAGCGTGCCACGGTCGTAGACCAGGTTGAACTCGACGTAGCGGCCACGGCGAAATTCCTGGAATTCACGCTGTTTGGCGGTGAACGCATCGTTCTTGCGGCGCTGCACGATCGGCAGGTAGGCCTCGATGTAGGCGTCACCGATGGCGCGCATGAAGGCGAAGCTGGTGTCGAAGTCCCACTCGTTCAAGTCATCAAAAAACAGACCGCCGATGCCCCGTGGCTCGTGGCGATGCTTGATGTGGAAATAGCTGTCGCACCAGGCCTTGTAGCGCGGATAGACGTCCGAGCCGAACGGCGCACAGGCCTGCTCGGCGACGCGGTGCCAGTGCACGCAGTCTTCTTCGTTACCGTAATAAGGGGTCAGGTCGAAACCGCCGCCGAACCACCAGACCGGTTCTTCACCTTCTTTTTCAGCAATGAAAAAGCGCACGTTGGCATGGGAAGTCGGCACCTGCGGGTTGTGCGGGTGAATCACCAGCGACACGCCCAGGGCTTCGAAACCACGGCCGGCCAGTTCCGGGCGATGGGCGCTGGCGGAGGGTGGGAGCCCGCTGCCAAAGACGTGGGAAAAGTTGACTCCACCCTTTTCGATGACCGCGCCGTTTTCGATCACACGCGTGCGACCGCCACCGCCGGCAGGCCGGGTCCAGGCGTCTTCGACGAATGCCGTGCCGCCGTCTTCGGCTTCAAGGGCTGCGCAAATCCGGTCTTGCAGGTCGAGCAGGTAGGCTTTTACGGCCTCGGTGCGGGTCGTCATGTCATCACCTTGAATCGGGCAAAACTACGCGGCGCTCCATCGGAGCAGGGGCCGGCGCAAATGGGCGCGTAGCATAACATCGCAGATGGGCCTGCCGCAGTTGACGAAGGTCAAGCTTAGGAGTCCGATAGGGAGCTTCGCAAATGACCTAAGGAGAGTTCTGATGGCAAAGCGTATCCAGTTCCGCGCCCATGGCGGCCCCGAAGTGCTCGAGTATGTCGACTATCAACCCGCCGAGCCCGGCCCGCAGCAGGTTCGCGTGGTCAACAAGGCGATCGGCCTGAACTTCATCGACACTTACTACCGCAGTGGTCTCTATCCGCTGCCCGCCCTGCCATCGGGCCTGGGCTCGGAAGGTGCGGGCGTGGTCGAGGCGGTGGGCAGCGAAGTGACCCGGTTCAAGGTCGGCGATCGTGTGGCTTACGGCAGCGGCCCGTTGGGCGCCTACAGCGAGGTTCACGTTTTGCCGGAGGCCAACCTGGTGCACTTGCCGGACGCCATCAGTTTTGAACAGGCCGCCGGTGTGATGCTCAAGGGCCTGACCGTGCAATACCTGCTGCGTCAGACGTATGAACTCAAGGGTGGCGAAACCATCCTGTTCCATGCCGCCGCGGGCGGTGTCGGATCCCTGGCCTGCCAATGGGCGAGGGCCTTGGGAGTGAAGTTGATCGGCACGGTCAGCTCGCCGGAGAAAGCCGCACTGGCCAAAGCCAACGGCGCATGGGCGACTATCGATTACAGCCACGAAAACGTCGCACAACGGGTGCTGGAATTGACTGACGGAAAAAAAGTCCCGGTGGTGTACGACGGCGTCGGCAAGGACACCTGGCTAACGTCGCTCGATAGCGTGTCACCACGGGGCCTGGTGGTGAGCTTCGGCAATGCGTCCGGCGCAGTGGACGGGGTGAGCCTGGGGATTTTGGCGGCGAAGGGCTCGTTGTACGTGACCCGGCCGACGCTGGCGACCTACGCCAATAACGCAGAAAACCTGCAGCGCATGGCCGATGAGCTGTTCGAGATGATCATCAGCGGCAAACTTAAGGTGGACGTCAGCCAGAAGTATCCGTTGGCTGAGGCGGCGAAGGCGCAGACCGAGTTGTCGGCGCGGCGTACGACTGGCTCGACTGTTCTGCTGCCTTAACATCAAACTGTGGCGAGGGAGCTTGCTCCCGCTGGGCCGCGAAGCGGCCCCTCATATCTTTAAAAGAACGGGACTGCTGCGCAGTCCAGCGGGAGCAAGCTCCCTCGCCACAGGTATTACTGCGGGATTAATCCGGGCGAATGACGTTCCCGGTCGCGACATCGCGAATCACGCTCGGATTCTTGCGCCCACCCAGATTCCCGCCCAACACGTAGTCCACTTGCCCACGGAAATACTGCTCGACGCGTATTCGCGTCCGCGCCGCTGGCCGGCCCTGAGGGTTAGCCGAGGTCGACACCAGCGGCCCGACCACCGCGCACAGATCCCGCACCAGCGGGTGGTCGCTGACGCGCAGCGCTACGGTTTCATGCACGCCGGTAATCCACTGCGGCAACAGATTCTGATGCGGCACCAGCCAGGTATTCGGCCCCGGCCAAGTGCTGGCCATGCGGTCCATCCACAGTTCCGGGAAGTCTTCGAACAGGAAGTCGAACTGACGAATATTGTCGGCTACCAGAATCAGGCCCTTTTCCACAGACCGGCCTTTGATCATCAACAGACGATAGACCGCTTCTTCATCCCACGGATCGCAACCCAGGCCCCAGACCGCTTCGGTTGGATAGGCAATTACTGCCCCTGCGCGAACGGCTTGTGCGGCTTGTTGCACGCGCCAACTGTTGACCATGAAAAACTCTCCGGAATAAGGCTCTGCGCAGTTTACCGATCTTCCTTATAAAACCTAGCTCACCCGCGCAAACCAGCGCCCGCTTTCGCACACCGCCCGGCCGTCCATTTCCAGCTCCGTCAGCGCTGCCAGCACTTTGGACAAGGCCCAGCCACTGCTGACCGACAACGCTTCGCTGGTGTGGGGCGCGGCGTGAAGCAACAGGAGCAGTGGATGAGTAGGTGCTTGCAGCGTCTCTGTGGATAACGGCAACCGTTGCCAGCCGCGCAAGGCTTCGAGGATATGCTCGGTGGTTTCCACCAATACCGCACCGTCACGGATCAGCTGATGACAACCCTTGGCGCCAGGGTGGTGGATCGACCCTGGAATCGCATACACCTCGCGTCCTTGCTCCGCTGCCAGCCTCGCCGTTATCAATGAACCGCTGGCGACACTCGCTTCGACCACCAGCACCCCGAGGGATAAACCGCTGATGATCCGGTTGCGCCGGGGGAAGTTTCCGGCACTGGGGCCGGCGTCCAGCGGGAACTCGGAAAGCACTGCGCTGCCCGAGGCGATCATGGCGTCCGCCAGCCGCCGATTGCGCTGTGGATAAAACTTTTCAAGTCCCGTGCCAAGGACCCCGACCGTTCGCCCGCCCACGTCCAGCGCGGCTTGATGCGCGGCGGCATCGATGCCTAGCGCCAGACCGCTGGTGATGACGAAACCGGCGCCGGCCAGGCTGCGCGAAAACGCCGCCGCAGTGTCCATGCCCGGTCGCGAGGCGCGCCGACTGCCGACCATCGCCAATTGCGGTTTTTCCAGAATGTCGGGATCGCCTGCCACAAATAACAGCGGCGGCGCATCGCTGATTTCCGCCAGCAGCGCCGGGTACTCAGGCTGGTCCCACATCAACAAATGCTGGCCCGAGCGCTCTAGCCAGGCCAATGCGTGGGCCGCGCCATCGCGTACTTCATTGACGCGCCGTGCCTCGGCGCACGCCAGCGGCAAGCCCAGCGAACGCCAGGCGCTGGCGGGCGCGCTGATGGCTTTGGACGCCGAGCCGAAGGCTTCGAGCAATTTCTTGAAACGCGCCGGGCCGAGTTCTGGCAATCGGTGCAGACGTAAACGAGCTTCCAGTTCCGCAGGGGAAACCGGTGTGACGGCAGACAGCGACATGGATCATCCTTGATCGTTATGAGCCCCGTTCAAACGGGAATAAGCTGTGGATAACTCTGTTGGTAACTTGTGGAGCCTGCTTACGGATTTCGCACCTTATCCATCACCGCCAGCGAGCGCGATGCGTTGAGTACCAGCCCGTAACTGAGCTTGTCGTAAGTGCGGAACACCATCAGCAAACCGGCACGCTCATCGGGGATTTTCAGTGGCTGGCCAGTGATCCGGTCGCGTACGGTTTCACCGGTTTTCATCACCACCAGCACGTTGCCTTCGGCCAGGCCATCACGCTGACCTTTGTTCAGGGTAACCACATCCAGCGCGCCAATCTGGGTAACCCCGCGCGGCACATCGATGATCAAGCCATTGATCTCGGTTTTTGGCGCACTGGGCATGAAGGTCGAGTTGATGGACCGTTCTTCGCCGCTGAACAAACGGTCGCCGAGACGCACTTCCTGAGTCGTGCGTTGCAGTGCCAGGGTGGCGACGTCGCCCTCGGTGGCCACAATCTCGCCACCGCCGATGTCATCAGCATTGATCCCCAAAAACTCTTTGCTATCGGGATCGGTGTAGACCTTGCCCTGGCGGAAGATGCCGTAGACCGGCTGGTTCGGGTCGAAATGGCCACGGGCGAAAATGCGGTCACCGGTGCCACTGAGCACGCGTTCGGCATCGCCGGCGACGATATAAGGCGCCTTGTCGAAGTCCTCGACCTTGTCGACGATGCGGTTGCTCAGCAAAAAGCTGTTGATCGATTGCAGCGGAATGCTCGGGATCGCATCGGCCACCGGCGAGCTGCGCACCCGAGGCGAGAGCTTGATGGTGCCGCGCGAAGCCCCGCGATTGAGGGTCAGGCGGGGCTGGCCGTTGACATAGACCAGCGACAGCGAGTCGCCGGGATAGATGAGATTAGGGTTTTCGATCTGAGGATTGGCTTGCCACAGTTCCGGCCACTTCCACGGCTCCCGGAGGAATTTTCCGGAAATGTCCCAGAGAGTGTCACCCGTCACCACGGTGTATTGCTGTGGAAAACCTTCCTTGAGTTGCACTTGCCCGTGCGCCAAACCGGCCGAGGCCAGAAGGAGCAAGGCGAGTAGTGATTTCCTCATGCGGTGAATCCCTTTATTATGTGCGTTCGCGTGAAACGCCAGAGCCCTCGTGGCTCGCTCCTGACTCTTTGATAAAAGAAAAGGAGCTACGCTTCACAACGGTAGCCTGCATCTTCGGACCTGCCAGGCCATCGACCCGACTTTACCTCACACGTGCAGCAATTAAGCTTATGGCCATTTTAGACATCCTCGAATTTCCCGACTCGCGCCTGCGCACTATCGCCAAACCTGTGGCCGTAGTGGACGACGAAGTGCGTCAGTTGGTCGATGACATGTTTGAAACAATGTATGAAGCGCCAGGCATCGGCCTCGCCGCGACCCAGGTCAACGTGCACAAACGTATCGTCGTGATGGACCTCTCCGAAGACCGCAGCGAACCACGGGTGTTCATCAACCCCGAGTTCGAACCGCTGACCGACGAGATGGAGCAATACCAGGAAGGCTGCCTCTCGGTGCCGGGCTTCTACGAAAACGTCGATCGCCCGCAGAAGGTCAAGGTCAAGGCCCTGGACCGCGACGGCAAGCCTTACGAACTGATTGCCGAAGGTCTGCTCGCCGTGTGCATCCAGCACGAATGCGACCACCTCAACGGCAAATTGTTCGTCGACTACCTGTCGAACCTCAAACGCGACCGAATCAAGAAGAAACTGGAAAAGCTCCATCGCCAGAACGCTTGATGCCCTTCTTTCAAAGGCTTGCTGCGGCAAGCCTTTTTCTTTTCAGAGATTGCTCCCATGACTGAGCCACTGCGCATCGTCTTTGCCGGCACCCCGGAATTCGCCGCCGAACACCTCAAGGCCCTGCTCGCCAGCCCTTACGAAGTCGTCGCGGTTTACACCCAGCCGGACCGTCCGGCGGGCCGTGGGCAAAAGCTGATGCCAAGCCCGGTCAAGCAACTCGCACTGGAAAACAACATCCCGGTGTTGCAACCGCCAACGCTGCGCAACGAAGACGCCCAGGCTGAACTGGCCGCACTCAAGCCGGACTTGCTGGTGGTGGTCGCCTATGGCTTGATCCTGCCGCAAGCCGTGCTGGATATTCCGCGCCTGGGTTGCATCAACAGCCACGCTTCGCTGCTGCCACGCTGGCGCGGGGCGGCGCCGATCCAGCGTGCGGTCGAAGCAGGCGACAGTGAAAGCGGCGTGACCGTGATGCGCATGGAACTGGGCCTCGACACCGGGCCGATGCTGCTGAAAGTCACCACGCCGATCACCGCCGAAGACACCGGCGGCAGCCTCCACGACCGTCTCGCCGAAATGGGCCCACCGGCCGTGATCCAGGCGATTGCCGGCCTCGCCGCCGGAACGCTGGAAGGCGAAGTGCAGGATGACAGTCTTGCAACGTATGCTCACAAATTGAACAAAGACGAAGCACGCATCGACTGGAGCCGTCCGGCGGTTGAGCTGGAACGCCTGGTCCGCGCGTTCAACCCTTGGCCGATCACCCACAGCACGCTGAACGGCGAAGCGTTGAAAGTGCTGGCCGCGAGCCTCGCTGAAGGGCAGGGCGCACCGGGGCAAATCCTCAGCGCCAGCAAGGACGGCTTGCTCGTCGCCTGCGGTGAGCAAGCCCTATGCCTGACCCGTCTGCAATTGCCCGGGGGCAAGGCGCTGAACTTCAGCGACTTGTTCAACAGCCGTCGTGAGAAATTCGCCGTCGGCACCGTGCTCGGTCAAGCGGCGGACGCTCAATGAATCCACGTCTGGCCGCCGCCAAGGCACTTGCCGCTGTTCTTAACGGAAAAGCCTCACTCAACAGTTCGCTGCCGACACAAATGGACAAGGTTGAAGACCGTGATCGCGGCTTCACCCAGGATCTGGCCTTCGGCACGGCGCGCTGGCAACCACGTTTGTCGGCGTTGGCGGCCAAGCTGCTGCAGAAGCCGTTCAAGGCAGCGGATGCCGATGTCGAGGCGCTGCTGCTGGTCGGCCTCTATCAACTGCTCTACACCCGCGTCCCGGCCCACGCCGCCATCGGCGAAACCGTCGGTTGCGCCGACAAGCTGAAAAAACCTTGGGCCAAAGCCTTGCTCAACGCCGTGTTGCGCCGCGCCCAGCGTGAAAGCGAAGCGTTGCTGGCCGAGCTGGAACACGACCCGGTGGTGCGCACCGCCCACCCGCGCTGGCTGCAAAAATCCCTCAAGGCATTCTGGCCTGAGCAATGGGAAGCCATTTGCGCGGCGAACAATGCGCATCCACCGATGATTCTGCGGGTCAACCGCCGCCATCACGCCCGCGACGCTTACCTTGGGCTGCTGACTGAGGCCGGCATCGCCGCTACGCCGTGCGTCTACAGTCAGGACGGCATCATTCTCGAAGCTGCCGCCGACGTGCGCAGCCTGCCAGGCTTCGCCGAAGGCTGGATCAGCGTGCAGGACGAAGCGGCGCAATTGGCCGCCGACCTGCTCGACCTCGCGCCGGGCCAACGGGTACTGGATGCCTGCTGCGCACCGGGCGGCAAGACCTGCCACATCCTCGAAGCCGAGCCAAAACTGGCGGGCGTCGTGGCCGTGGATCTGGAAGCCAAGCGTCTGGTGCGCGTGCGCGAGAACCTCGCACGCCTGGGCCTGAGCGCCGAGCTGATCGCCGCCGACGGCCGCGACACGGCGACCTGGTGGGACGGCAAACCCTTCCAGCGCATTTTGCTGGATGCGCCATGCTCGGCGACTGGCGTGATCCGACGTCACCCCGACATCAAGCTGACTCGCCAACCGGATGACATCGCTGCACTCGCGGTGCTTCAGGGCGAGCTTTTGGACGCCATGTGGATAACTCTGGAAGTCGGCGGGATTCTGCTTTACGCCACCTGCTCCACGCTGCCGACCGAGAACACTGAAGTCATCGAAGCCTTCCTCGCTCGCACGCCGGGTGCGCGTGAACTGGACCTCGCCACGGCGGCCGGTATCAAGCAACCTCACGGTCGCCAGTTGCTGGCCCAGGAAGGCGGCCACGACGGGTTCTACTACGCCAAGCTGATCAAGATCGCCGCCGCGCGCGGTTAACCGGTTTATAAGGGAGTGACTGGATGAAAATCATCATCCTCGGCGCAGGCCAGGTCGGCGGTTCGCTGGCAGAACATCTGGCCAGCGAGGCCAACGACATTACCGTGGTCGACACCGACGGCGAACGCCTGCGCGACCTCGGCGATCGGCTGGACATCCGTACCGTGCAGGGCCGCGGCTCGTTGCCGACGGTGCTGCGTCAGGCCGGCGCGGACGATGCCGACATGCTGGTGGCAGTAACCAACAGCGACGAAACCAACATGGTGGCCTGTCAGGTCGCCCACACCCTGTTCCATACCCCGACCAAGATCGCCCGGGTCCGCGAAGCCGCGTACCTGACGCGCTCCGAGCTGTTCGATAACGAAGCGATTCCGGTGGACGTGCTGATCAGCCCGGAACAGGTTGTCACCAATTACATCAAGCGCCTGATCCAGCATCCGGGCGCGTTGCAGGTGATCGACTTCGCCGAAGGCAAAGCGCAACTGGTGGCGGTGAAGGCCTACTACGGCGGACCGTTGGTGGGCCAGCAACTGCGCCAGTTGCGGGAACACATGCCCAATGTTGAAACCCGGGTTGCAGCGATTTTCCGCCGCGATCGGCCGATCCTGCCCCAGGGCGATACGGTGATCGAGGCGGATGACGAAGTGTTTTTCATTGCCGCCAAGGCAAATATCCGCGCGGTGATGAGTGAAATGCGCCGTCTGGATGAAACCTACAAGCGCATCGTCATTGCCGGTGGCGGGCAGATCGGTGAACGCCTGGCCGAGGCGATCGAAAGCCGCTACCAAGTGAAGATCATCGAGATGAACCCGGCCCGCTGCCGCCATCTCTCGGACACCCTCGACAGCACCGTGGTGTTGCAGGGCAGTGCTTCCGACCGCGACTTGCTGATGGAAGAGAACATTGCCGACGCAGACATCTTCCTGGCCCTGACCAACGATGACGAAGCCAACATCATGTCCTCGCTGCTGGCCAAGCGCCTGGGTGCGAAGAAGGTGATGACGATCATCAACAATCCGGCTTACGTGGATTTGATCCAGGGCGGCGATATCGACATCGCCATCAGCCCGCAACTGGCAACCATCGGCACGCTGCTGGCCCACGTGCGGCGCGGCGATATCGTCAGCGTGCACTCATTGCGCCGCGGCGCGGCGGAGGCCATCGAGGCGATTGCCCATGGTGATGAAAAATCGAGCAAGGTGATTGGCAAGGCGATCCAGAACATCGGTTTGCCGCCGGGGACGACGATTGGCGCGATCATTCGTGATGAGGAAGTGATCATTGCGCATGACAACACGGTGATCGCGGCGGGCGACCATGTGATTTTGTTCCTTGTGGATAAGAAGCATATTCGGGATGTGGAGAAGCTGTTCCATGTGGGGCTCAGCTTCTTCTGATCAAGCTTTTTTGGCGTCTGCGCGGGCCTCTTCGCGAGCAGGCTCGCTCCCACAGTGGGATTTTCGCCGCACACCAAATTCGTGTTCACTGAAGATCAATTGTGGGAGCGAGCCTGCTCGCGAAGGCGGCCTCACTAAAACAGATCAACGCCTGACACACCTCAACAAGGAACCCCCCATGCTCGAATCCCTGGAAAAAATGCTCGCCAAGGGTGTGGATAACTCATTGCTGCGCTTCGGCCTGGGCAAGGGTTATCTGGATCTTGGGGAAAACGCCAAGGCCGCCGAGCATTTTCAGCGTTGCGTCGAGTTCGATCCAAAGTATTCGGCGGCCTGGAAGTTGTTAGGCAAGGCCCATCTGGCACTGGCCGACTTTCCAGCTGCGCGTCAGGCGTGGGAGCAGGGCCAGGAAGCCGCCCGTGCGCATGGCGACAAGCAGGCAGAGAAGGAGATGACGGTGTTTCTGAAGAAGCTTGAGCGTCAGGCGCACTGATCAGAGGTAACGCAGGCCGATGCCATCGGCGTCGACCAGCACCACTTCCATGCGCACTCGCGGCGCACCTGTGGGCAAGTCTTGTACCTGCCCATAAACCACCGCGCCTTTAGGCAACGACGACAAGCCCGGATGCTTGACGTAGACGCCCGTCGTCGAAAGGTTGCGGGTTTGGCCCAGGCATTCGCCGAAGGTTTCATGAGTGATCTTGATGCGAAACGATTTGCGGTGTTCGGACATCTTTTGCGCCCTTGTATGAACCGTTGTGGATAACCTGCCCCCTGTGGGAGCGAGGCTTGCCCGCGAAGAGGTCATTACATTCAACATTGATGCTGGATGCTATATCGCTTTCGCGGGCAAGCCTTGCTCCTACAAGTTATCCACAGATCATGCCAATCAACTCAATACCAACGCTCTTCACCGGGTGGCCGCTTCTTGAAGCGCTTCATGCTCCACATGTACTGGCTCGGATAGGCCCGCACATACCGCTCGACCACCTGGCTCATGGCTGCGCACGACGTTTCGGTATCGGTGCTGTACATGGCTTCGGGCGCGGCTTCCAGGATCACTTTGTAACCTGAACCGTCCGGCAGGCGCAGGGCATGCAAGAACACGCCGACCGCTTTACCGCCGGCGAGCATGTTCGGTACGAACTTGCTGGTCAGCGCCTGGGTGGCGAAAAAAGGTACGAATATCCCAGCGGATTCTGCTGGTTCCGGGTCAGCGGGAATACCCACTGCACCACCTTTGCGCACTTCCTTGATGACGCTGAGGATGCCTTCCTTTGTGGAAGCGGCCACGCGGTTACCCAATTGCACCCGCTGTTTGCGCAGCAGATCATCCACCGCTTTCAGTTTCGGCGGTCGGTAGAAAATGATCGGTTTGCACTGGTTGCAATAGAAGTGGTTCAACACTTCCCAATTACCCAGGTGGCTGGTGATGCCGACCACGCCCTTGCCGGAGGCGAGGGCGTCCTTCAACACATCGAGCCCTTCGACTTCACGCACCAGATCGATCGAACGCTGAGCCGGCCAGATCCAGGCGCAAGCGCTTTCGGTCAGTGACTTGCCGATGTCTTTCAGGCTCTGGCCGACCAGACGCTCGCGTTCAGCCGGGTCCATTTCGGGGAAGCACTTGGCGAGGTTGATCCGCACCACATCGCGGGAACGGTTGGGTGTTTTCCACATGACCCAGCCAATGGCCGAGCCCACGGCTTGCACTGCCCGCCACGGGAGCAGGGCAAACAGCCGCAGAGCGCCTACCAGCAAGGCGCCTTTAAACTTATCCACAGGTCACTCCTGATCTTGTGCGGTGCGCGAGGCGGCCATTCTAACCGCCGTTGGCGAGCTGAGCGTAGCGGTCGCAGTCTTGCGTGTGGTCCATGACCATGCCCGAGGCCTGCATCATCGCGTAGCAAATGGTCGGACCGACGAACGTGAAGCCGGCCTTTTTCAAGCCTTTGCTCATCTCCACCGCCGTCGGCGTGACCGCCGGCACTTCGGTGCGATCCTTGAAATGATTGATCACAGGCGTGCCGCCGACGAAGGACCAGAGAAACGTTACCGGGTCCTCCAGCGCCAGCCAGGCCTGGGCGTTGCGTCGGGCGGCGTTGAGTTTGAGGCGATTGCGAATAATGCCCGGATCGAGCATCAATTCATCGATTTCCGCGTCGCTCATCTGCGCCACCCGTTGTACGTCGAAGCCGAACAATACCTCGCGATATCGCTCACGTTTTCGCAGCACGGTGATCCAGGAAAGGCCGGCCTGGAACCCTTCGAGCAAAAGCAACTCGAACAAACCCTGCGCATCGCGTAGCGGCGTGCCCCACTCCTGATCGTGATAAGCCATGTACAGCGGATCTTCGGAACACCAAAAGCAGCGTGGCATAAGGCTCCAGGGGGCGTGCGCAGGACCGAATCGGGTATACTCCCGCTCTTTAAATCGCAGCCCAAGAAACAGGTGAATTTCGTGAGCCAGCCTACGCCAGCCGTGCGTACCTTCCAAGACTTGATCCTCGCCCTCCAGCAATACTGGGCCGAGCAAGGTTGTGTGGTACTTCAGCCCTACGATATGGAAGTAGGCGCCGGCACTTTCCACACCGCTACATTCCTGCGCGCCATTGGCCCGGAAACCTGGAACGCCGCTTATGTGCAGCCCAGTCGTCGCCCGACTGACGGCCGCTACGGCGAAAACCCGAATCGTCTGCAGCACTACTACCAGTTCCAGGTAGTCCTGAAGCCGAACCCGGACAACTTCCAGGAACTGTACCTGGGCTCCCTCAAGCACGTCGGCCTGGACCCGTTGGTCCACGACATTCGCTTCGTCGAAGACAACTGGGAATCGCCGACACTGGGCGCCTGGGGTCTGGGCTGGGAAGTCTGGCTCAACGGCATGGAAGTGACGCAGTTCACTTACTTCCAGCAAGCGGGCGGCATCGAGTGCTACCCGGTGACCGGCGAGATCACTTACGGTCTGGAACGTCTGGCCATGTACCTGCAAGGCGTGGACTCGGTCTACGACCTGGTCTGGGCTGACGGTCCGTTCGGTAAAGTGACTTACGGCGACGTGTTCCACCAGAACGAAGTGGAGCAGTCGACCTACAACTTCGAACACGCCAACGTCGAGAAGCTGTTCGAACTGTTCGACTTCTACGAAAGCGAAGCCAAGCGCCTGATCGAACTCGACCAGCCGCTGCCATTGCCGAGCTACGAAATGGTGTTGAAGGCCTCCCATACCTTCAACCTGCTGGATGCGCGCCGGGCGATCTCGGTGACCGCGCGTCAGCAATACATTCTGCGTGTGCGCACCCTGGCGCGTTCCGTTGCGCAAGCCTACCTGCTGGCTCGCGCCAAGCTGGGCTTCCCGATGGCGACCCCGGACCTGCGTGACGAAGTACTGGCCAAGCTGGAGGCTGCACAATGAGTGCTCAAGATTTTCTGGTTGAACTGGGCACCGAAGAACTGCCACCCAAAGCCCTGAACACCCTGGCCGACGCGTTCCTGGCCGGTATCGACAAGGGCTTGCAAGCCGCGGGCCTGAACTACGAGACCAAAACCGTCTACGCCGCACCACGTCGTCTGGCTGTGCTGATCACCTCGCTGGCGACTCAGCAGCCGGATCGCAGCATCAACCTCGACGGCCCGCCACGTCAGGCCGCGTTCGATGCCGAAGGCAACCCGACTCAAGCAGCACTGGGCTTCGCCAAGAAATGCGGCGTCGACCTGAGCGAAATCGATCAAAGCGGCCCGAAACTGCGTTACAGCCAAAGCATCGCCGGCAAGCCGACTGCGAGCCTGCTGCCGACCATCGTTGAAGATTCGCTGAACGACCTGCCGATCCCCAAGCGCATGCGCTGGGGTGCTCGCAAGGAAGAATTCGTTCGTCCGACCCAATGGCTGGTAATGCTGCTCGGTGACCAGGTCATCGATTGCACGATCCTCGCCCAGAAGTCCGGTCGTGACTCCCGTGGTCACCGCTTCCATCACCCGGAAAGCGTGCGTATCACTTCGCCGGCCAATTACCTGAGCGACCTGCGTGCCGCCTACGTACTGGCCGATGCCAACGAGCGTCGCGAGCTGATCAGCAAACGCACCGAAGAGCTGGCGACGATGCAGGAAGGTACTGCCATCGTTCCCCCAGCCTTGCTCGACGAAGTGACCGCGCTGGTCGAATGGCCGGTGCCGCTGGTGTGCTCGTTCGAGGAACGTTTCCTCGACGTGCCACAAGAAGCCCTGATCACCACCATGCAGGACAACCAGAAGTACTTCTGCCTGCTGGATGCCGACGGCAAGTTGCTGCCACGTTTCATCACCGTGGCCAACATCGAAAGCAAAGACCCGCAACAGATCATCGCCGGTAACGAGAAAGTGGTTCGTCCACGCCTGACCGACGCCGAGTTCTTCTTCAAGCAAGACAAGAAGCAGAAACTCGAAGACTTCAACTTGCGCCTGCAGAACGTGGTGTTCCAGGAAAAACTCGGCAGCGTCTACGACAAGGCCGAGCGCGTTTCCAAACTGGCCGCGTTCATCGCGCAACGCATTGGCGGCAACGCAGCCTGGGCTTCCCGTGCCGGCCTGCTGTCCAAGTGCGACCTGTCGACCGAGATGGTCGGTGAGTTCCCGGAGATGCAAGGCGTCGCCGGTTACTACTACGCCCTCAACGATGGCGAGCCGGAAGAAGTCGCACTGGCCCTGAATGAGCAGTACATGCCGCGCGGTGCCGGTGCTGAACTGCCGACCACCCTGACCGGTGCGGCCGTGGCCATCGCCGACAAGCTCGATACCCTGGTCGGTATCTTCGGCATCGGCATGCTGCCAACCGGCAGCAAAGATCCGTACGCCCTGCGTCGTGCAGCACTCGGCGTGTTGCGCATCCTGATCGACAAGAAGCTCGACCTCGACCTGAACGACGCCGTGGCATTTGCTGTGAACGCGTTCGGTACCAAGGTCAAGGCTGCCGGCCTCAACGATTCTGTGCTGGAATTCATCTTCGACCGTCTGCGTGCCCGTTACGAAGACGAAGGCGTGGATGTCGGGACTTACCTGTCGGTCCGTGCCCTGAAACCGGGTTCTGCCCTGGACTTCGATCAGCGCGTACAAGCCGTGGAAGCGTTCCGCAAATTGCCGGAAGCCGCAGCCCTGGCCGCAGTGAACAAACGCGTTTCGAACTTGCTGAGCAAGGTCGAAGGCTCCATTCCTTCGGTCGTGGAAGCCAAGTACTTCGACAATGCCAACGAGTTCTCCCTGTACTCGGCGATCCAGCAGGCTGACCAGGCTGTACAGCCAATGGCCGCTGCCCGTCAGTACAGCGAATCGCTGGCCCGTCTGGCTGCCTTGCGCGAGCCGGTGGATGCGTTCTTCGAGGCCGTGATGGTCAACGCTGAAGACGCCAAGGTCCGCGCCAACCGTTACGCATTGCTGGCGCGTCTGCGTGGACTGTTCCTCGGCGTTGCCGACATTTCGATGCTGGGCTGAGGGACTGCTGTTGAAACTGCTGATTCTCGATCGGGACGGGGTGATCAATTACGACTCCGACGCTTACATCAAGTCGGTGGAGGAGTGGATTCCGCTCCCCGGTTCGATCGAAGCCATCGCGCAGTTGAGCAAGGCCGGCTGGACGGTGGCGGTGGCTACCAACCAGTCGGGCATCGCTCGCGGCTATTATGACATCGCTACCCTGGACGCTATGCACGAGCGCTTGCGTTCGTTGGTGGCGGAGCAGGGCGGCGAGGTCGGGCTGATTGTCTACTGCCCGCACGGGCCGGACGACGGCTGCGATTGCCGCAAGCCAAAACCCGGGATGTTGAAAACCATCGCCGCTCATTACAACGTATCGCTGACTCATCTATGGTTCGTCGGCGATACCCTTGGTGACCTGGAAGCCGCCAAAGCCGTCGACTCTCAGCCAGTTTTGGTAAAGACCGGGAAAGGCGAAAAGACTCTGGGCAAGACCCTGCCGGTGGGCACCTTGATTTTTGACGATCTTGCGGCGATTGCCGCAGAACTTATCCACAATTAGAGTGCTTCGATTGTTCCTGACCAAGGATTGATCGGGAGTGCGCTTGAATAGGCGGGCAGTGCCCGCAACGGTAAATGTCGCCATGTCGATACTGCAGGCCATCAGAACCTTCCTCTTTTACCTGCTGCTGGGCACCAGCTCCTTGCTTTGGTGCAGCCTGAGCTTTTTAATCGCGCCGTTTCTGCCGTTCAAGGCGCGGTATCGCTTCATCAATGTGTACTGGTGCCGTTGCGCCTTGTGGCTGAGCAAAGTCTTTCTGGGCATCAGCTACGAAGTAAGGGGCGCCGAGAACGTGCCTGACCAGCCCTGCGTGATTCAGTCGAACCACCAGAGCACCTGGGAGACCTTCTTTCTCTCTGCCTACTTCGAGCCATTGAGCCAAGTGCTCAAGCGCTCATTACTGTTCGTGCCATTCTTCGGCTGGGCCATGGCCATGTTGCGACCGATCGCTATCGACCGCGACAATCCGAAAGCTGCGCTCAAGCATGTGGCGAAGAAGGGACATGAATTGCTGAAGGATGGCGTCTGGGTGCTGATCTTCCCCGAAGGGACTCGCGTTCCTTATGGCACCATCGGCAAGTTCTCACGCGGTGGCACCGCATTGGCGGTCAATGCCGCACTTCCAGTCCTGCCGATTGCGCACAATGCCGGCAAGTTCTGGCCGAAAACCGGTTGGGCGAAGAAGCAGGGCGTCATCACCGTGATCATTGGCGAGCCGATGTACGCCGTGGGCAGTGGGCCGCGCGCCATTGCCGATCTGAATGACCGTGTGCAGAGCTGGAACGAACAGATGCAGCGGGAAATGGGTTCGCTGCCAGCCGCCCCAGCTGCCCCCTCGGCCAACGATCAAGTGGCTGTCTGAGATTCTGTGGATAACCTGTGTACCGTTTTACCGAAAATTAACGTTTTGTGATCGTATCTTTATGATTTATATATATATTTCTTAAACTCATAAAACTCCGGAAATGGTGCATAAGTTTTTTTCGGGCGCAAAAAAACCGGCTGATATAGCCGGTTTTTTTATGCCTGCGATTTGCGATGTGTTTGGCTCTGCGATCATCTTTGAAGGTATAAAAAAAGGCCAACGCTGAGCGTTGGCCTTTTTCAATTAGCAGTCAGCTGCCGGATTAGAAATCCAGGTTAGACACCGCCAAGGCGTTGCTTTCGATGAAGTCACGACGAGGTTCGACCGCATCACCCATCAGGGTGTTGAAGATCTGGTCTGCGCCAATGGCGTCTTCGATGGTCACTTTGAGCATCCGGCGCTGGCTTGGGTCCATGGTGGTTTCCCACAGCTGATCCGGGTTCATTTCGCCCAGACCTTTGTATCGCTGGATGGTGTGACGCTTGGTGCTTTCAGCCATCAGCCATTCAAGGGCTTCCTTGAACTCGGTGACCGGCTTTTTGCGCTCGCCACGCTGGATGTACGCACCGTCGTCCAGCAAGGTGCTCAGTTGAGCGCCCAGGGATACAACGGTTTTGTAATCGTTGCTGCCGAAGAAGTCGCGGTTGAAGGTGACGTAGTTCGACAAGCCGTGGGAGATCAGTTCGACCTCTGGCAGCCAGACGTTACGTTCACGGTCTTCACGCAGGCTGGCTTTGTAGACCAGGCCAGACTTCTCGACAGTGCGCAGACGGACTTCGTACTGGGCCATCCAATTCTGCATCGCTGCATGATCAGACAATTGCTCCAGACTGACAGCCGGCAGATAGATGAAGTGCTCGGTCAGTTCCTGTGGGTACAGTCGCGACAGACGCTTGAGAGTCTTCATTACCAGACGGAAGTCGTTCACCAGACGCTCAAGGGCAGGTCCGGAAATACCCGGAGCATCCTCGTTCAGGTGCAGGCTCGCGTCTTCCAGGGCCGACTGCGTCATGTACTCTTCCATGGCGTCGTCGTCTTTGATGTATTGCTCTTGCTTGCCTTTCTTGACCTTGTACAGCGGCGGCTGAGCGATATAGATGTAGCCGCGCTCGATCAGTTCCGGCAACTGACGGAAGAAGAAGGTCAGCAGCAGGGTACGGATGTGCGAACCGTCGACGTCAGCATCGGTCATGATGATGATGTTGTGGTAACGCAGCTTGGCGATGTTGTACTCGTCGCGGCCGATGCCGCAGCCCAGCGCGGTGATCAAGGTGCCCACTTCTTGCGAAGAGATCATCTTGTCGAAGCGCGCCTTCTCGACGTTCAGGATCTTGCCTTTCAACGGCAGGATGGCCTGGGTCCGGCGGTTGCGACCCTGCTTGGCGGAGCCGCCAGCAGAGTCACCTTCCACGAGGTACAGTTCTGACAGGGCAGGGTCTTTTTCCTGGCAGTCAGCCAGTTTGCCCGGCAGGCCGGCGATATCCAGCGCGCCTTTGCGACGGGTCATCTCGCGGGCTTTACGCGCCGCTTCACGAGCGCGAGCCGCGTCGATCATCTTGCCGACGACCAGTTTGGCCTCGTTCGGGTTTTCCAGCAGGAAGTCGGAGAAGTACTTGCCCATTTCCTGTTCGACCGCGGTCTTCACTTCGGAAGACACCAGCTTGTCTTTGGTCTGAGAGCTGAACTTCGGATCCGGGACTTTCACCGAAATGATTGCGGTCAGGCCTTCACGGGCATCGTCACCGGTGGTCGCGACCTTGTGCTTCTTCGCCAGGCCTTCCGCTTCGATGTAGGTGTTCAAGTTACGCGTCAGTGCGGAGCGGAAACCCACCAAGTGAGTACCGCCATCGCGCTGTGGAATGTTGTTGGTGAAGCACAACAGGTTCTCGTTGAAGCTGTCGTTCCACTGCAGGGCGATTTCCACGCCGATGCCGTCTTCGCGCTGGATGTTGAAGTGGAACACCTGGTTGACCGGAGTCTTGTTGGTGTTCAGGTATTCAACGAACGCACGCAGGCCACCTTCATACTTGAACAGCTCTTCCTTGCCGCTGCGCTCATCCTTGAGGACGATACCGACACCGGAGTTGAGGAAGGACAGTTCACGAATCCGCTTGGCCAGGATGTCCCAGCTGAAGTGGATATTCTTGAAGGTCAGATCGGACGGTTTGAAGTGGATCTGGGTGCCGGTGGTTTCGCTCTCACCAACAATTTTCATCGGCTCTTTCGGAACGCCGTGAATGTACGTCTGTTCCCAGATCTTGCCGCTGCGGCGAACGGTCAGGACCAGCTCTTCGGACAGGGCGTTGACCACCGAAACACCTACACCGTGCAGACCGCCGGATACTTTGTAGGAGTTGTCGTCGAACTTCCCGCCGGCGTGCAGCACGGTCATGATGACCTCGGCTGCCGAAACGCCTTCTTCTTTGTGCACGTCTACCGGGATGCCACGACCGTTGTCGCGAACGGTGATGGATTCATCCGGGTGGATAATGATGCTGATGTCGTCACAGTGGCCAGCGAGCGCTTCATCGATGGAGTTGTCGACTACCTCGAAGACCATGTGGTGCAGACCGCTGCCATCGTCGGTGTCACCAATGTACATACCAGGACGTTTACGGACGGCATCCAGGCCTTTCAGCACCTTAATGCTCGTTGAGTCGTAGGTATTCGTATTTTCTTCGCTCAATGCCTTCACTCCCGATGGTCGTGGGTCTGGGTGATACGGCCCTGTTCCACGTGGAACAGAGCGACTGGCGTTTCCGTCTGCCAGCCGTCCCTCAATAATTCATGATCTACACAGGTGATAAACACCTGGCAGCGTAAGTCTTCCAGCAAGCGGCAAAGCGCGCGACGGTGGTGCTCGTCCAGTTCGGACGGCAGGTCATCCACCAGATAAATACACTGGCCGCGTCGGGCCTGGCTTACCAGGTGCCCTTGGGCAATCCGCAATGCACAGACCACCAACTTCTGCTGACCACGGGACAAGATGTCCGCGGCGTTATGTGCACCCAACCTAAGGCGCAAATCAGCACGTTGTGGTCCGGCTTGGGTATGACCCATTTGCTGATCCCGCTGAAGGGACCCGGCGAGCACAGCACTCAACTCCCGGTCCTTGTCCCAACCGCGGTAATAGCTGAGCGTCAAACCCTCGAGCTCAACCAGTTCGCTCAAGGTCTGTTCAAAGACTGGTTTCAAGGCTTTGATGTAAGCGCGGCGGTATTCATCTATTTCAGCGCTGGCCTGGCACAGTTCCCTGTCCCAAACCGCTTGCGAAACGGCGTCAAGTGTACCATGCCGCAGCCAAGAGTTTCTCTGGCGCAGGGCCTTCTGCAAGCGCTGCCAGGTGGACATGAATCGCGGTTCCACGTGGAACACACCCCAGTCGAGAAACTGCCGACGAATCTTCGGTGCGCCTTCCAGCAAGCGGAAGCTGTCCGGGTTAATCAACTGAAGCGGCAGGATCTCCGCCAGTTGCGCCGCACTGCGAGCGTTCTGGCCGTCGATGCGAATCTGAAACTCGCCCTGCCTGTCTCGAGATATCCCCAACGCGCTATGGCCACCCTCGGCCAATTCAACTTGCCCGAATACGGTGCATGCCAATTGCTCGTACTGAATGACGGGCAACAATCGGGTGCTACGAAACGAACGGGCAAGCCCCAGCAGGTGAATGGCTTCCAGAACACTGGTTTTGCCGCTGCCGTTGGCGCCGTAAAGAATATTGATTCGGGGGGAGGGGGAGAAGGTCACCGGGTGCAGATTACGCACCGCGGTGACCGAGACGCGACTTAAAGACATCTAGCTTCTGCTGAGCATGATTACAGACGCATCGGCATGACAACGTAGGCCGAGTCATCGTTGTCGGACTCTTGCACCAGCGCACTGCTGTTCGAGTCGGACAGGATCAGGCGAACCTGCTCGGTGGTCATCACGCCCAGCACGTCGAGCAGATAGCTCACGTTAAAGCCGATTTCCAGATTGCCGCCGTTGTACTCGACGCCGACCTCTTCTTCAGCTTCTTCCTGCTCCGGGTTGTTCGCCTGAATTTTCAGCTGGCCGTTGGCCAATTGCAGTCGGATACCGCGGTACTTCTCGTTGGACAGGATCGCAGTGCGGCTGAATGCTTCACGCAGCGCTTGGCGATCACCGAGTACCAGCTTGTCGCCGCCTTTTGGCAGAACGCGCTCGTAATCAGGGAATTTACCGTCGACCAGTTTCGAAGTGAAGGTGAACTCGCCGGTGGTCGCGCGGATGTGGTGTTGACCCAGCACGATGCTGACGATGCCGTCCGGCTCGGTCAGCAATCGCGCGAGTTCAAGGATACCTTTGCGCGGCACGATGACCTGATGGCGATCCGGCTGACCGATATCGGCCTTCATCGAGCACATCGCCAGACGGTGACCGTCGGTGGCCACGGCGCGGATGATGCCTTCGGACACTTCCAGCAGCATGCCGTTCAGATAATAACGCACGTCCTGCTGGGCCATGGCGAAGCTGGTGCGTTCGATCAAACGACGCAGCTTGCTCTGCTCCAGGCTGCAAGTCAGCGAGCCAGGGCCTTCTTCGACCGTAGGGAAATCGTTGGCCGGCAGGGTCGACAGGGTGAAGCGGCTACGACCGGCCTTCACGACGAGCTTCTGCTCATCGACCTTAATGTCGATCAGCGCATCGTTCGGCAAGCTCTTGCAGATGTCCATCAGCTTGCGCGCAGGCACAGTGATGGAACCCGGGTCCGCAGGCTCTTCGAGTTGCACACGACCGACCAGCTCGACTTCCAGGTCGGTACCGGTCAGCGACAGTTGCTGGCCTTCGACAACCAGCAGCACGTTGGAGAGCACCGGCAAGGTCTGTCGGCGCTCGACGACGCCTGCGACCAGTTGCAGGGGTTTCAACAGGGCTTCGCGTTGAATGGTGAAATGCATGGTCTAGTCCCTTGCCTTAATAAGCTGCGCTGGTGTTCATCAAGTAGTCAGTGTACGCAGCAGGTTCTTGTAGTCCTCGCGGATGTCCGCGTCGGATTCCTTAAGTTCGTTGATCTTGCGGCAGGCGTGCAAAACGGTCGTATGGTCGCGGCCACCAAACACATCGCCGATTTCTGGCAGGCTGTGGTTAGTCAACTCTTTGGACAACGCCATTGCAACCTGACGCGGACGTGCGACCGAGCGAGAACGACGCTTGGACAGCAGATCGGAAATCTTGATCTTGTAGTACTCGGCGACCGTGCGCTGAATGTTATCCACAGAGACCAATTTATCTTGCAGCGCCAACAGGTCTTTCAGGGATTCGCGAATCAACTCGATGGTGATGTCGCGGCCCATGAAGTGCGAGTGTGCGATCACGCGTTTAAGCGCGCCTTCCAGCTCACGGACGTTGGAGCGGATACGCTGGGCAATAAAGAACGCCGCATCGTGTGGCAGATCGACTTTGGCCTGGTCAGCCTTTTTCATCAGGATCGCGACGCGGGTTTCCAGCTCCGGCGGCTCGACGGCAACCGTCAGGCCCCAGCCGAAGCGGGATTTAAGGCGCTCTTCAAGGCCTTCGATTTCTTTCGGGTAGCGGTCACTGGTAAGAATGACCTGCTGGCCACCTTCAAGCAGGGCGTTGAAGGTGTGGAAAAACTCTTCCTGGGACCGCTCTTTGCGAGCGAAGAACTGAATGTCATCGATCAGCAGCGCATCCACCGAACGGTAGAAGCGTTTGAACTCGTTGATCGCGTTCAGCTGCAGGGCCTTGACCATGTCGGCGACGAATCGCTCCGAGTGCAGGTACACGACCTTGGCATTCGGGTTCTTCTTTAATAGATGGTTACCCACAGCATGCATCAAGTGAGTCTTACCCAAGCCGACGCCGCCATAAAGGAAGAGCGGGTTGTAACCGTGCTTGGGGTTATCCGCGACCTGCCAGGCCGCAGCCCGGGCCAGCTGGTTGGACTTACCCTCGACGAAGTTTTCGAAGGTGAACGTGCGGTTCAGGTAACTGGTGTGCTTGAGCGCGCCTTCGACTTGCACCGTGCGCTGCTCGGACCGAATAGGAGCCTGTTGCGAGCTGGCGCCGGCCATCGGGTCGAAGCTGTCGCGAGACGGCTCTTCACTGACCTCCGCCACTTTTTGCGTCGCACGCTTGGTCGGTGCGGTCGCCGGGGCTGGCGCTGGAGCACTGACAGGCGCTTGAGCGGCCTGAGCCTGGGAAGCAGCGGCGGCCAACGGTGCATTTGGTGCCGCACGCGGTGCCGAACTGCGTTTGCTGCCTATTAATAAGGAGAGCGCGGGCGCGATGCCATTGCCATGCTCATCCAGCAGTTCAAGGACGCGGCCCAGGTACTTTTCGTTGACCCAGTCGAGAACAAAACGATTCGGTGCGTAGACACGCAACTCGTCGCCTTCGGCTTCGACCTGTAGTGGACGGATCCAAGTGTTGAATTGTTGGGCAGGCAGCTCATCGCGCAAAAGCTCCACGCACTGCTGCCAAAGTTCCACTGACACGGATATCCCCTAAGTTGAAAGCCGGTGAGGCAAAAACAAGCGGCCATTGTAGCGGCCAGACGCCCACTTATCCACATGCAGGTTGCGCACAGGCCATGAATTATCAACGCGTTAACCGCCAAAAAGGCGACCAATGGTATGTGCATAAGCTCTGTGGATAACCGCCCATGAGGGCACTGGACAAGTGGGGGTGAAACTCGGTGGATAACACGCCTGTGGATAACTGGCCATTCCACACACAGCTTATCCGACAGTGCAGCACAGGCTGCCCCCTGTTTTCCACCGTAGTTGTCATTCTCTGTACAGCACGGGATAGAAGGTCTGAAGGTAGTTATCCACAGATGACCGCCTCCCTAGCTTTTATAAGCTTTATAAAAAAGCTTTAAATAACTTCCTTTTTTATTTCTATATCTAGCGAAGGCGTGCGGACGAGAAAAGGCCTGGAGATCTATTTATAAGGAAACGCTGGTTGGAAATTGACCTAGAGGCTTGCTTTCTCTAGAATCCCCGGTCTCTTAAAACGGGGGCCATTCCGGCCCGTTGTGGACGAACCAGGTAACACGACAATGAAACGTACTTTCCAACCAAGCACTATCAAACGCGCTCGTACCCACGGTTTCCGTGCTCGCATGGCTACCAAGAACGGTCGTGCCGTCCTGTCGCGTCGTCGCGCCAAAGGTCGTGCGCGTCTGGCAGTTTGATAATCCGGCACTGGAGGTGAGTCAGGACTTCAGTCGGGAAAAGCGTCTGCTTACTCCCCGGCATTTCAAGGCAGTCTTTGACTCCCCTACCGGCAAGGTTCCGGGGAAAAATCTCCTGCTCCTTGCGCGCAACAACGATCTTGATCACCCCCGTCTCGGGTTGGTTATCGGGAAAAAGAGCGTAAAGCTCTCCGTCGAGCGCAATCGCCTCAAACGTCTGATGCGCGAATCGTTTCGCCTGAACCAGGATTCACTGGTCGGTTGGGACATCGTTATCGTCGCGCGCAAAGGTTTGGGTGACGTAGAAAACCCCGAATTGATTCAGCATTTCGGCAAGCTCTGGAAGCGTCTGGCACGTAGCAAGCCGGTACCAGCAGTCAAAACCGAAACTGTAGGGGTAGACAGTCCCGATGCGTAAACTGGCACTCGTTCCGATCCAGTTTTATCGCTATGCCATTAGTCCTCTGATGGCCAGTCACTGTCGTTTCTACCCCAGTTGTTCCTGCTACGCGTATGAAGCCATAGAAAATCATGGCCTTCTGCGCGGTGGCTGGCTGACCTTTCGTCGTTTAGGTCGCTGTCATCCGTGGAATCCCGGTGGTTATGACCCGGTTCCACCTATCCCTACCTCCCGTTCTTCTTCGATGGCCGAGTAATCATGGATATCAAACGCACGATCCTGATCGTCGCCCTGGCAATCGTGTCCTACGTTATGGTTCTTAAATGGAACCAGGACTATGGCCAGGCTGCCCTGCCGACTCAGAATGTTGCTTCCAGTACTACCGCACCGGGCCTACCGGACACGGCGACTGGCAATAATGCTTCTGTCAGTGACGACATTCCACGCGCACCAAGTGATACCAGTGCAACTGCACCTACTGAAACACCAGTGGCTGTAAGCAAAGACCTCATCCAGATCAAAACGGATGTGCTCAACCTGGCTATCGATCCACAAGGTGGTGATGTTGCCCAACTGACGTTGCCGCTGTATCCACGTCGCCAGGACCATCCGGAAATTCCATTCCAGTTGTTCGATAACGGCAACGAGCGGACTTATCTGGCCCAGAGCGGTCTGATCGGCACCGACGGTCCGGACGCAAGTCCAGCCGGTCGCCCGGTTTACTCCTCCGAGAAGAAGATCTACCAACTGGCTGACGGTCAGGACCAAATGGTCGTGGACCTCAAGTTCAGCAAGGACGGCGTCAACTACATCAAGCGTTTCACCGTAAAACGTGGCTTGTATGACGTAACCGTTTCCTACCTGATCGACAACGAAAGCGCCAAGCCTTGGTCGGGTGCGATGTTCGCCCAGCTGAAGCGTGACGCCAGCTCCGATCCTTCTTCCAGCACTGCCACCGGCACCGCGACTTACCTGGGCGCCGCCCTGTGGACAAGTAACGAGCCGTACAAGAAAGTGTCGATGAAGGACATGGACAAGGCTCAGCTGAAAGAAACCGTTAACGGCGGTTGGGTTGCCTGGTTGCAACACTACTTCGTGACCGCGTGGATTCCGGCGAAGGGCGAAAACAACCTCGTCCAGACCCGTAAAGACAGCAAAGGCAACTACATCATCGGCTACACCGCTCCGGCAGTGACCGTTGCACCAGGTGCAAAAGCCGAAGTCAGCGCTGTTCTGTACGCCGGTCCAAAAAGCCAGGCTGTGCTGAAAGAGTTGTCCCCAGGTCTGGAATTGACCGTCGATTACGGCATTCTGTGGTTCATTGCCCAGCCTATCTTCTGGCTGCTGCAACACATCCACGCGCTGATCGGTAACTGGGGCTGGTCGATCATCTTCCTGACTATGCTGATCAAGGGGATTTTCTTCCCGCTGTCGGCTGCCAGCTACAAATCCATGGCGCGCATGCGTGCAGTGGCACCGAAACTGGCTGCGCTGAAAGAGCAACATGGCGATGATCGGCAGAAAATGTCGCAAGCCATGATGGAGCTGTACAAGAAAGAGAAGATCAATCCGCTGGGTGGTTGCTTGCCAATCCTCGTGCAGATGCCGGTTTTCCTGTCGCTGTACTGGGTTCTGCTGGAAAGCGTTGAAATGCGCCAAGCGCCGTTCATGCTGTGGATTACTGACCTGTCGATCAAGGATCCGTTCTTCATTCTGCCGATCATCATGGGTGCAACCATGTTTATCCAGCAGCAGTTGAACCCGACTCCTCCGGATCCGATGCAGGCGAAGGTCATGAAGCTGATGCCAATCATCTTCACCTTCTTCTTCCTGTGGTTCCCGGCTGGTCTGGTGCTGTACTGGGTTGTGAACAACTGCCTGTCCATCGCCCAACAGTGGTACATCACTCGTAAAGTTGAAGCAGCTACCAAAGCAGCTGCCTGATTTACACTGTGGATAACCACTCAAAACGCCCCCTAGTGGGGCGTTTTGCTATCTGTCACTTTTGTCTGGGTACTGGTTTATGAGCGTTCCTCGGGAAACCATCGCAGCTGTCGCCACCGCTCAAGGTCGCGGCGGTGTGGGCATCGTCCGTATTTCCGGGCCGTTGGCGAGCATTGCTGCCAGGGCGATCAGCGGTCGGGAATTGAAACCTCGATTTGCCCACTACGGTCCGTTTCTCAACGAAAACGAAGAGGTGCTGGACGAAGGCATCGCGTTGTATTTTCCGGGACCGAACTCCTTCACCGGCGAAGATGTGCTTGAACTGCAGGGGCACGGCGGGCCGATTGTTCTCGATATGCTGCTCAAACGTTGTCTGGAACTGGGCTGTCGTCTGGCTCGGCCAGGAGAATTCAGTGAACGCGCCTTCCTCAACGACAAGCTCGACCTGGCCCAGGCGGAAGCCATTGCCGACTTGATCGAGGCCAGTTCTGCACAGGCTGCGCGAAATGCACTGCGTTCGTTGCAAGGCGCATTCTCCTTGCGTGTGCATAACCTCACCGAGCAGTTGATCGGCCTGCGCATCTACGTCGAGGCTGCGATCGATTTCCCGGAAGAAGAAATCGACTTCCTGGCCGACGGCCACGTACTGGCCATGCTCGACAAAGTGCGCGATGAATTATCCACAGTGCTTCGTGAAGCCGGGCAAGGTGCCTTGCTTCGCGACGGGATGACCGTGGTCATTGCCGGCCGACCCAATGCCGGCAAGTCCAGCCTGCTGAATGCCTTGGCCGGTCGAGAAGCCGCGATCGTGACCGAGATTGCCGGCACCACCCGGGATATTCTTCGCGAACATATCCACATCGATGGCATGCCGTTGCACGTGGTCGACACCGCCGGTCTGCGGGATACCGATGACCAGGTGGAAAAAATCGGCGTCGAGCGGGCGTTGAAAGCCATCGGCGAAGCAGATCGGGTGTTGCTGGTGGTCGATGCGACCGCTCCTGAGGCACTTGATCCGTTTGCGTTATGGCCGGAGTTCCTTGAAATCCGCCCGGATCCGGCAAAAGTTACGCTGATCCGTAATAAGGCTGACCTGACGGGAGAAGCGATTGCCCTGGAAGTCAGTGACGATGGCCACGTCACCATCAGCCTTAGTGCCAAATCTGGCGGTATGGGGCTGGAATTGCTACGCGAACATCTCAAGGCCTGCATGGGTTACGAGCAGACTTCGGAAAGCAGCTTCAGTGCACGCAGGCGTCACCTTGATGCGTTGCGACACGCCAGCGCATCCCTTGAGCATGGCCGTGCGCAGTTGACTCTGGCGGGTGCTGGTGAGCTGCTGGCGGAAGATTTGCGCCAGGCTCAGCACTCTTTGGGTGAGATCACCGGCGCATTCAGCTCGGATGATCTGCTGGGACGTATTTTTTCCAGCTTCTGCATCGGTAAATAGTCCTTCCGATATTCACAGACAGGCCGTTCGCGCCTGTCTGTTCCCTCCCTTGCCTTAAATTTCCTCCAGTGCCGAGCAGATTCTTTCTGCTTGAGCGGATTTTCCGTGTCCGGAATTTGCTCGATCAGCATTTATCTGTGGATTAAGCCCTGTGAGTAAGTGCCACTAAGGGCAGTTGATAACAGGGCGTGAAAACTGAAGATAACCGCCCCTGTGGATAACCACCCCTTTCATCCACAGGCTTAAACCGGTTATCCAAGGGCCTCCTTGGCACATGACCACAGGGTTTTGAATCGCTGTACATATTGAATATAAAGGCTTGTAGCGATCTATCCACAGAAATGTGACTCAGTAGAAATAAACATAAAAACAAAGATTTAATAAATTTCTCTCTTTTTAATTTCTATAACCCCGACTTCTCCACAGCTGGTTAAATTTTGTGCAAAGGGTTCTTTAGGAAGGGCGAAGTCCCTATACTTGTCGACCAGGTCCAGAAACCTGAGCTCAAACTATTCCTGATTACCTAACTGAAGCAGGCACGAGGTGCGTGGTGGATTTCCCTTCCCGTTTTGAAGTGATCGTCATCGGCGGCGGTCATGCCGGTACCGAGGCAGCACTGGCCTCAGCACGTATGGGTGCAAAAACCCTGTTGTTGACGCATAACGTGGAAACCCTCGGTGCCATGAGTTGCAACCCCGCCATCGGTGGGATCGGTAAAAGCCATCTGGTGAAAGAAATCGATGCCCTCGGCGGCGCGATGGCCATGGCTACCGACAAAGGTGGTATTCAATTTCGCGTGTTGAACAGCCGCAAAGGTCCGGCCGTACGAGCGACTCGCGCTCAGGCAGACCGGGTTCTGTACAAGGCCGCTGTCCGCGAAGCTTTGGAAAACCAGCCGAACCTGTGGATATTTCAACAAGCTGCTGATGACCTGATCGTCGAGCAGGAACAAGTGCGCGGTGTTGTCACCCAGATGGGTCTGCGTTTCTTCGCCGATTCCGTGGTGTTGACCACTGGCACCTTCCTCGGTGGACTTATCCACATCGGCTTGCAGAATTACTCCGGTGGCCGTGCCGGCGATCCGCCATCGATCGCCCTGGCTCATCGTCTGCGTGAATTGCCGCTGCGAGTCGGTCGCCTGAAAACCGGTACGCCACCGCGAATCGACGGTCGTTCTGTGGATTTCTCGGTGATGACCGAGCAAGCAGGCGATACACCGATCCCGGTAATGTCCTTCATGGGTTCCAAAGAGCAACATCCGAAACAGGTGAGCTGCTGGATTACCCACACCAACGCTCGCACCCACGAAATCATTGCCGCCAACCTCGATCGTTCTCCGATGTATTCCGATGCAGGGCTGATCGAAGGCATCGGCCCGCGGTATTGCCCGTCGATCGAAGACAAGATCCACCGCTTTGCCGACAAGGAAAGCCACCAGGTCTTCATCGAGCCGGAAGGTTTGACTACGCACGAGCTGTACCCGAACGGGATATCCACCTCCTTGCCGTTCGACGTGCAACTGCAGATCGTGCAATCGATCCGCGGCATGGAAAACGCGCACATTGTTCGTCCTGGCTACGCCATCGAGTACGACTACTTCGACCCGCGTGACCTGAAGTACAGCCTCGAAACCAAAGTCATCGGCGGTCTGTTTTTCGCCGGGCAAATCAACGGCACCACTGGTTACGAAGAAGCCGGCGCCCAGGGTTTGCTGGCTGGCGCCAACGCGGCTCTGCGCGCGCAGGGCAAAGATGCCTGGTGCCCGCGTCGCGACGAGGCGTACATCGGGGTGTTGGTCGACGACCTGATTACTCTCGGTACTCAAGAGCCGTACCGGATGTTTACGTCCCGTGCCGAGTACCGCCTGATCCTGCGTGAAGACAACGCCGACCTGCGTCTGACCGAAAAAGGTCGCGAGCTGGGTCTGGTGGATGACGCGCGTTGGGCGGCCTTCTGCAAGAAACGCGAAAGCATCGACCTTGAAGAACAGCGCCTGAAAAGTACCTGGGTCCGCCCGGGCACTGAGCAGGGCGATGCGATTTCCGAGAAGTTCGGTACGCCGCTGACTCACGAATACAATTTGCTCAACCTGCTGAGCCGTCCGGAAATCGACTACGCTGGTCTGATCGCCGTGACCGGTGGCGGCGCGGAAGATCCACAAGTCGCCGAGCAGGTCGAAATCAAGACCAAGTACGCCGGCTACATCGATCGCCAGCAGGATGAAATCGCTCGCCTGCGGGCCAGCGAAGATACAAAACTGCCTGTGGATATCGATTACACAAACATTTCCGGTCTCTCAAAAGAGATCCAGAGCAAGCTCGGCGCGACCCGTCCAGAGACTTTGGGCCAGGCGTCACGTATCCCGGGTGTCACGCCGGCAGCGATTTCGCTGTTGATGATTCATTTGAAAAAACGCGGCGCGGGCCGTCAGTTGGAGCAAAGCGCTTGAGTTCGTTGGTCACCTCGCAACATGCCGAAGAGTTATCCACAGGCGCTCGCCAGCTCGGTGTCACGCTGACAGAAGCCCAGCATGCGCAGCTGCTGGGCTACCTGGCCCTGTTGATCAAATGGAACAAGGCTTACAACCTGACTGCCGTGCGCGATCCGGACGAAATGGTCTCCCGTCATCTGCTCGATAGTTTGAGCGTGATGTCGTTTGTCGAGAATGGTCGCTGGCTGGACGTTGGCAGCGGCGGCGGCATGCCGGGTATTCCGTTGGCCATCCTGTTTCCAGACTCGCAAGTGACCTGTTTGGACAGCAACGGCAAGAAAACCCGCTTCCTGACCCAGGTCAAACTCGAACTCAAACTGGATAACCTGCAAGTTATCCACAGTCGAGTAGAAGCTTTCCAGCCTGCCCAGCCATTCAACGGGATCATCTCCCGGGCGTTCAGCAGCATGGAAAACTTCAGCAACTGGACTCGCCACTTGGGCGATGCCGATACACGCTGGCTGGCAATGAAGGGCGTTCATCCGGCTGATGAGCTGGTAGCATTGCCGGCAGACTTCCACCTCGATAGCGAACACGCCCTGGCCGTACCTGGTTGCCAAGGCCAACGCCATCTGCTGATACTGCGCCGCACGGCATGATTGGGAACACAAGCAAGAATGGCTAAGGTATTCGCGATAGCGAACCAGAAAGGTGGTGTGGGTAAAACCACCACCTGCATCAACCTCGCAGCATCCCTGGTCGCTACCAAGCGCCGGGTGCTGTTGATCGACCTCGATCCACAGGGCAACGCCACCATGGGTAGCGGTGTGGATAAACACGGGCTGGAAAACTCGGTCTACGACCTGCTGATCGGCGAGTGTGACCTGGCTGAGGCCATGCACTACTCCGAGCACGGCGGATACCAGCTGTTGCCGGCCAACCGTGACCTGACTGCAGCCGAAGTGGTTCTGCTGGAAATGCAGATGAAGGAAAGTCGCCTGCGCAGTGCGTTGGCGCCGATCCGTGAAAACTACGATTACATTTTGATCGACTGCCCGCCGTCGTTGTCGATGCTGACGCTGAACGCGTTGGTTGCAGCTGACGGGGTAATTATCCCCATGCAGTGCGAGTACTTCGCGCTCGAAGGTTTGAGCGACCTTGTGGATAACATCAAGCGTATCGCTGAATTGCTCAACCCGAATCTGAAAGTCGAAGGCCTGTTGCGGACCATGTACGACCCGCGCCTGAGCCTGATGAACGATGTATCGGCGCAGCTCAAGGAGCACTTCGGCGAGCAGCTGTACGACACCGTCATCCCGCGCAACATCCGTCTGGCCGAAGCACCTAGCTATGGCATGCCGGCGCTGGCCTACGACAAAGCATCGCGTGGCGCTATCGCCTATCTGGCGTTGGCCGGCGAGCTTGTTCGTCGTCAACGCAAAAACTCACGCACCGCCGCCGCTCAGGCAACTTAAGGAATCCCCATGGCCGTCAAGAAACGAGGTCTCGGACGTGGACTGGATGCACTGCTGAGTGGTCCGACTGTCAGCTCGCTGGAAGAACAAGCGGTCCAGGCCGATCAGCGTGAGCTGCAGCACCTGCCCCTGGACCTGATCCAGCGCGGCAAGTACCAGCCGCGACGGGACATGGATCCTCAGGCGCTGGAAGAACTGGCGCAGTCGATCAAGGCCCAGGGCGTGATGCAGCCGATCGTGGTGCGTCCGATTGGTAGCGGTCGCTTTGAAATCATCGCCGGTGAACGCCGCTGGCGCGCCAGCCAGCAGGCTGGCCAGGAAACCATCCCGGCGATGGTTCGCGATGTGCCGGATGAAACCGCGATCGCCATGGCGCTGATCGAGAACATCCAGCGCGAAGACCTCAATCCCATCGAAGAAGCCGTGGCCTTGCAGCGTTTGCAGCAGGAATTCCAGCTGACTCAGCAGCAAGTCGCCGAAGCTGTGGGCAAATCCCGCGTGACCGTGGCCAACCTGCTACGCTTGATCGCGTTGCCGGAAGTTATCAAAACCATGCTGTCGCACGGCGACCTGGAAATGGGTCATGCGCGTGCTTTGCTCGGTTTACCGGAGAATCAACAGGTTGAAGGGGCGCGACATGTTGTCGCACGAGGGCTGACGGTGCGCCAAACCGAGGCACTGGTTCGCCAGTGGTTGAGTGGCAAACAGGAGCCTGCTGAACCGGTTAAACAGGACCCTGATATCGCCCGACTCGAGCAGCGCCTGGCTGAACGCCTAGGCTCTGCGGTGCAGATCCGCCACGGAAAGAAGGGGAAAGGGCAGTTGGTTATTGGTTACAACTCCCTCGATGAGCTTCAAGGTGTGCTCGCGCACATTCGTTGAAACATTTCCTCATGTAGCGTGCAGTCGGAAATCACTACCTGACGGTTGAATAGGGGCAGAACCGCCCCTATACTCTGCGCGCATTTTGTCGGCACAAATTATGCCAAGTTATTGAATTCTGGCAGCCGACCATTGGGGAGTAATTGTGATGGAAAGCCGCACGCCAAACCGCTTGCCGTTCCATCGCCTGGCAGTTTTTCCGGTGTTAATGGCTCAGTTTGTCGTTTTGCTGATCGCCGCTTTGGCGCTCTGGCAATGGCACGGAGTCGTTGCCGGGTACTCAGGACTCTGCGGAGGCCTGATAGCTTTGCTGCCCAATGTTTATTTCGCTCACAGGGCATTTCGGTTTTCCGGCGCCCGAGCAGCCCAAGCCATCGTCCGGTCTTTTTATGCCGGTGAGGCGGGCAAACTGATTTTGACGGCAGTGCTCTTTGCATTGACGTTCGCAGGTGTGAAGCCATTGGCGCCGCTAGCTGTATTCGGCGTCTTCGTGTTGACCCAACTGGTCAGCTGGTTCGCGCCCCTGCTGATGAGAACAAGACTTTCGAGACCTTAGGGCGTTTGAGGCAACCATGGCAGAAACAACCGCTTCGGGCTATATCCAGCACCACTTGCAGAACCTGACCTTCGGTCAGCACCCAACTGGCGGGTGGGGTTTTGCCCACACCGCAGCAGAAGCCAAAGAAATGGGCTTCTGGGCTTTCCACGTCGATACTCTCGGCTGGTCGGTCGCGTTGGGTCTGATCTTCGTTCTTCTTTTCCGCATGGCGGCGAAGAAGGCGACTTCCGGTCAGCCTGGTGCTTTGCAGAACTTCGTTGAAGTATTGGTCGAATTCGTCGATGGCAGCGTGAAAGACAGCTTCCATGGCCGTAGCCCGGTGATTGCACCGTTGGCACTGACCATCTTCGTCTGGGTCTTCCTGATGAACGCCGTCGACCTGATTCCGGTCGACTGGATTCCTCAGCTGGCCATCCTGATCACTGGTGATGCGCACATTCCATTCCGTGCCGTATCCACCACTGACCCGAACGCTACCCTGGGCATGGCCCTGTCGGTGTTCGCGTTGATCATTTTCTACAGCATCAAGGTCAAGGGCATCGGCGGCTTTATCGGCGAACTGACCCTGCACCCGTTCGGCAGCAAGAACATCTTCGTTCAAGCCCTGCTGATTCCGGTGAACTTCCTGCTGGAGTTCGTGACACTGATCGCCAAGCCAATCTCGTTGGCACTGCGTCTGTTCGGCAACATGTACGCCGGCGAACTGGTCTTCATTCTGATTGCTGTGATGTTCGGCAGCGGTCTGCTCTGGCTTAGCGGCCTGGGCGTAGTTCTGCAGTGGGCGTGGGCTGTGTTCCACATCCTGATCATCACCCTGCAGGCGTTTATCTTCATGATGCTGACCATCGTCTACCTGTCGATGGCACACGAAGAGAACCATTAAGACCAGTCTCGACTAGTCTGATGTCCCATCCGGTCAAACGGGTGGGGGCCCGAACAGGGCTATGAAACGATTTGTTTTACCGCTTTAAAATCTAAAAAACCTAAACCATACGACGTAAAAGTCGGGAGGAAAGATGGAAACTGTAGTTGGTCTAACCGCTATCGCTGTTGCACTGTTGATCGGCCTGGGCGCACTGGGTACCGCAATTGGTTTCGGCCTGTTGGGCGGCAAGTTCCTGGAAGGCGCAGCGCGTCAGCCAGAAATGGTTCCAATGCTGCAAGTTAAAATGTTCATCGTTGCCGGTCTGCTCGACGCCGTAACCATGATCGGTGTTGGTATCGCTCTGTTCTTCACTTTCGCGAACCCATTCGTTGGTCAACTCGCTGGCTAATTACTCGAACCTTCGAGTAATTGGTGTGATGTGCAACGAACGAGCGAGGTGTTGGCGTGAACATTAATGCAACCCTGATTGGCCAGTCCGTTGCGTTCTTCATTTTTGTACTGTTTTGCATGAAGTTCGTGTGGCCTCCGGTCATCGCGGCTTTGCACGAACGTCAGAAGAAGATCGCGGATGGACTGGACGCTGCCGCCCGAGCAGCTCGCGACCTGGAGCTGGCCCAAGATAAAGCGGGTCAGCAACTGCGCGAAGCAAAAGCTCAGGCAGCCGAAATCATTGAGCAAGCCAAGAAACGCGGTAACCAGATCGTTGAAGAGGCTGTTGAAAAAGCCCGTATCGACGCTGACCGTGTGAAGGTTCAGGCTCAGGCCGAGATCGAGCAGGAACTGAACAGTGTCAAAGACGCGCTGCGTGCCCAATTGGGTAGCCTGGCAGTCTCTGGCGCCGAGAAGATCCTGGGTTCCACAATCGATCAAAACGCGCACGCGGAGCTGGTAAACAAACTGGCTGCTGAAATTTAAGCGAGGGCGATCATGGCAGAATTGACCACGTTGGCCCGACCTTACGCTAAGGCAGCCTTCGAGCACGCCCAGGCCCACCAGCAACTGGCCTCTTGGTCAGCCATGCTCGGCCTGGCTGCAGCAGTGTCGCAAGACGGCACTATGCAGCGCGTGCTCAAGGCCCCGCGACTGACGAGCGCAAACAAGGCCGCCACGTTTATTGACGTGTGCGGCGACAAGTTTGATGCCAAGGCACAGAACTTCATTCACGTCGTTGCCGAAAACGACCGTCTCCCGCTTTTGCCGGAGATATCCGCTCTGTTCGACCTGTACAAGGCTGAACAAGAGAAGTCGGTAGACGTTGAAGTGACCAGTGCTTTTGCATTGAACCAAGAACAGCAAGACAAACTCGCCAAGGTTCTCAGTGCACGACTCAACCGGGAAGTGCGCCTGCAAGTCGAGGAAGACAAATCCCTTATTGGGGGCATTGTCATCCGCGCCGGCGACCTGGTTATCGATGGCTCGGTTCGCGGCAAACTCGCGAGCCTTGCCGAAGCATTGAAATCTTGAGTTTGAAGGGGCAGCAGAGCAATGCAGCAACTCAATCCTTCCGAAATAAGTGAAATTATCAAGGGCCGCATCGACAAGCTCGATGTGACCTCCCAAGCCCGTAACGAAGGCACTGTCGTCAGCGTATCTGACGGTATCGTGCGGATTCACGGTCTGGCCGATGTCATGTACGGCGAGATGATCGAGTTTCCGGGCGGCGTCTTCGGTATGGCTCTCAACCTGGAGCAAGACTCCGTAGGTGCCGTTGTATTGGGCTCCTATCAGTCTCTGGCTGAAGGCATGAGCGCCAAGTGCACCGGCCGTATCCTCGAAGTTCCGGTTGGTAAGGAACTGCTGGGTCGCGTAGTCGACGCACTGGGTAACCCAGTTGACGGCAAAGGTCCGCTGAACAACACCGAGACCGATGCGGTCGAGAAAGTTGCTCCAGGCGTGATCTGGCGTAAGTCGGTAGACCAGCCTGTACAGACTGGCTACAAGGCTGTCGATGCCATGATTCCTGTCGGCCGTGGCCAGCGTGAGCTGATCATCGGTGACCGTCAGATCGGTAAAACCGCTCTGGCGATCGACGCGATCATCAACCAGAAAGACAGCGGCATTTTCTGCGTCTACGTCGCGATCGGTCAGAAGCAATCGACCATCGCCAACGTGGTTCGCAAGCTGGAAGAAAACGGCGCACTGGCTAACACCATCGTCGTGGCAGCGAGCGCTTCGGAATCTGCAGCACTGCAATTCCTGGCACCGTACTCCGGTTGCACCATGGGTGAATTCTTCCGCGACCGCGGTGAAGACGCGCTGATCGTTTATGACGATCTGTCCAAGCAAGCAGTGGCTTATCGCCAGATCTCCCTGCTGCTGCGCCGTCCACCAGGCCGTGAAGCTTACCCAGGCGACGTGTTCTATCTCCACTCCCGTCTGCTGGAGCGCGCATCCCGCGTTTCGGAAGAGTACGTAGAGAAGTTCACCAACGGCGCAGTGACCGGCAAAACCGGTTCCCTGACCGCACTGCCGATCATCGAAACCCAGGCTGGCGACGTTTCCGCGTTCGTTCCGACCAACGTGATTTCCATCACCGACGGTCAGATCTTCCTGGAATCGGCCATGTTCAACTCCGGGATCCGTCCTGCTGTGAACGCCGGTGTTTCGGTATCCCGTGTGGGTGGTGCCGCTCAGACCAAGATCATCAAGAAGCTCTCCGGTGGTATCCGTACCGCTCTGGCTCAGTACCGTGAACTGGCGGCATTCGCCCAGTTCGCTTCTGACCTGGACGAAGCGACCCGTAAGCAACTTGAGCATGGTCAGCGCGTTACCGAGCTGATGAAGCAGAAGCAATACGCACCAATGTCGATCGCTGACATGGCGCTGTCGCTGTATGCCGCTGAGCGTGGGTTCCTGACTGACGTCGAAATCGCCAAGGTCGGCAGCTTTGAACAAGCGCTGATTGCTTTCTTCAACCGCGATCACGCCGATTTGATGGCGAAGATCAACGTGAAGGGTGACTTCAATGACGAAATCGACGCTGGCATGAAAGCCGGTATCGAGAAGTTCAAGGCCACCCAAACCTGGTAAGCCGCAGCGGGAGCCGCAAGGCTCCCGCTTGCTAACCTGATAGGTGTTACATGGCAGGCGCAAAAGAGATTCGCAGTAAGATTGCGAGCATCAAAAGCACGCAAAAGATTACCAGCGCCATGGAAAAAGTGGCGGTCAGTAAAATGCGCAAGGCACAAATGCGCATGGCTGCTAGCCGTCCTTATGCGGAGCGCATCCGCCAGGTTATTGGCCATCTGGCCAACGCCAACCCGGAATATCGCCACCCATTCATGCTCGACCGTGAAGTAAAGCGCGTCGGTTATGTCGTGGTGAGCAGTGACCGTGGTCTGTGTGGTGGCTTGAACACCAACCTGTTCAAGGCTTTGGTCAAGGACATGGCGGTAAACCGCGAAAACGGCGTCGAGATTGATCTGTGTGTTGTTGGTAGCAAGGGTGCGGCTTTCTTCCGCAACTTCGGCGGTAACGTCGTAGCAGCTATCAGCCACCTGGGTGAAGAGCCGTCGATCAATGACCTGATCGGCAGCGTCAAGGTGATGCTGGATGCCTACCTGGACGGCCGTATTGACCGCCTGTCCGTGGTGTCCAACAAATTCGTTAACACCATGACGCAATCGCCTACCGTGGAGCAGTTGATTCCGCTGGTGGCAACCCCGGATCAGGAACTCAAGCACCACTGGGATTATCTGTACGAACCGGACGCCAAAGAGCTGCTTGACGGCTTGATGGTCCGTTACGTGGAGTCGCAGGTCTACCAGGCGGTGGTCGAGAACAACGCGGCTGAACAAGCTGCGCGGATGATCGCGATGAAGAACGCTACCGACAACGCCGGTGATTTGATCAGCGATTTGCAGCTGGTCTACAACAAGGCGCGTCAGGCTGCGATCACCCAAGAGATCTCGGAAATCGTCGGCGGCGCTGCCGCGGTTTAACGGTTCAAATATTCAGAGGATCCAGCTATGAGTAGCGGACGTATCGTTCAAATCATCGGCGCCGTTATCGACGTGGAATTTCCACGCGACAGCGTACCGAGCATCTACAACGCGCTGAAAGTAGTGAGCGCGGCTGAAACCACCCTCGAAGTTCAGCAACAGCTGGGCGACGGCGTGGTTCGTACCATTGCGATGGGTTCCACCGAAGGCTTGAAGCGCGGTCTGGAAGTCACCGACTCTGGCGCAGCCATCTCCGTACCAGTCGGTAAAGCGACCCTGGGCCGGATCATGGACGTCCTCGGTAACCCGATCGACGAAGCTGGCCCGATCGACACCGAAGAGCGCTGGGGCATTCACCGTCCTGCGCCAACCTTCGCTGAACAAGCGGGCGGCAACGACCTGCTGGAAACCGGCATCAAGGTTATCGACCTGGTTTGCCCGTTCGCCAAGGGTGGTAAAGTCGGTCTGTTCGGTGGTGCCGGTGTAGGCAAAACCGTAAACATGATGGAACTGATCCGTAACATCGCCATCGAGCACAGCGGTTATTCCGTGTTCGCCGGTGTGGGTGAGCGTACTCGTGAGGGTAACGACTTCTACCACGAGATGAAGGATTCCAACGTTCTGGACAAAGTGGCACTGGTTTACGGTCAGATGAACGAGCCGCCGGGTAACCGTCTGCGCGTAGCACTGACCGGCCTGACCATGGCCGAGAAGTTCCGTGACGAAGGTAACGACGTTCTGCTGTTCGTCGACAACATCTATCGTTACACCCTGGCCGGTACTGAAGTATCCGCACTGCTGGGCCGTATGCCTTCCGCAGTAGGTTACCAGCCGACCCTGGCCGAAGAGATGGGTACTCTGCAAGAGCGTATCACTTCGACCAAGAACGGTTCGATCACCTCGATCCAAGCGGTATACGTACCTGCGGATGACTTGACTGACCCGTCGCCAGCGACCACCTTCGCCCACTTGGACGCCACCGTCGTTCTGTCCCGTGACATCGCTTCCCTGGGTATCTACCCAGCGGTCGATCCACTCGACTCGACTTCGCGCCAGCTGGACCCGAACGTAATCGGCCAGGACCACTACGACACCGCTCGCGGCGTACAGTATGTTCTGCAACGTTACAAAGAACTGAAGGACATCATTGCGATCCTGGGTATGGACGAGCTGTCGGAAGCCGACAAGCAGTTGGTAAACCGTGCTCGTAAGATCCAGCGTTTCTTGTCGCAGCCGTTCTTCGTGGCTGAAGTCTTCACCGGTGCTTCGGGTAAATACGTTTCCCTGAAAGACACCATTGCTGGCTTCAAAGGCATCCTCAACGGTGACTACGACCACCTGCCAGAACAAGCGTTCTACATGGTCGGCGGCATCGAAGAAGCGATCGAGAAAGCCAAGAAACTGTAATCCCGGCGCCCGGCAACGGGCGCTAATTTAGGTTGAGGCAATCAGATGGCTATGACAGTCCATTGCGATATCGTCAGCGCGGAAGGGGAAATCTTTTCCGGCCTGGTCGAGATGGTGGTTGCGCACGGTGCACTGGGTGATCTTGGTATCGCCTTGGGTCACGCGCCGCTGATCACTAATCTCAAGCCGGGTCCGATCCGCCTGATCAAGCAGGGCGGGGAAGAGGAGGTGTATTACATCTCCGGTGGTTTCCTCGAGGTTCAGCCGAACATGGTCAAGGTTCTTGCCGACACCGTGCAACGTGCTGCCGACCTGGACGAAGCCTCCGCTCAGGAAGCCGTTAAGGCTGCCGAGAAGGCCTTGCATGAGCGGGGCGCGGAATTCGATTACGGTTCTGCTGCCGCACGTCTGGCCGAGGCCGCAGCTCAGCTGCGCACCGTCCAGCAGATCCGCAAGAAGTTTGGCCACTAATAGGCCATTGCTTGTTGCGCGATTGATTAAAAAGGGTAGCCTCGGCTACCCTTTTTTCTTTTCCGTTTTTCATAACCTGGTCGCAGCCGCTGACCACCCAGGATTGGTAGCCAGTCATGTCTCTTGAAATCGTTATTCTCGCTGCCGGCCAAGGCACTCGCATGCGTTCGGCGTTGCCGAAAGTTCTGCACCCGATCGCCGGCAACTCGATGCTTGGTCATGTTATCCACAGCGCCCGGCAACTTGATCCACAGCGCATCCACGTGGTGATTGGCCATGGCGCCGAAGCGGTGCGCGAGCGTCTGGCGGCGGATGATCTGAATTTCGTCCTGCAGGACCAACAGCTGGGTACCGGCCATGCGGTGGCTCAGGCCGTGCCGTTCATCGAGTCCGACACCGTACTGATCCTGTACGGTGACGTTCCGCTGATCGAAGTTGAAACCCTGCAACGTTTGCTCAAGAAAGTGGCCCCGCAGCAACTGGGCTTGCTCACCGTCGAGCTGGATGACCCGACCGGTTATGGCCGCATCGTCCGCGATGCCGCCGGCAAGGTCACGGCCATCGTTGAGCAGAAAGACGCCAGCGAGTCCGAGCGCGCAATCACCGAAGGCAACACCGGCATTCTGGCCCTGCCTTTCGCACAGCTGGGTGGATGGATGAGCCGTCTCTCCAACAACAATGCCCAAGGCGAGTATTACCTGACGGACGTGATCGCAATGGCAGTCAGCGATGGTCTGGTGGTGGCCACTGAGCATCCCCATGACGCCATGGAAGTGCAGGGCGCCAACGATCGCAAGCAGCTCGCCGAACTCGAGCGTCATTATCAATTGCGCGCCGGTCGCCGCTTGATGGCTCAAGGCGTGACCCTGCGTGACCCGGCCCGCTTCGATGTACGCGGTGAAGTCACCGTCGGCCGAGACGTGCTGATCGATATCAACGTGATCCTCGAAGGCAAGGTCGTCATTGAAGATGACGTGGTGATCGGCCCGAACTGTGTGATCAAGGACAGCACCCTGCGCAAAGGCGTGGTGATCAAAGCCAACAGCCATATCGAAGGTGCGATCCTGGGCGAAGGTAGCGATGCCGGTCCATTCGCACGTCTGCGTCCGGGTACGGTGCTTGAAGCTCGCGCGCATGTGGGTAACTTTGTCGAACTGAAAAACGCCCACCTGGGTGAAGGCGCCAAGGCCGGTCATTTGACCTACCTGGGCGATGCCGAGATCGGTGCGCGCACCAACATTGGCGCGGGCACCATCACGTGCAACTACGATGGCGCCAACAAGTGGAAAACCGTCTTGGGTGAAGACGTGTTCATCGGTTCCAACAACTCGTTGGTGGCGCCTGTGGATATCTCTTCCGGTGCGACGACGGCGGCCGGTTCAACCATCACGCAGAATGTGGATAACGCGCAGTTGGCTGTGGGGCGGGCACGTCAGAAGAACATCGATGGCTGGAAACGGCCGGTGAAGATCAAAAAGAGCTGAGTTATCCACAGCGCGTTGCGGCGGTTTTGAGATTGCCTTCGCGGGCAAGTCGGATCGCCGCCCGCTCGCTCCTGCAGGATCCATGTCGTTAACAAATTTTGTGAACGACTCCGGTCCTTAGGAGCGAGCGGGCGGCGATCCGACTTGCCCGCGAAGCTTTTTATCCACAGATAATTTTTCTAGCGCAGACTTGACGAAGTTTCGCCAATAGGTTTTGATTGCTTCCGTTATCTTTCGAATCGAAACTTACTCGCTCATGTCGAAACGCAATACACCCCAACGCCGCCACAACATTCTCGCCTTGCTCAATGAACAGGGCGAAGTCAGTGTGGACGAGCTGGCCAAGCGCTTCGAAACTTCCGAAGTTACGGTTCGCAAGGATTTGGCCGCGCTTGAAAGTAATGGTCTGCTGCTACGCCGTTACGGCGGAGCGATCACCATGCCTCAGGAGCTGGTAGCCGACATCGGTCAACCGGTTTCCAAATACAAGCAAGCCATCGCCCGCGCTGCTGTTACGCGGATTCGTGAGCATGCTCGGATCATCATCGACAGCGGCAGCACCACCGCCGCGATGATCCCGGAACTCGGCCAACAGCCGGGCCTGGTGGTGATGACCAACTCCTTGCACGTTGCCAATGCGTTGAGCGAACTCGAACACGAGCCGGTGCTGTTGATGACCGGTGGCACCTGGGACCCGCATTCCGAGTCCTTTCAAGGCCAGGTCGCCGAGCAGGTACTACGCTCTTACGACTTCGACCAGTTGTTCATCGGTGCCGATGGCATCGACCTGGTTCGCGGTACCACCACCTTCAATGAATTGCTGGGTCTGAGCCGGGTCATGGCTGACGTCGCCCGTGAAGTGATCGTGATGGTGGAGGCCGACAAGATCGGCCGCAAGATTCCTAATCTGGAGCTGCCCTGGAGCAGCGTCCATACCCTCATTACCGATGAACGCCTGCCACTAGCGGCACGCGATCAGATTCAGGCCCGCGGCATCAATTTGATTTGCGCGGCTGTCAGTCAGGAGAAATAGCATGTGTGGAATTGTCGGCGCAGTCGCAGAACGTAACATCACCGCCATCCTGCTCGAGGGCCTCAAGCGCCTGGAGTACCGTGGCTATGACAGCGCCGGTGTGGCGGTCTTCACCAACGATGAAAAGCTCGAGCGCATGCGTCGTCCGGGCAAGGTCAGCGAACTGGAAAACGCGTTGGAAGCCGAACCTCTGATCGGTCGCCTCGGCATCGCCCACACCCGCTGGGCCACTCACGGTGCGCCGTGCGAGCGCAACGCGCACCCGCATTTCTCCGGCGACCTGGCCGTGGTGCACAACGGCATCATCGAGAACCACGAAGCCCTGCGCGAACAGCTGAAAGCCTTGGGTTACGTGTTCACCTCGGACACCGACACCGAAGTCATCGCACACCTGCTGAACCACAAACTCAAGGACCTGCGCGATCTGACCGTGGCCCTCAAAGCCACCGTTAAAGAACTGCACGGTGCTTATGGTCTGGCCGTTATCAGCGCCGATCAACCAGATCGTCTGGTGGCAGCGCGCAGTGGCAGTCCGCTGGTGATCGGTCTGGGCCTGGGTGAAAACTTCCTCGCTTCCGACCAGTTGGCCCTGCGTCAGGTCACCGACCGTTTCATGTACCTGGAAGAAGGCGATATCGCCGAAATTCGCCGCGACAGCGTGCACATCTGGGACGTGACCGGCCAAACCGTCGAGCGCGAAAGCGTGCAGTACCGCGACGGCGCTGAAGCAGCCGACAAGGGCGAATTCCGCCACTTCATGCTCAAGGAAATCCACGAGCAACCGGCCGTGGTCCAACGCACCCTCGAAGGTCGTCTGAGCCCGAACGGTGTCTTGGTGCAGGCGTTCGGTCCACAGGCTGCCGAGCTGTTCGCCAAAGTGCGCAACGTACAGATCGTCGCCTGCGGCACCAGCTACCACGCCGGTATGGTTGCCCGGTACTGGCTCGAAGAGCTGGCCGGTATCCCGTGCCAGGTCGAAGTCGCCAGTGAATTCCGCTACCGCAAAGTCGTGGTGCAACCGGATACCCTGTTTGTCACCATTTCTCAGTCCGGCGAAACCGCCGACACCCTGGCCGCCCTGCGCAACGCCAAGGAACTGGGCTTCCTCGCCAGCCTGGCGATCTGCAACGTCGGTATCAGTTCGCTGGTGCGTGAATCCGACCTGACCCTGCTGACCCAGGCCGGTCGCGAAATCGGCGTGGCCTCCACCAAAGCCTTCACCACCCAATTGGTCGGCCTGCTGTTGCTGACCCTGTCCCTGGGTCAGGTTCGCGGCACCTTGGCCAAAGGCGTCGAAGCCACTCTGGTCGAAGAACTGCGTCGTCTGCCAACCCGTCTGGGCGAAGCCTTGGCCATGGACAGCACCGTAGAGAAAATCGCCGAGCTGTTCGCCGAGAAGAACCACACCCTGTTCCTCGGTCGTGGCGCGCAATTCCCGGTCGCAATGGAAGGGGCCCTGAAACTCAAGGAAATCTCCTACATCCACGCTGAAGCCTACCCGGCCGGCGAACTGAAGCACGGTCCGTTGGCGCTTGTGGATAACGACATGCCCGTGGTTACCGTGGCACCGAACAACGAACTGCTGGAGAAGTTGAAATCCAACCTCCAGGAAGTCCGCGCCCGTGGCGGCCAGTTGATCGTCTTCGCAGACGAGAAGGCTGGCATGACCAACGGCGAAGGCACCCACGTTGTCCACATGCCACACATCCACGACATCCTGTCGCCAATCCTCTACACCATCCCGCTGCAGTTGCTGTCGTACTACGTGGCCGTGTTGAAAGGCACTGACGTTGACCAGCCGCGGAACCTGGCGAAGTCTGTGACGGTGGAATAAGTTATCCACAGCTGACTGAACACTTGGTTTTGAACAATAAAGATTGACACAAAACAATAAAGTTTGACACTCATGAACATAGATTGACACAAGGCCCAAACCCCCGTATCTATGGGGGTTTTTCCTTTCCAGGCTTTCCCTTTGGTCTGGATTCATCGCTTCAACTCTCCGCGGGTGTAGTCTAGAAAACGCTTTGAAATATGGCCGCTACGGCGGTCATGTCCTTCTACGACTTTTTCTCGGCGTGAGGTGAAGCGGTCCGCATCGACTGAGGAGGCGTGGGTTGCGAGGTCGTAAGTTTGCATCACAGCAAGACATTGAACGGCATATTGCAAATGGATTTGGCGAAGGCGCCGGGGCAAGCTACGTGCCTTGGCTGCGGGTACAAGATGTCCCGTCGATAGGTCGTTCGCACAAGATCCAAGGTGTGAAGATCGAGAGGATTCATCACCTACTGTCAGATCTCGAGCGTTCGTACTTCCTTGTGTGTGAATTTTCTGAAAACGTCGTGGATATCCGTGAGCAATATCCGTTACTACCTACAGAGCGTGCGCAAGCGATAGCGTCGGCAATAGATGTACGTTATCCCAGATACCCTAGAACGACACTGCCCTATGTAATGACAACAGATTTCCTGCTAACTGTTAAGGACTTGAACGGAAACTTTAAGTCGGTAGCTAGAACTGTGAAGTATCGATCCGACCTAGTTGGCAAAGGAAGTAACCGCACGCTTGAAAAACTTGAGATTGAAAAGCGCTTTTGGCATAGCCAAGGTGTTGATTGGAAGATCGTCACAGATGAGTTTTTTACACGAGATTTGATAAAAAATCTTGGACTAATCAGAAAATACTCGAAGCTGCATCGCGATTTAATGAAAGTCCCGTTGCATTCGAATTTTATCGACTGCCTAGCAAACAGCCGGGAATATTCGTGGACCTTGGCCACCTGTCTAAGAAAAATAGCATGCCTTCTGTCCATTTCCTATATAGATGCTCAAGCAATTTTCTTCCATCTGGTTTGGAACAAGATACTGAAAATAGATTTGGTTAACACTCCTCTCCACCTTACTGGTCTAGTTCCTGACTTCGAAGTTTTCCAGATCCCTGCCCAAGTATCGTTGATGGAGAAAATGTCATGACTGTTCTCGTTAATGACGTTTTCGAGCCTGTTACCGATCTGTCGGTCATCTCTACGATAGCCAGGCTCATTTACCAGGATGAAACGCATGACTTAGCAGTTGTGATAGATCTAGCTGACCCTCCCCGGCAGCCGTACGCTGTTGGTCTTGATGAGCTGCGTCGCTCGCTAGCGTCTGGTCACACCAAACCAGCAGCCATCACCACGCCCGAGTTTATGCTTGTGCTTGAGGAGCAGTTGGATGAGAGAGCCAAGCAAGGCCGGGACGAAAAGTGGGCCGTCATCGCCCCTCTGCTAGATCCTGAATATCCAGGACAAATATTTGTACGGGGGGAGTTAGGCCGGCTTGTTAGCAAACGGGCGTCAGAGCTCGGAATCCAGCGAAAAACTATCTATCGGCTTCTTTACCGATATTGGTTTTATGGTCAAGTTCGAAACTCATTGCTTAATAATTACTCGGCGGTAGGTGTTGCCGATAGAAAATATGATCCAAGTAGGCCTCCAGGGCGAAAGCCTAAGTTTCAAGGCGTTCTTACTGCGCCTTCCAAGATGCTCGGTGCGGTTGATAAACGATGCATCCGAGTTGGGTATTCCCTTTATGTAAAAGATAAAAAGTCTTCTATTTCGAGCGCATATGACGAAATGTTGAGAAGATTCTACTCGGTTCGAGACATCTCTAAAAACAGTGAAGAAGAGCTTCGTTTGCTGCCTAGCTTAGAGCTGCCCAGCCTGAGGCAGTTCAGATATTGGGGACAGATTTTTTTCGACGAAATTGAAACCGAGCGTGGCCGTAAAGGGTTGAGGAAGTGGTTAAAGGACTGCCGTCCGCTTTCAGGTACCGTTCGCGATTGGCTGCGTGGACCGTGTCATCAGTTCGAAATCGACGCAACTATTGCCGATATTTATTTGGTCAACAGCTACTCTAGACGGATGCTCATTGGCCGGCCCGTAGTTTATATCGTTGTGGATAGTTTCTCCGGAATGATTGTTGGCCTCTATGTAGGATTGGAAGGTCCCAGTTGGAACGGGGCGAGGCAAGCGCTGTTCAACGCGTTTACCTCCAAAGTCGAGTTCTGCGCTCAGAACGGCGTTGAAATCAATTCAGATGATTGGAATTGTCACCACCTGCCCCACCAGATTTACGCCGACAGGGGAGAGATGTTGTCACTGGCAGCAGAGGGGCTATCGTCAGGCTTGGGAATTGAGATGGGCACTGCTCCGCCTTATCGGCCTGATTGGAAGCCTATGGTAGAAAGTCGGTTTGGCATTTTGAATGATTTGACGGGTATCAGATGGCTACCTGGCGGGGTAGCTGCGCGAGACAAAGAGCGAGGCGAGCGAGATTACCGGCTCGATGCCACGCTGAACCTCAAAGAGTTCACCCAGATACTCATCAATTGCGTGCTCCACTATAACCGGCACCATCGACAGCCTGACCGACTGACTCAGGCGATGATGAATGACGGCGTTGAACCTACGCCCAACGGGATATGGAATTGGGCCTGCGAAAACGACCTGATCGAATCCAACAAACGTCCCGACGAGCTGGTTTACCTCCATCTCTTGCCGCGCGAGCGCGCGACCGTTCAAAAGGGCGGGGTGATGTTTCGCGGCATGCACTACGTGTGTGATATGGCCATAGAGAAAGATTGGTTTGCCAAGGCTCGCAAAGGGGGCGTTTGGTCAATAGAGTGTTGGTTCGATCCGAACTCTGCGGCGCACATCTGGATCCAGGGAGAGGCCAAGCAGTTTATCCGCTGTGATCTTCGACGATCGGATGCCGGTTACGCGAATTACCGCTCGGACGAGATTTTTGATCTGCTCGAAGCCTATCGCCAAAAACCGCCTACTCGCCGGCGAGCCGAGCTGGAAAGCCGTGTCCAGCTTAGCGATCAGGTCCACCAGATCATCAGTCATGCGCTCGCAGAACGAAAATTGGAACCTGCTCCGCCCACCAAGGCAGAGGCCACTGGGAACATCCGCGAGAACCGCGCAGAAGAACGTCTCCGTGAGCGTGAAAATGCGGTTGTTCCTGAAGGCGTCAGGGCGGAGCCAGCTTCACTTCAATCTGAATTGACACCGAAAGCGCATGACTCATATGCCGGCGAGCGAACTGCGCAGGTTATCGATTTGCTCAAAAGAATTCGGCCAGGACAGGCAAAATGAAAGGTGCGCAGACGTTTGCCAATTACGTCAAACAGGACATAAGTGAGTATGCGGGCAATCCGCTTATCGAAGCTTTGCCTCCGATATTGTCGGAGGCGGCGGCTATTGAGCTGATCTCGAATTTTCCTCAGCCGGTGGATCCGAAAGAGCTGACCCTCGAAGGATCCACTCGAATTCACTGTATCGACCGGTTGAGAACCGTGGTGCAGCCGTTTTTGTTACACCTGGAACTGGAGGCCCTGTTTTCACTGCTCATCCGTCGAGGGTATGTTGGGCGTAACCCGATGTCGCCCGCTACCGTCCGGCATTTGCATTCTTTATCGGGGGCTCAGCGTTACCACGATGCGTTCAAGTCCACTGCAGAAACGTTCACCGTCGTCGGCCTGAGCGGCATTGGCAAGTCGACGGCACTCCACGCCATTTTGAGCCTTTATCCACAGACAATCCGTCATGAGCGTTATGAGGGAAAGCAGTTTGTTCATACCCAAATCACTTGGCTGAAGCTTGACTGCCCTCGGGATGGATCGCTGGCTGGATTTTGCCAGCAGTTTTTTTATGCAGTTGGTGACGCTCTAGGAGACAAGGACTATCACAAGCGCTACAGGCATCGAAACATCAATGATGCGCTGCAACAGATGGAGCAGGTGGCCAGCACGTTTTTCATCGGCGCCTTGTTAATCGACGAGCTGCAAAACCTCCACTTGGCGAAAACCGGTGGTAAGGAGAGCATGCTGAATTTCTTTCTGCACTTGGTTAACAACATTGGTATCCCGGTCGTTTTCAGTGGCACGAACTCTACGATTAGCCTGTTCTCAGAAGTCATGCGGACTGCCCGCCGAGTCTGTGGTGCCGGTACGCTGGAATTCAAACGATTCGAGAAAGATGATGAGGAGTGGCGGTTGTTAGTCGAAAATCTCTGGAGCTATCAGTGGTGCAAACAGACTGCTGAGCTGACCGACGAGATTTTCGACACGCTGTATGAGCACACTCAAGGCGTCACAGATTTCCTGGTCAAGCTGCTGGTATTGAGTCAGCGTTATGCGGTCCAGAGTGGCTCGGAGTGTTTGACTGCCGAGGTCCTGGTGAAGGTAAGCAACTCAAAAATGCAGATTCTAAAGCCAGCCCTTTCAGCTCTGCGTAGCCGAGATCCGAAGCGGATGCGACAGTTCGACGATTTGCTGCCGATTGAGGATCAGCTGAGCGAAATGATGGTCTTCGATGGTTTGGCACGAGAGGATCGCCTTGCCTTGCTTCGAAGTGTTGTATCCCGTGAGAAGCCGGTAGACCCATCTCCAACCATTCTTGCGAAAGGCCACCCATCGCCAATTGCTACTGCAGTGGAAAACTCAGAGGCTACAGCGCTAAGCGAACATGACGCTCCCCTCGATGCTCTGCGCGCTGCGGGCTGGCTCAACGAGGACCTGTTTGAGTTCTCACCGATGTACCACAAAGCGTGAGTCGGGAGGTGGCGAAGTGCACCTTAAACTCCATTTCTTCCCCGCCGCGTTTCCCGACGAGACGCTGCACAGCGTGATTTCTCGCTATGCCCGTCTTTGCGGTGTTCGTAATTGCCAAGAAGCATTTGCCGGACTGAAATCGGCGGCAGCATTTTCGCAAAATGTGGCATTCCCAAGTCATTTAGGGGAGTTTGTCGACGCGCTACCCAGCGGTACCGAGCTATCGATAGCCGAGGTCCTCATGCGTCACACGCTATTACCCTACTATGCGCCGTTTTTGAGTATGAGCCAGGTAGAACACGCTCGGACGCTGATGACTGCCGATGGGAAGGGCTTGATGTTGAAGCTGGGCGTCAACGCGAGCCGTATTGGATTCGCCTCCCGAGTGCGGTTATGCCCAGAATGTATCGCCCAAGATCAGGCCCAACGGGGAGTTGCTTACTGGCACAGGGTCCACATGCTTCCAGGCGTGCTGGTATGTCCGCATCACGGCACGTCACTTAGGATCCTTGATCCTCGCTGGTCCAGCCGTAGCTCTCGACAACTCAATCTGCCGAGTGATGAGAATGTGCAAGCACACACGGTACTTCTCGATACCCCGTTGCTGCGCATGCCGCCGCTTCACGAAATAGCGTTGCGATCACTTCAGGTCATCGAGTCTGAAGTCAGTGCTTTGTCGGCGGAGGCGGTGCGCTACACGCTTTTACAAAGGGCAACGCAGCTTAACCTTGCCTCTGATAACCATCGCTTGCACCTGCACATGCTGGCGCAGCACATGGCCGATTTTTTTGCTGCACTCCCGCGAGAATGGGAATTTTCTATACTCGGAGAAGTTCGTGCAGGTACACCCGCCTCATGGGTCATGAAGCTGCTTCGTACGCCAATAACCTCCCACCATCCGCTCAAATACATTTTATTGGCCGGTGCTCTGGGCATTGACATGGTGAGCTTGCTGCATGGTCAACGCCCAATGAAACAGGCGGTGGCGTGTGGTCCGAAAGCTCACATTCGACTTCACACGCGCCTTTCTCCGGTGATGCCTGGTGAAGGCCTGGACTGTTCGTCAGCCGCTGTGTGGAAACATGCTCTTGAGGGAGCTGATGCCAAAAAGATCGCTGCCGTTCTAGGCGTTTCATTGGCGTATGTCTATCGTCACATCCGAAATGTAGCCGGCGGGCAAGGTGCTTGGAGGGAGGCACGATTTCACATTGAGCTATGCGCAAGACGCGCGGCTTTCGAGGCTGATTATCGCTTTTACAAAGCACATGCATGCAGGGGGTATGCGTGGCTGTATCGCCACGATAGGCAGTGGCTTTCGGAGTCAACTGTAAACCCAAGCCCCCATCGTACGCCCCGTCTAAATAGCGCCGAAATGTTCGCTGCCCTCGATGCGAGACTGGCCGAAGAAGTCCGTCAGTGTGCTGAAGCGCTTTATGCTCTTGCGGGTAAGCCTGTCCGCATCTCGCGTACCAGAATTGGCCGGGAGCTTCATGTTCTGTCTCGCTTCGAAAAGCAGCTCTGCAAGCTTCCTCTCTGTGCAGCAATGCTCGACAAAGTATGTGAATCAATCGAAGGCTTTCACGATAGGCGTCTGCGATGGGCTAGACGCAAATTGCTCTCGGAGGGCAAGCCTGTATCACGTTCTTCGCTCTACCGGGTCGCGAGCATTCGGCCCACGCTGTAATCCAGCCCGCCATTCCCTCCATCTAAAAAACGTTCTGAATTAATTCACCGTGAACACATTGTTTTTCTGTTAATGAAAATTTGCACCTTCCAGAATAGGTCCGGAATACGCATGATCACGATCAGCAAGTAAAATGTACTAACCTGCGAGCAATCGCCATGGGCTGACCTACGCGGGTTATCGATACGTGTGTTGTATTCAAGGAGTACGGTCGCGGCAGGGTTTAAATGAATTCACTACGATTCAAAGTTGAGCGGCTGTGTCATTTCCAAATCCAGGCCGGATACAGAATTTTACGGGTTGCATATATACTGCCCTCGGATGCACGTTCTCTTCGAGCCCTACCTTTAATCGGTAAATGATGTCTGATCTATTATTTTTCCCCGTATCGATGCCGGATGAAATGCTGCACTCTCGTGTCACCCGCTATCACTATCTGTCAGGCAATAGAACCGCGACAGAAACCTACCGCGATTTGTTCGCATCGAAACCCTTTTGCATTGGTGGCATCGTACCCAAGCAGATCGAGAGGCTCGCCCACAGGCTGCCGGGGCAATCGGAGAGCAATCTCGCAGAGCTGATCAGTAGCAACACGACTTTTCCTGCTTACCGACCTTTTCTTGGGGTTAAGCAGGGTCCGGAGAACAACGTAGGACCGCTCGGTTATGACGGGGTGGTACGGGTGCCCCGCAGAGAAGAGTCCACCCATGGCAAGGCTAAGCTTTGTCCTACCTGCGTTCAGGAGGATTTGATTGATCGGGGTTCTGCCTACTGGCATCGATCTCACCAGATACCCGGTGTTGCCGTCTGTTGGCGTCATGGCGACGCATTGATCCATGCCTGCCCCGAGTGCTCTCGCCCGTTCTACCGAAAATTGAAGCTACTTCCCAATCTGACTGAGCCATGCGCGTGCGGCTGGAGCCCCTTAAACAGCGCAGCGACTCACAAGGGCTCAAATCTGGAACAGAAAGTCGCCCTGTTCGCACACGATATCTTGCAACGCAATATTCCTCCGATAGGCAGTACGGTATTAAGTTCGTGCTACGTCCGCCAATGCAAGAAACGCGGATTCATTTTCGGAAAAAATGCGGGTATCGCAAAACTATTCGACAGCATCCAAAGCGCTTACGGCGATGAGCTTTTGTCGCAGATTGATCCAGCCTATAACACCGGGAAGCATGAGCAATGGATCCGGCTCAAATCAGACAAAGGTCAGCTAAATATGCCGCTCGCGCGGCATTTGATCATTGCTCTTCATTTGTTTTCCAGTGCAGATGACTTTGAAGAGGCTCTGAAGAATGAGTCTATCCTGCTGAGTGCCTCTATTTCTCCGCGAGTTCCCAAAGGCGAAGAATCGCATCCTAACCAAAAAACTAGATATCGCCAAAAAATTGAGTTGCTTTTAGCGCTACGTGCCGACGCCGATGTCGAGTACCTCTGGAAGAAAGCGTACAAACCTACGCAATGGATTCTAGAAAATGATAACGCATGGTTAATGGCAAAACTCCGTGCACCTAAAAAAGTTGCAGTTACGGCCGAGAAGTCTGTCGACTCTAGAGACGGCGCGTATGCAGCCCTTATCGAAGCGGGCGTAGATGAGCTATACAAAGTTACGAAAGATCCGAAGAGAGTGAACATTCGGAATTTGCAATCGCTGCTCCCAAGTTCGTTACCTCATGAACTGGATCTGCGCAAGCAGAAGTTTCCCCTTACTTATCAACAGATCAAGATTCATCAAGAGTCAGTATGGCATTTCCGTCTAAGAACTTTGGTGTGGACTGTCTCTGAACTCATCAGGATGAAGCTCCCGGTGAATTACTCGACGGTAAGATTGACCTCAGCGGTAGCAAGCAAGGTTTTCCTGGTTTTTTCCAGTTTCTTCGAGTGGGATCTGGAAAGCTTGGCAAGAACCGGAGTCGACGCGGAGGCCTTGCTCAGATCTACCGGCGTATCGAGGAATTGGGAGGGACCACCGGTTCCAATAAGCTTTTGAGGGCATCTGTATTCCGTCAGCGTCTGCCAACCTCAGGTGATAATAAAAATCCCATCTGGCTCCTAAGCGTAGACGCGGAGCAGGGTCCACCTTTCACATTAGTAACATTCGCGGCAGCTTTCTGAAAGCTTTCACTTGTTACTCTTTAACTCAGAAATAATTGAGCTCTGGAGATAATTATGAAAGCAATGACAGCAATGAAAGGATTTTTTGCCGCTACTATTTTGACCTTATCTGCTTTGGCCATGGCTGAGGGAGGCGGTGACCGCGTTTATGGTCGAATGATGCAAGAGAACCAACAGGCAATGGAACAATACGCCTCAAGAAATGGTAAGACACCTCCTGAAATTGTTCATTATGAATATGGTATGAACCTCGATATCCAGAAGGTCGTCAGTGTCACACAAGCCAATAAAACCTGTGGTATTGCTCCTTCGCGCATGACCTACGAAGACTCTACCGGCAAGCTTAACACCGTGGAATATAAGGTTATGGCCGACAACTGCCCACATGGAAGCTAGACCATGCAAATTATTTAAGCGCAACATAATTTTCCGTTTGTCCGAACAAGCTTACTGCCCGCTGACGTAGAAGTAATTTTCAGGACAGGCTGAAGTTATCCATTTTATGAAATCATCTCTGTCAGTTGAAAGGTTTCTAACGCGCAGTGAAGTATTGCTCAACCACCAGATACATCCCGCCTCCTTGTTTCTCCTTTGGTTTGGGAGGCGGTTTAGGCGCCCTAGTGGCGCCTTTTTTACGTTCAAAATGAGCTATGTCCTCTGCACTGCCATGACCCTGACCATGCAGGAACAAGATTAGAAGATCAGTTTCCGGGGTATTCAGCAATGACGTGGTCTGTGCCTGCTTTGGACAAGCCGATTACCTTATAAGCGTCATGTTTCCCGTCCACTTCCATTCCTGGGGAGCCGGCCGGCATGCCAGGAACGGCGATCCCGAGAAGGTCGTCACGTTTGCTCATCGCAATGATTTGCTCGGCGGGCACGTGACCTTCAACAAACTTTCCATTGATCATTGCTGTGTGGCAGGACGAGAGTCGTGGAGCAACACCGAGATCCTGCTTGACCGCGCTCATGTTGGTTTCTACATGATCAACGACGGTGAAGCCGTTAGCTTCAAGGTGCTGGATCCACTTCTTGCAGCATCCACAGTTAGCGTCACGATGGACGTCGATCGTCAGCGACTCTGCTGCATGACCAGCTGAACTGATAAACAGAGCCGCAAATGCAGCGAGGCGAAGTGCCCGACCGGGACGAAGAAAGTTATTTCGCATGGGTATGTTCCTTCCCATCAGCGTGGGTATGAGTTTTTGGCTGAGTGGCCGGAGTTTCAGGGGCGTCATGTGAAGCCTCCACAACCTGAGGATGGGCGTGTTCGGTACTTTCATCCTGAGAAGGCGCTGCGGCCGCCTCATGGGCATGAGCGCTGTTTCTCTCGCCATGATGGTCGCCTGCTTCGGCTATCTCTTCGGCTGCACTCGCGTCATGATGCCCCGCGACAACGCCTTTTTGGCCCTCATGCTGGCCTTCATGGTTATGCATTTTGCTCTCACCGCCACCGTGTTGATGACCACCGCTGCTGGTTGCTAGAGCTTTGTATTGCTCTGCATCCAATGAAGGCAGTTGCTGGATTTGATTCCATGCTTGATGATCCAGAAAGCTGCGGCAGGGTTTCCATCAACGCCCAGTTTTGAAAGATTCGGAGGTGCAGGGTAAAGGCTATTACTTAACTCGGTTCCTGCAATACCCGGAGCCAGATGGCAACCGATGCACATAGAGTTGTAGTTGCCAGCACCTGCGCGGATGAGAGCTTCTTCGCTCAGGTCGGGGACTTTAATGTCGCGTGAGCGCACTTCGATCGAGCGATCCCGAGCGGTGGAAAGTAGCGCGTAAACGGGATCGGAATGTGGTTCATCCGCCCCAACATTGATCACACCAAAATAAACCACGCCGGCACCTGTTATTGCGGCAACCACCCCGGCAGCAGTCAATGTTTTCAATGTTCTTTTCATGTCAGGCCCTCAAAACCACATCCGAATACCGGCGACAAACCGGGCCTCGTTGGCATCCTCTCCTTCATCGCTGGCCAGATCTGCCGTATTGCCGTAGGAGCGGCTCCAGCTAACACCAATGTAAGGGGCAAATTGGCGAACAATCTCATAACGCAATCGGAGCCCTACTTCGGTGTTTGCCAATCCAGACCCAATGCCGCGCTGGGGATCATTTTTTCCGTAAAAATTGGCTTCGGCCGTCGGCTGCAAGATCAGGCGATTGGTCAGCAGAATGTCGTAGTCGCCTTCCAATCGAGCAGCGGTTTGACCGTTCTCACCGATGTAGGCGGTCGCTTCGGCTTCAAAGTTATAGAGGGCCATGCCCTGAATACCGAGCGCTCCCCAAGTTTGTGGTGACCCGGGTTTGAAGTCTTGTCGTACGCCGGTGACGACATCCCACCATGGACCGATGGAGTGCCCCCAAAGTGCTGAGAGTTCAGCGTTTTCCGTTACGCCATTGGTACGTTCGCCTTCCGAGCGCAACCACAGTCGGTCAACGTCACCGCCGATCCATCCTTTTGCATCCCAGGCCAATGCACTACCGTTGTCAGCATCCTGGTACTCAAATTTATCCAGCAGCATGAAGGAATTTAGTTTTTTGTCGTGGACACCATGACCAGCGACATCTGGAAAGGCGGCTGCACGGTCAGCGTCGGTAAGTACGGGGACTGGGGTTCGACTGGTGGTAGTCGCCCCTCCATCCATACTTTCCATTCCGTCCATTTGCCCGTCATCCATACTCATCTTGCTGTGATCCATAGCCCCCATCTTGCTATGGTCCATAGCTCCGATTGAGCCGTGGTCCATCTTGGAGTGATCCATCTCTTCAGCGGCGTGAACCACGACAAAGAAAGCAGGACTGGTAGAGACTGCCAGTGCTATCAACGTTGGGCGTAAAAACTTACTGGTCATGATCTCAATCTGCCTTTTTGGTTTTTTGGTCATGATCCATCGACTCATGGCTCATCTTGCTGTGATCCATTGACCCGTGATCGGGCTTTGACTCGTTTGTCGCAGTTGGAGGCTTGCTCGTTGCTTCCGCAGGAGTAGCAGGTGAATGAACACTACTATCTTCGACTGCCAGCGCCACGGACGAGAGTCCACCCATCAAGCCGACGGCAAAGAGGCAACCGACCAGCGATTTACGATTTAGGTATGTGCTCACAGATCGTCTCCTTTACTCATCAACCCGTACTTCACGGAACATGCCCATTTCCATA
>NZ_RXHX01000130.1:0-326 GCF_005930655.1 Pseudomonas sp. FSL W5-0299
TATCGGGGTCAGTGGCATCGTCGATGGCAAGAAGATCCAGCTGGGGAACACCGCGTTGATGGAAGCCGCAGGCGTGAACACCAAGCCCCTACAAGTGCGTGCAGAGTTGTTGCGTCTTGACGGCATCAGTATCATCTACCTCGCAATCGACGGGGTATTGGCAGGGTTACTGGCAGTATCAGATCCAATTAAGCCGACCTCCAAAGAAGCAGTCACCAAGCTCAAGGCTGATGACATCAAAATCATCATGGCTACTGGCGACGGGCTCACCACCGCTCGGGCTGTCGCCAGGGAGATGGGGATTGAAGAAGTCCACGGTGAAGTGA
>NZ_RXHX01000131.1:0-318 GCF_005930655.1 Pseudomonas sp. FSL W5-0299
AGCGGCGCGGATTCCACGAGCACACCGCCCCAGCTCAGCACCATGACATCGCCCACCGCCGCATCCGGATAAGGCTCGCCGGTCCCGGACTCGGCCCGAACGATGATGTCCACCCCGGCCGCGGCGATCTCCTTGTCGACGATGTTCTCGACGATGGCCGGATCGATGAACAGGTACAGGTTCGAGTGGCTGCCTTCTTCCGGGTTAAGGTCCTGGCCCGCAGGAATCTCCAGCTTGGCGTAGAGCTTGAGCGCCGGCGTGAACGTCTCGGCGCCCTGATTGAAACGGGTCACCCGGTAAGCCAGCGTGTGCGCCCCG
>NZ_RXHX01000132.1:0-316 GCF_005930655.1 Pseudomonas sp. FSL W5-0299
CACCTACAGAAAGTGTTCAAGGACAAGGTGGCTTCGCCTGCCTGGCAGGAAAAGCTGCATCAGATCGTGCCGAGCTATGGCACTCAGCTGAACGGCAGCCCTGAGAAGGTTGCGCAGGAGTGGGCTTACACCGCCAAGGTGCTGCAACTGACGCCGCCGCCGGCGATTGGTCAGGTAGCGGCTCCGGCTGCTGCTCCGGCTGATGCTGATAAGGCGAAAGCGCCGAAGGCTAATGCTGCCAGTGATATGGCTTTGTAAGTAGAAGCGTAATCAGAGAAAGCCCACTGACCGGAGACGGTCAGTGGGCTTTTTTGTG
>NZ_RXHX01000133.1:0-309 GCF_005930655.1 Pseudomonas sp. FSL W5-0299
GTCGAGCGCAAAGGCTGCGGTATCACCAATCAAACTGTGGGAGTGAGCCTGCTCGCGATAGCAGAGTGTCAGGCAACAGAGATGTCAGATTTCAGACCGTCATCGCGAGCAGGCTCGCTCCCACAAGGGGAGTGGAGTCGAGCGCAAAGGCTGCGGTATCACCAATCAAACTGTGGGAGTGAGCCTGCTCGCGATAGCGGAGTGTCAGGCAACAAAGATGTTGAATGTCAGACCGTCATCGCGAGCAGGCTCGCTCCCACAAGGGGAGTGGAGTCGAGCGCAAAGGCTGCGGTATCACCAATCAAACTG
>NZ_RXHX01000134.1:0-289 GCF_005930655.1 Pseudomonas sp. FSL W5-0299
GAAGCTACGGTTTCCGTGGATCGGTCAGCCGGTAAGGTGAGTGTTGAAAGCAGCGAAAGCCCAGAGCAGATTCGTAAAGCTGTCGAGGCGTTAGGTTTTCCTTCTCAGATCAGCGCTTGAATGCTGACACCTGCCCCTAGTCAGAGCCCCGTATGCAGGGGGCTCCCCTTGGTGAACCCTCAGGGAGTACCGAAGCAGCCGCGTCGGCCACAATTACCGCTCGCAAGCCCTTGCGCTACTAATCACCTCGCAGAGCTTTGAGCAAACCTTTGAATGCTCCATTCAACCG
>NZ_RXHX01000135.1:0-279 GCF_005930655.1 Pseudomonas sp. FSL W5-0299
ATAGTGGATTCACAGCACAACCCATGTGGGAGCGAGCCTGCTCGCGATGAGGCCGTCACATTCAACATCAACGTTGACTGTCACACCGCCATCGCGAGCAGGCTCGCTCCCACAGTTGATTCCTGGTGTTCACAAAATAGTGGATTCACAGCACAACCCATGTGGGAGCGAGCCTGCTCGCGATGAGGCCGTCACATTCAACATCAACGTTGACTGTCACACCGCCATCGCGAGCAGGCTCGCTCCCACAGTTGATTCCTGGTGTTCACAAAATAGTGG
>NZ_RXHX01000136.1:0-277 GCF_005930655.1 Pseudomonas sp. FSL W5-0299
TGGGGGCATCGCCTCCGGTCGGCTTCGCTTCGACCTCCTCTCGATGTGTGCGGCTTCGCCGCACGGCGCTACGCGCCCACCCCCCAGATGAACGCCTCCACTCAGCCTCCCGAAGGGGCGGGCAGATCAAGATCAAAAGCAGGCGAGCTAACGCTCGGCCTAATGAGTGGTGAAAAGCGAAGCGTGTACACCGAACCCCTTGTAGGAGCGAGGCTTGCCCGCGAAGGCGGCCTGACAGCCGACCAATCTCTTGCAGGTACCCACATTCCACTGTAGG
>NZ_RXHX01000137.1:0-273 GCF_005930655.1 Pseudomonas sp. FSL W5-0299
CCGCGGCAAGAAGGTGACGGTGAGTTACCGGATCTGGCGGGCGGCGACGAACGAGACGAGTTATTCGAATGTGCTGGAATTTGGGGTTGGCCAGGCGATTGGCTCAGGCAACCTGAAAGTCATGGGGGCGCGCTTCAATTGCCATACGTTTGGGTATACCGGCGCTTCTCGTGTATTGAGCGCGTTCGATGCCACTACCGAGCAACCCATAGAGGCGCAGTGGAAATATGCCACAGACATTGAGTGGACAACTGCCGCCACCTGGACTGATAC